>JAIRPQ010000081.1 GCA_031256875.1 Eubacteriales Family XIII. Incertae Sedis bacterium | reverse complement strand
CCGTTCAAGGCGACCATCATGAAGCCTGACGTGACCCTGCCCGTGGCGATAGAGAACATCGACATCGGCGGGCCGACCATGCTGCGCTCGGCGGCGAAGAACCACAGGGACGTGGCGGTCATATGCGACCCGTCCGACTACGGCAGTGTGCTGGACGCGCTGAAAGGCGGCGGCGAAATAGGCTACGATATGAAATACGGCCTCGCGCTGAAGGTGTTCGAGCACACGGCGGCCTACGACGCGATGATCGCGGAATACCTGCGCGGCGAAAAGGGGCTGCCGTTGCCCGACAACCCGACGTTCACCTATGAAAAAGTACAGGCTCTGCGCTACGGCGAGAACCCGCAGCAGCAGGCTTCATATTATAAGGAAGTGAAGCCGCACAGCGGCGCGCTCGTGAACGCGAAGCAGCTGAACGGCAAGGAGCTTTCGTTCAATAACATCAACGACACGAACGGGGCGATCGCCTGTCTGCGCGAATTTGACGAGCCGACTATCGTCGCGGTTAAGCACGCGAACCCCTGCGGCGTCGGGAGCGCGGGCGATATACTCGGCGCGTACCGCAAGGCATACGCCGCCGACCCCGTATCCATATTCGGCGGCATCATAGCCGCCAACCGCGAGTTCGACGAGGACACCGCCCGCGAGATGATAGAGGTACACAAGGTGTTCGCGGAGATAGTCATCGCGCCAGGCTTTACCGAGGGCGCGCTAGGCGTGCTTCGCCGGAAAGAAAACCTGCGGCTGCTGGAGCTGCCCGACATCGCGAAGCGCCCGCCCGCGGGCGAGCTCGACATCAAGAAGGTGGACGGCGGGCTTCTCGTGCAGGACGCGGACGCGACGCTCTACGAAAAATCCGCGATGAAAACCGTGACCGCAAAACAGCCGACGGCTGAGCAGATGGCCGACATGGAGTTCGCCATGAAGGTGGTCAAGCACGTCAAGTCTAACGCGATAGTGATAGCCAAGGACGGCATGACGCTCGGCATAGGCCCCGGGCAGACGAACCGGATAAACTCCGTGGGAATAGCCGTCAGGGGCGCGGACACCGGCTCAGTCGCTGACGCGGCAGGCAGGGATCTTAGCGGCTCGGTTCTCGCCTCAGATGCGTTCTTCCCGTTCGACGACTGCGTCCATGCGGCGGCGGATGCGGGCGTGGCGGCGATCATCCAGCCCGGCGGATCGATAAGGGACGAGGACTCGATTAAGACAGCGGACGAAAAAGGAATAGCGATGGTGTTCACGGGCGAAAGGCATTTCAAGCACTGAGCATTATTCAATAATTGTTATTGTATTATTAAATTATTCATCAATCATGGAGGGTTTGAAAATGGACGAAAAGAAGAACGAACTGAAAACAATCAAGGTGCTGCTCATCGTGCTCATCATCACGACGGCGGCGACGGCGGGGTTTGTGGCGTACGTCGCGATGCAGTGGGCGCCGGTGGCATCGTATTACAGATCGAGCATCGCTGCCGACACAGCCTACGACGAGAACGGCGACGCGCTGATGTACAGCCAGCTGTCGGCCACTTACGTGACCAAGGACGGCAAGGCATATGAAGGCAAAATATACGACGCCAACCACGAGGAGATCGCATCGGAAGAAGATATGTCGTACGCTGACGTATACGACGGCGAGGGCAATTTGCTCATGTACGACGACGAAACCGGAGGGTATCTGACCGAAAGCGGTGATGTGTACAACGGACTCGTATTCGATAGCGATGGGAACCAGGTCGACGATACCAGCATCGGCGATGGCGATTTGGAAGTCGAGGAGGTCGCTCCTTCCGAGACAGAGAGTGGCGCCGACGCGACGACCGGCGAAGCCGAAGCGGAGTAACGATGAAGATATTGATTGTCGGCGGTGGCGGGCGTGAGCACGCCATCGCGTGGAAGCTCGCGCAGAGTCCGAAAAAACCGGAATTGGTGTGCGTCCCCGGCAACGCCGGCATCGCGGGCATAGCCCGCTGCGTCAGCGGGGACGCGGAGGATGTTGCGTTCGTCACGGAGCTGGTGCGTGGCGAAGGTCCTGACCTCGTGGTCATCGGACCGGAAGTGCCGCTCGCGAAAGGACTGACGGATGAACTGGAAGCCCTCGGCATACCCGTGTTCGGCCCGAACAAAAAATGCGCGCAGCTCGAAGCGAGCAAATCGTTCACGAAAGCGTTCCTCGCGCGTCACGGCATACCGACCGCGAAGTACCGCGAGTATACGGACATCTCCGCGCTGAAATCCGACATCGGCATTTTCGGCTACCCGATGGTGCTGAAAGCGGACGGGCTTGCGGCGGGCAAGGGCGTCGTCCTGGCTGCGGACGCCGCCGAAGCGGAAAAAGCGATAGACGAGATGATGGGCACGAAAGTATTCGGCTCCGCCGGCGATACGGTCGTGGTGGAAGAATGCCTGAAAGGTGTCGAAGCTTCCGTCCTCTGCTTTGTTGACGGCAGCGCCATAGTGCCGATGGAGTCGGCGCAGGACTACAAGCGCATAGGCGACCGCGATGAAGGTCCGAACACGGGCGGCATGGGAACGTATTCCCCGAGCCTCGTGTTCACGCCCGAGCTGGAAGCGCAGATAAAGGAACGCATACTCACGCCGACCTTCGAGGGCTTCAAAAAAGACGGACTGGATTTTCGTGGCGTACTGTTCATCGGGCTCATGATAACGGACGAAGGATCGAAGGTCATCGAGTTCAACAACAGGTTCGGAGACCCCGAAGCGCAGTCAGTGTTGCGTAGGCTTGACACCGACCTAGCGGACATTTTTATCGCGGCCACGCAGGACAGGTTAGCGGAGCAGGAAATCGCCTGGTCGGAGGAACGCGCGGTCTGCGTAGTGATGGCATCGGGCGGATACCCTGGTTCATACGAAAAAGGAGAGGCCATCCACGGGCTGTCCGAGGTGGACAGCGATGTCGTTGTATTCCACGCGGGCACGAAGCTTGGAGCCGGCGGTGAAACGCTCACCTCTGGCGGGCGCGTGCTGGGCGTAACAGCGACAGGGGCAACACACGAGGAAGCCCGAGCCAAAGCCTACGCGAACGCGGAAAAAATCAAATTCGAAGGAGCCTACTACCGCCGAGACATAGGAGTGGTGTACGGAAAACCGCTCTAATATTCACCTTCGGGGGAAGTAGCGCCCCTTCCTAGGGGCATTCAATGAATAGGATTAAATGGCGGTATAGATTTTCGGCAGCCGCTGCCCGAAGCGGCAGGTGACTTCGTAGCTGATGGTTCCCGCCCATTCCGCTATATCGTCCGCCGTGACAGACAGGTTTCCGTCGCTGCCCATGACGATGGCTTCGTCGTATTCCTCTACATCCGGCACGTCCGTGAGGTCTACCATCGCCTGATCCATCGAGATAGTCCCGACGAGCGGCGCATACGTACCGTTCACGATGACACGCCCCTTGCCGGAGATGACGCGCGGCAGGCCATCGCCATACCCGAGCGGCAATACTCCGATAAGGCTCTCCCTTTCAGTGTAGAAGGTGTGGCCGTAGCTGACCGGAAACCCCGCGGGCACTTTCCTTATCAAAACAATATTCGCGTGGACGCTCATAACGGGATCCAGTCGCACCGTTCCGTCGTCCATGCTCGGCGCGGGATAAAGCCCGTAGAGAGCAATGCCCGGGCGCACCGCTTCGTAGTGCGCCTGTGGATAGCGCATGAGCCCCGCGCTGTTCGCCATCGTCCTGATGGCGGGCCGTATGCCCATTTCTTCGAGGGCGGAGCATATCCTGTCGAAATAATCTATCTGCTTGAGCGTGAACGCCGGATCGTCCTCGTCCGCCGCCGAGAAATGCGAGAACACGCCTTTGATGCGTATCCCCGGCAGCTTCGCGATATCCATTACCTGAGCCGCGCCCGCCTCGTCGAACAACACGCCGAGTCTTCCCATGCCCGTATCTATGGCGAGAAAAATATCGACGGGCTCGTCGGACAGGAAAATTCCCGCCATATCAGAGAGCAGAGCGGCGTCCTTTACGGACGTGACCACAGGGATGAGTTTCAGATCCAGCACATCCTTCACGTTGCCGCGCGGCGTAGCGCCGAGCAGGACTATAGGCGTTTGAATGCCGGCCTCTCTCAGCGCGGCGGCCTCGTCCAAGGTCGCGACTCCCAGATAGTCCGCGCCCGACTTCACCAGCTCCCAAGCCACCTTCACGGCGCCGTGGCCGTAAGCGTCCATCTTGATAGCCGCAATAAAAGCGCTGTCGGGCGCTAAGGCGCGCAGGGAGTCATAGTTTTTTTGCAGGGAACTAAGGTCGATGTCGACCCAAGCCGCCCGCTTCGCTTCATTATGCATCCGCCAATAATTATTGCCTGTCTCTTATTTATGTACCGAAACCAGAGTCCCCATCGGACCCCAGTTGTATAGGTATTTGGCGTCGGCAACGCGCATATTCACGCAGCCGTGGCTCTTGGGAATCCGCTTCTGATCCAGCGGCAGATTCACCTGAGGATTCCATGATGCCCCGTGGAAGGCGATGTCGCTCACGAAATAAGTGGCCCACGGCACATCCTTCGCGACATATCCCCACTCCTGCGTTTCGGGGTTCCAGTCGCCCTTCATATCGTGCAGCTTGATTTTCTTGTAGATGCTGAACGTGCCTTTCGGCGTAGGTGTCCCGGGCTTGCCCGTTGAGCAGGCGTACGCTTTCACCAAATCGTCGCCCTTATGAAGGTAGACAATCTGCTTGCTCAGGTCGATATCAATCCACTTGGTGTCCGACCCGATTTTGTCCGAGATTTTACTGTACCAACCCACGTCTTTTGTTTCCTTGTTCCGCACGTAGGTGTATTCGCTGTAATACTTCTTCTTCTTGATTTTGACGAACGACCGCACCTTCACATAGAACGAGGTGGCCTTGAAGGGTCTGTCAATGGAATAACTCGTCGTTTTCGTGGACTCTATGACCTTCCTTCTTTTGTCGGAGGAGAACGACTCGTCGGATGCGTAGAACACTTCGTAGCCGTCGATTTTGCCTGCCGCCCGCTTCCACGAAGCTGTAACAAAATCGTTACTGACCCTCAGCCTGTATTCCTTCGGCGTCCTGACGATGATGTTGAACGTAGTCTGGAGGGTTCCAGTGTAGTTCGGCGCTTTGCCGCTGATAACCACGGTGGCCGTTCCGGGCAGCTTGTTATCACTGTACTTGATCGTGTAATCGCGATTTTTCTTCAGCTTCTTCGTGCCGAGGGTGACACCAAGCGTCGGCTTGATTCTCTCGCCGCTGTACGCCCTGTCGCTGATGGGCGCGATCACCGCGGCGGATATATCTTCAGGGGTTGTGACGGCGGCGGGAGTAGTGTCTGCGTATGCTACCGCAAATCCCGTTGCGCCATTTTCGCCGTTACCAGATGCGGGTGAACCGACCGCGGCAGGGAAGTATATCCCCGTCAATATCAGCGCAAGAGCCAAAACCGCGGCAACTGCAATTCGGATAATTCGTTTCGTTTGAGTCATTATTCTATACCATTGTAACATGCTGTAACCTATCCTTAAATTCTATATAATATTAGTGTAAAAAACAAGTCTTGCGAAGCGTTTTCCACGCAATATTTTAGCTCGAATAACAGCTGGTAAAAATTACAAGCAAAAAGTTGTTGACACGGGGCTCTGTGAGACATATAATATACGTCGGCTCTCAAATGAGGGCAATGTACTTTGAAAACTGCATAGAGAAAGAATCAGTCGAA
>JAIRPQ010000075.1 GCA_031256875.1 Eubacteriales Family XIII. Incertae Sedis bacterium | reverse complement strand
GTGTCCGCTGTTTATATTATAGGCGTTGCGGCGATGTTCGCCAGCATGGGCTGGCGCGCAAGCGCAACGGTACAGGCGATATGCGTGCTCGTGCCAGGGCTTATTGCGAGCATATTCTTCGTGCGTTACTCGCCTATCCCTCTCGGCATGACGCCTGTGGGAGCCACCGAGGAGGATGTCGAGGCGGCAAAGAAAGCGGCCGCGGGCGAGAAAGTGGAAGTTCCGGGGCTGCCCTTCTCCAAGATACTGCGTTCGCCGGTGTTCTTTGCGACGCTGGGCGTCCTAGTGCTTCAGACCTTTGTCATGATGTACTTTATATCGAACCAGGCGCTGATCCTGACGGAGAACGGGCTGTCCACAATAGATGTCGGCATCGCCGTTTCCGCTTTTTCCGTCACGAACGTGGTCAACAAGATACTGTTTGGATTTGTTGTTGACAAGAAGGGTGTGCGGCTTGCCGCGATGTACTGCTATATCGGGGTATTCGCGAGCATATTCGTACTGATGAACGCATCCACCGTATTGGCCGCGATTGTCTACTCCGTGCTGTATGGGCTTATCGGCGGGCCTATTACGATGGTCGGCGTATTCACGGCGCAGAAGATGTTTGGCCAGAAAGAGATACAGTTGACGACATCCTTCTTCCAGGCGGCCACCGCGCTTGGCGGTATTCTGGGGCCAATAGCGATAGCGGCGCTGAAGTCCATCAACGGGTCTTACATGATCCCCACGGTGTTCTGCGCGGCGGCGATAGTGGTCTGCATGATACTGGTCATGCTGTTCCTAAGACCGAAATACTATCTGGAGAACAGGACGGATGCAAAAAATTCTTAGCTGTTGCGCGGTTTTGGAGGTAATAAGCAATAATGGAAAGACTTGATGGAGCGAAGGTTATTGTAACAGGCGGTACGAGCGGCATGGGAGAAGCTGTTGCCCTAGCCTTTCCCGGTCTAGGCGCGGAGGTGGTCTTTTTCGGTCGCAACAAGGCTGCGGGCAAGCGGATATCCGAAAAATCAGGCGCTACATTCATGCCGTTGGATATAAAAGACGCCGACGCGACGAAAGCGGCAATCGATGAGGCGGCCGCCAAGCTGGGCGGTCTTGACGTGCTGATCCACGCGGCAGGCATCGCGCCGTTCAGCGCGGCAGAGGAAATAACCATGGAGAACTGGATTGATGTCATGTCCACGAACGCCACCAGCACATACGTCACAAACGTTGCGGCGTTCCCATACTTAAAGGGCGAGGGCGGCGTCATCCTGAATTTCACCAGCTCAGGAGGGATTCAGGGATATGTGCGCAAGGCGCACTATGGCGCAAGCAAGGGCGCGGTGACGGCGTGGTCGCGTTCCATCGCGATGGAATGGGCGCAATACGGCATCCGCGTCAATATGATAGCGCCGGCCATCTGGACGCCCATGTATGACAAAACCCGTGCGGCTATGACGCCGGAGCAGCTTGCCGAGCACGACAAGGTGATGGCCGCATCGGTGCCGCTCGGCGGCAAGCTCGGGGATCTGGACACGGACTATGTGCCTGTCATGGCATTCCTCAGCAGCGACTCGTCAAAATTCATAACAGGCCAGGTGGTCTGCATTGATGGCGGCATATTGATGATGCGCTAGCGTTTGGCGGCATATTGTGTCAGGGCATTATCGCGAAAAGATTGTTAAAAAAATATCAAATTGGATATGGCAACATTATGCCGCTATGATATAATCTAATTATCCCGCGTTGGAGTGCGTTGCGATGCTCGGCAAATGGGCTGCGGGACGGTTGTTTAGTTATCGGTTTAGGGTTAGGTTTAGGTTAGAGTCGGCACATTTGCTGTTATTGTGAATATTTCGGGAATTGTGCCAAGATTCAAGAAAGGACAACAATGGCGAACAAAAAAACCAACATCCCCTTTGGTGGGACCGCAGAGCAGGAAGCGGCGCTCCGTGCCGCGATTGACGAGCTGAAGGGCGAAAAGGGCTCGCTTATCGCGATTTTGCAGAGGGCGCAGGACATCTACGGCTATCTGCCGATAGAGGTGCAGACGATCATAGCCGAGGGAACGGGCGTGCCGCTCGAGGAGATCTATGGCGTGGCCACGTTCTACGCCCAATTCTCGCTGAACCCCAAGGGGCAGTACAAGATAAGCTGCTGCCTGGGAACGGCCTGCTACGTCAAAGGCGCAGGGGACTTCTACGACAAGCTTTCGGGCGAGCTGGGGATCGGCAGCGGCGAATGTACTCCCGACGGGAAATTTTCGCTCGAAGCCTGCCGCTGTATCGGCGCGTGCGGCCTGGCTCCCGTGCTGACCGTGAACGAGGATGTCTACGGGCGGCTCACGCAGGACGATGTCAGCCGTATTCTGGAAAAATATTAGCACAGGGCACAGCTTGCGCAGCTTGTGAACCGCGGATGGCGCCAAGGGGCATCAAAGGGCTTCAATGCAGGAATTATCGCTGAACATTTTGGATATAGCGGAAAACTCGGTCAGGGCAGGGGCCGCGCTAGTGCGCGTCGCGGTCAGGGCTTTTCCCGCAGAGGACATGCTAAGGATAGCCATCGAGGACGACGGCAGCGGCATGGACGAGGAAACAGCGAAAGGAGCGGCGGATCCGTTCTACACTACGCGCACCACGCGCAAGGTGGGGCTGGGGCTTCCATACTTGAAGATGAACGCGGAGCTGACCGGCGGGGCGATGGAGATAGCATCCTCGCCGGGCCGTGGCACCAGGGTCGAGGCAACGTTCGGGCTGGGGCATATAGACCGCGCGCCGCTGGGCGATATGGGCCAGACTATGTCCCTGCTCGCGGGCGCGAACCCCGAGATGGATTTTGTCTATGAGCTGTGCGTCTGCGCAGACACTGGGGACTCCGCCGATTCTGGCGGCATCGCCGGCGCTGCGGACTCTGCGGACGGAAGCGGCGGGTTCGTGTTCGACACCCGAGAGGTGAAGCAGGTGCTTGACGGCGTGCCGATATCCGAGCCGGAGGTGATGGCCTACATGGCGTCGCATATCAATGAAAACACGAAGGAGCTGATAACCGCATATAATATATGAACAATTTCGCGTAAGCAAAGAAGCAATCAGAGGTTAGGGTTAGAAACAAGGAGCGTGTAATAATGAAGAGTCTAGAAGAATTGAAAGCGCTGAGGGACAAGCTGCAAGGCGAGGTGTCGCTCCGTGACGATGGCGACGACAAGACGAAGGTGTTGGTGGGCATGGCTACCTGCGGCATAGCGGCGGGCGCGCGCCCCGTGCTGGCGGAGTTCGTCGAGCAGGTCGCGACGCGCGGGCTGAAGAACGTGACGGTCAGCCAGACGGGCTGCATCGGCATATGCCAGTTCGAGCCTGTCGTGGAGGTGTTCGTGCCGGGCAAGGAGAAGGTTACATATGTGAATATGTCCAAGGAAAAGGTGGCGCGGATCGTCGCTGACCATATAGTCGGCGGGAGCATTGTGAGCGAGTACACGATAGGCAGCCGCCAGTCCTAGGGAACGATTCGCCCGCGCCCGTCGGCGCGGCGCACAGGCATGAGGGCATAACAGAGCGAGTAAAGGAGAGCTTTTATAATGTATAGGTCAAACGTATTGGTTTGCGGCGGAACGGGGTGTACGGCCTCGGGCAGCCCTGCGGTCATCGAAGCATTCAACGAAGCGATAGCCGCGCACGGGCTCGAAAAGGAAGTGCGCGTCATAACGACAGGCTGTTTCGGGCTATGCGCGAACGGCCCCATCGTGGTGGTATACCCGGAGGGCGCGTTCTACCAGAACGTGACGGCGGAGGCCGCCAAGGAAATAACAGAGGAGCATCTGCTGAAAGGGCGCATAGTCTCAAGGCTGTTGCTTCAGGACAGCACGGAGGACGGCGGCGTATCGTCGTTGAACGAAACTCAGTTCTACAAAAAACAGCTACGCGTGGCACTGCGCAACTGCGGGCTGATCGACCCCGAGAACATCAACGAGTATATCGCGGTGGACGGCTATCAGGCGCTCGGCAAGGTGCTGACGGAGTACACGCCGGAGCGCGTCGTGCAGGAGATACTTGATTCGGGGCTGCGCGGCAGGGGCGGCGCGGGCTTCCCGACGGGCTTGAAATGGAAGTTCGCGGCGGCGAGCGAGGGCGAGCAGAAATACGTATGCTGCAACGCGGACGAGGGCGACCCGGGCGCGTTCATGGACCGCTCGGTTTTGGAGGGCGATCCCCACGCCATAATAGAGGCTATGGCGATAGCGGGCTATGCCATCGGCGCGAACCAGGGCTATATATATGTACGCGCTGAATACCCGATAGCGGTCAAGCGGCTCGGCATCGCGATAGACCAGGCCCACGAGATGGGGCTGCTCGGCAAGGACATCTTCGGCACGGGCTTCGACTTCGACCTCGAAATAAGGCTCGGCGCGGGCGCGTTCGTCTGCGGCGAGGAAACGGCGCTCATGACCTCGATAGAGGGCAAGCGCGGCGAGCCGCGCCCGCGCCCGCCGTTCCCCGCGCACAAGGGTGTGTTCCAGAAGCCCACGATACTGAACAACGTGGAAACTCTGGCGAACATCCCGCGCATCATCATGCTCGGCGCGGAGTGGTTCGCTTCGATGGGCACCGAGAAAAGCAAGGGCACGAAGGTGTTCGCGCTCGGAGGCAAGATCAACAACACGGGTCTGGTAGAGATACCCATGGGCACTACCCTGCGCGAGATCGTCGAGGAGATCGGCGGCGGCGTCCCGAACGGAAAGAAGTTCAAGGCCGCGCAGACGGGCGGCCCGTCGGGCGGCTGTATCCCCGCTGAAAAGATCGACGTGCCTATCGACTATGACAACCTGCTGGCCATCGGCTCCATGATGGGCTCGGGCGGGCTGATCGTCATGGACGAGGACAATTGCATGGTCGATATCGCCAAGTTCTTCCTCGAATTCACTGTGGACGAGAGCTGTGGCAAATGCTCGCCATGCCGTATCGGCACGAGGCGCATGCTCGAAATCCTTGAACGCATCACCTCAGGCAAGGCGGACATGGACGATCTGGACAAGCTCGAAGCCCTCTGCTACCACATCAAGATGAACTCGCTCTGCGGTCTGGGGCAAACAGCCCCAAATCCA
>JAIRPQ010000065.1 GCA_031256875.1 Eubacteriales Family XIII. Incertae Sedis bacterium | reverse complement strand
CCCTCGTCGCGCAGCGTGCGGATGGAGTGCAGGATATTGTCGCGGCTCCGCGCGTCCACGCCGACGGTCGGCTCGTCCATGATGATCAGCTTCGGCTTGTGCGCTATGCCGCACGCGATGTTCAGCCTGCGCTGCATGCCGCCCGACAGCTTGCCCGCGTATTTTTTTCGCACATCGGACAGCCCGGCAAATTCGAGCGCGTCGTCCACCGCCTTTTTCAAAGCCCTGCCGCGCAGCCCGTAGAGCGACGCGAACAGGGATACGTTCTCGGCGGCGGTCAAGCTGCGGTAGAGCGCTATCTCCTGTGGCACGAGCCCGAGCAGGCTTTTTATCTTGAACTCATCGCGCGCAAGGTCATACCCCGCGATGTTCACCTCGCCACGATCGAAATCGGACAGGGTGGCGATAACGTTCAGCGTGGTGGTCTTGCCAGCGCCGTTCGGCCCGAGAAACCCGAATATCTCGTTCTCCCCGACCGTGAAGCTAAGATTGTCAACAGCGGTAAGCTCGCCGTATTTCTTCGTAAGCTTTTCGACGGTAATATAAGGTGACATAGCGCTTCTCCTTGTTAGTGTTAAATAATGTAATATGCAGCATGTAGCATGTGCAGCCAATCATGTGCAGCCAATCATGTGCCGCGCCCGAGCCCAGCGATTCAGGGCGGCGCGTACCGCCCAAGAAACCACGGAAGCCTGCCGCGCACGTATCGTTATTATTATTCTAGAGCGTATCCCGCCAAAGCGGAAGTGACAAGCGCATGAATCAAGGGGTTACTTTTGTCATGGGCTGCGTGGGGGAGGATACAGTAGAAAGAATAGGGAATAACAAAAACGGCGGCCTCACGGCCGCCCTCATCTACACCATAGTCTTTCACAAAATCCTAATACCGAACTCCGTACCTGAATCCTGAAGCGTTTGTGTACCTGATTACGTCGCCTGTCTGTGGCGAATGAATGACAGACCCGCCGCCGACGTAGATACCGACATGCCCCGGGCGCCATACTATATCGCCTGGTTCGAGGTCGGACAAATCCACCTTCCTTCCGGCGCTCGCCTGAGCGGAGGATGTGCGCGGGATGAAGATGCCATTCCTCGCGTATACATACTGCGTGAATCCGGAGCAGTCAAAGCCCGTCTGAGGCGATGTGCCGCCCCATCTGTACGGGATGCCCAGGAGCGCTTTCGCGTCCGCAACGATGCCGTTGCCGAGGTCAGGGGTTTTCTGTGACGGAGCCGAGGAATTGTCACTGCCTCCATCGCTGCCGCCCGTGTCACCGCCTGATACATCCCCGCCGCCGGAATTGTCGCTGTTGTTATTGGTGTCGTTCGTGGGAGCCGCCTTGGGAACAGGCGCGGGCTTAATCATGTCCGCTGCCACGGATGCCTGATGCGCTTTCGCGTTGTCGTAGTCGCTCTGTGCCGCCGCGGTGTCCTGACCAGCCGCGGCCTTAGCCGCTATCAGTTCCTGCTGATCCTCCAGAAGGCTGTTGGTCTTTTGCTTCTGTGACTCATAATGTGTCACGAGCATGTCGTGTGTCTCGGTAATTTCCTGCTTTTTCTTCTCGACCTGCTCCTGCTTTTTAGTTATCGCTTCTACTGTTTCGATGTCCTGCTTGTGGATACGCTGAATCATATCCATGTTGGAGATGAAGTCTACGATGTTGTCGGAATTGAGGAGGACATCGAGCACGTTCGTGTCGCTGGTGAGGTACATCTCTTTCAGGCGGGCGTTGAGGTCGCTCTCCTGGAGCGCAAGGTCGTTCTCAAGCTGCATGAACTTCTCGGTGAGTTTGTCCATCCGAGCTTCGGCCTTTTGAATCTTCTTGTCGAGCGAATTTATTTCTGCCTTGGCCGCGCTGATGCGGCTCTCGATGGCGCTGATGTTGGCTGCGATATTCGCTTCAGCCTGCTGCTTCTCGGCAAGCTCCTGCTTGGCAGCCTGTGTCTTTTGCTTGGCTTCGGTCAAATCGTCGCCGTATGCGAAAGAAGTACAGACACTTACGACAAACGCCGCAAGCAGTGCCAGTATCAGTAATCTGTTAGTGCTCCTAGTAGTTGTTTTCAATGTTCTTTTCCTCACTGCGTATCCCTTCACTTCCACTGCTATTAATAATAGCCGTTATCGTTTGCAATATCAAGCACTAACATGCAATATCACAGTATTGTCCGTCAGATTTCACACAGTTGACACATAACTTTTGGTAATGGCGGCTTGGGGTGGGTTTTGCGGTAATGGGGCTGGGCATTAGGGGTGTGCGGCACCGGCTGATCCTGCCGAAATGAGCCGCAGCTTCGCGGCCCTCCGCAGCCGTTTTATCTCAATTTCGCGGCGCAGGGCATCGCTTTTTGACGCAAATTCCTCAAAATGAGTTATTCTAACGGGGCGGCGCGACCTCGTGTATTTCGCGCCCGAACCGCTGTTATGCGCCTTTTCGCGCTCCGCGATATCCACCGTGTAGCCCGTGTAGAGCGTTCCGTCCGCGCATTCCGCGATATACACGTAATGCCCGCCTTCCGCAGCCCGCGCACCAGTGTCATCTGCCGCACCTCTCTTTGCCGCCTCGCGCCCGCCCTCCGCAGCCCGCGAGTCAGTGTCCGTATGCAGTTCCTGAAGGCGATATTCCATACAAAAAGTATAACATATTATAATGTCACTCCTCACACGTCCGCATTAATGAGCATTCATTTTTTTTATTGATTTTTTTTTCGCAAAAGGCATTGACATCGGGTGGCGATGAGAGTATTATTGCATTAGAAAGATAAAGACACTCAGTCTTGGCTTTGAGAAAATGAATATTATTGCTGTTTTGCTCAATGACGGCCTGTGTCCTCAGGCTGAGCGACTTGAACGAAAGCCGGCTATTAGAAAGGTTATATGTTTGCGCAGATGCCTCATCTATAAGCTGGTTTTTTATTTTGAAAATTTGGGCAGGGACAGTTAGAAGCAGGAGCGGTAATTTGCAAAACCGGAGCGGCACAGACATTGCGGGAATGGGAATTTGCAAAAACGGAACAGTCGGCAGAGTTGAAGAGCCGAAAGGAGGTGAGGATCCAATACATCAGGTGCCCGATAGGGCATTATCTCATGACCTGTCATAGACAATATGTGGTTGATTGTCTGTCAATGGTGTTTGGAAAGAAGGAGGAGCATAAATGGATGCAGGAGTTTGGTCATTGGTGCCACCCATTTTGACTATCGTGCTTGCAATTATTACAAAGGAAGTCCTGTTGTCGCTGTTTATCGGCGTTTTCACAGGCGGCCTTATCATATGCGACTGGAATCCGCTCGGCGCGCTGAACAAGCTGATAGAACTGCTTGCCGGCACGTACGATGAGACAGGCGACATGGTCATCCCCGGTGCGCTCACAGACCCGTGGAATATTCAAGTTCTTATTATTGTTACTATGCTTGGCGGGCTCATCGGGCTCATGGTCAGGTCGGGCGGGTCGGATGCTTTCGGTAAGCTGCTCTCCAACAAGATAAAGAGCCGCAAAGGTGCGGAGGCTACGGTGTGGGGAATAGGACTCATCATATTCTTCGACGATTATTTTAACGCCCTCACGAACGGGGCCGTGATGCGGAAGATTACGGACTCGTACAAAGTCTCGCGCGAAAAGCTTTCTTACATTATAGACAGTACGGCCGTGGGCATCTGCCTCATCGTTCCGCTGTCGAGCTGGATCGCTTTCGTCTGCTCGCTCATCAACGAATCATACAAGTCTGCCGGCGTGGAAGGCAACGCTTTCCAGACCTTCGTCAGCAGCATTCCCTACAACTATTACGCTTGGCTGTCCATCATCATGGTCATCATGGTCATCCTGTTCAAGATGGACTTCGGCCCGATGGCCAAGGCCGAGCGGCGTACGCGCGAAACCGGCCAGCTCTGCGACAGGACGTTCAGCGGCGGGGACGCGGACGAGGACGATTACTCCAGCATCGAGGTCGCGAAGGGCGGCAAGGCCATTGACCTGCTCGCGCCCATCGTGCTGCTGGTAGTTCTCGCCTTCACCTTCATGCTCTACACAGGCGGGTTCTTCGAGAGCTTCGACCTGCTGGACGCATTCAACAACACGGACGGCATGCTGGCGCTGACGTACGCGGTCATCATATCCGTCGTATTCGCGATAGTGTTCTACGCGGTCAAAAAGCTGTCCAGCATAACCGAGTCGCTTTCGGCGTTCGTGGTCGGCGCCAAGTCCATGCTGTTCGTCATTTTGCTGCTAGCCCTCGCGTGGTCCATCGGCGGCGTTGGAGACGAGCTGGGCACGGCCAACTACGCGGCGCAGCTTTTCCAGGAGAACGTGCCCGCGTTCCTCGTACCGGTAATAATCTTCGTGGTTTCGTGCGCGATGACATTCGCTACAGGCGCGACATGGGGGACATACGCCATCATGATGCCGATAGCCATACCTATCGCGTTCGCTATGGACATCACCCCGCTGGCGGCTATCACGGCGGTCATCGGCGGCGGCGGGTTCGGCAACCACTGCTCGCCCCTTGCTGACACGGCGATACTGTCATCCGCCGCGTCCAACATCAGGCATACCGACCACATCAAGACGCAGATACCATACTCGATGACATGCGCGGCTTGCGCGTGCGTGGGATTTATCATCTCGGGCATGATGAAAAACCCGATTATCCCGCTGCTCGCTACGCTGGCGGTGTTCGTAGTGGTGGTGTTCGTGCTCAGCCGGCTTTTCGGCGAGAAGCGCTACGCGGGCGAAGCCCTCGCTGCGGCGGAAGCAGCAGGGATGGGTCTCCCACCGGACGACGCGGAAAACGATGAATAGGCACACTCGAAAATTGACCAAATAATTAAAGCGGAAAATAAGTTATCCCAGGAGAAATGTTTTCACTTAATTACAGTATTTATAAGGAGAGAGAAAAATGCCAAGGAAAAGTTTTGAAGATGTGCTTGATTACACCGAAAAATCACTAAAATGGATAGAGGCGAAGGGCATGGAGGGTGACGAGCAAAAGAGCTTCATAGAGGAGATTCGTCACAATTACGGTACACATATCAACCCCGGGTTTTTGGAATACAGGAAAGCCGCGGGCGAAGACGACATGGCCATGGAGTGGAGCGCGAACGGCGACACGTTCATGGATCTGCAGGGTCGCGAATACATCGACTGCTTAGGCGGCTTCGGCGTTTACAACTGCGGGCATCGCCACCCCACCATCGTGAAGGCGGTCACGGATCAGATATCCAAGCAGCCGCTGTCGAGCGCGGAGCTCGTGGACTCCAACAGGGCGCTGCTGGCTCGCATCCTCGCGGACGTATCGCCGGGGGATTTGCAGTACACGTTCTTTACGAGCTCGGGCACTGAAGCCATCGAGTCGGCGCTGAAGATGTCCGCGCTCGCGACGGGTCGTCATTTCTTCATAGCCTTCGAGGGCGACTTCCACGGAAAGACCGCGGGCGCTCTGTCGCTTACGTCCAAGGCTCATTTCAGAGGGCCGTTCCTGCCGCTTCTGCAGGGCACTCGCCACTGCAAATTCGGCGATTTAGACATGCTGACGAAGATGCTCGAGGTCATGGAATTTACGGGCGAGCTTCCCGCGGCCATCGTCTTTGAGACGATACAGGGCGAGGGCGGCATCAATATCCCGCCGGACGACTTCATCCCGGGCATCCGCAAGCTCTGCGACAAATACGGCATCATGATGGTGGCCGACGAAGTGCAGTCGGGCATGGGCCGCACGGGTACGCTCTTTGCCGTAGACTACTACGATGTCGCCCCCGACATCATCTGCTGCGCGAAGGCCATCGGCGGCGGCGTCATGCCGCTCAGCGCCTGCATCTGCACGGAAGAAGCCTTCAAAGGCATGTTCCCCGACCCGCTGCTCCACAGCACGACTACGGGCGGCAGCCCCACCGCGACGGCGGCCGGCATCGCGGCGCTGAACGTCATCTTGAAAGAGGATTTGCCAGGGAAGGCCAAGCGCGCGGGCGGCATCTTCATGGAAGGGCTTGAAAAAATCAAGGCGAAATATCCGAAGCTCATGACGGACGTGCGCGGGCGCGGACTGTTCCTCGCGATGGAGTTCATCGATGGCGACATCGGCTACGAGGTCGTTTACGAGATGTTCAACCGCAAGGTGCTGGTGTCCGGCAGCCTGATTAACGCCAAGACGATCCGCATCGAGCCACCGCTCATGATTTCGGACGAGCATATCGAGAGGGCGCTCCAGGTTATAGACGAGTCGTGCGGCGTCGTATACGAAAAGCACGGTTGGTAATAGGTTCATCCATTGCCGGTAGTGCACTGCGTTACCGGCAATGTGCCGCTACAGTTATTTATTTACTTACTTAAAGGAGGACGAAATGCAGTTAAAAGATGTAGGATTAACGTTTGAGGATGTCAAAAAATATACTGAGAAGTATATGATTGAGACATATGAGAGGTTCCCTTTCCTCGCGGCCAAAGCGGAGGGCATGTACCTGTATGACCAGGACGGCAATGCGTATTTGGATTTCTACGGCGGCATAGCCGTTAACAGCGCAGGCAGCTGCAACAAGAAGGTTGTGGATGCGGTAATCGACCAGGTGCAGGATGTAATGCACGTGTTCAACTATCCGTACTCCATCCCGCAGGCTGTTCTCGCAAAGCTCGTTTGCGAGACCATCGGCATGGACAAGATTTTCTTCCAGAGCTCCGGTACGGAGTCGAACGAAGCCATGATCAAGCTCGCGCGCAAATACGGCACGGACAATTTCGGCGAGAACAAATATCACATCATCACAGCGAAGAACAGCTTCCACGGCAGGACCTACGGCGCGATGTCCGCGACGGGTCAGCCTGACAACGCTTGCCAGCTCGGGTTCAAGCCGATGCTGCCTGGGTTCAGCTATGCCGAGTTCAACAATGTAGACGATTTCGCGGCGAAGGTCACGGACGACACCATCGCCATCATGCTCGAGCCTATCCAGGGCGAGGGCGGCGTCAATGTAGCGACGCAGGAGTTCATGGACGGCATCCAGCAGCTCTGCAAGGACAAGGGTCTGCTGCTCCTCATGGACGAGATTCAGACCGGTTGGTACAGGACAGGCAAGGCCATGGGCTATATGCACTACGGCATCAAGCCCGACATCGTTTCGATGGCGAAGGCCATCGGCGGCGGCATGCCCATCGGCGCCATCTGCGCGACGGAAAAGGTCGCAAGCGCGTTCACGCCCGGTTCGCACGGCACCACATACGGCGGCAACCCCGTCGCGTGCGCGGCTGCGATTGCCGAGCTGAAAGAGCTGATAGACAGGAACCTCGGCGACAATGCTGCGGAGGTAGGAGCTTACTTCATGGAGAAGCTCGCCACACTGCCGCACGTGAAGGAATCCAGGGGTCGCGGTCTGCTCGTAGCCATCGAGCTGGACGAGGACAGGGCTGTTGATGTCAAGCACAACGCCTTGGATCGCAATCTTCTCACCACAGCCATCGGAGCGAAAATCGTACGCATGGTACCTCCGCTTATCGCGACTAAGGAGGACTGTGACAAGGCGGTTGAAATCCTGAAGGCTTCGATAGAGGCGCTGTAAAAATAGCGGTATCGTATCACTCTCAAAGAAAGGAAGCTAAAAGATGAATGCACAGGAACATGTAGCTGAGCTAATCGCAAAAGCGCGCAAGGCGCAGAGCGAGTTCGAAACTTACTCGCAGGCGGATGTGGATAAAGCGGTAAGGGCTATAGGCAAAGCCGTTTACGACAAGGCAGTCCCGTTGGCGGAACTCGCCGTCGAGGAGACAGGCATGGGCAATGTCGAAGACAAAATCAAAAAGAATCAGGGCAAGCCCAAAGTCACATGGTACAAGCTCAAAGGCAAGCCGAGCCGCGGCGTCATCAGGTATATCGAGGACGAAGGTTTAGTTGAAGTAGCCAAGCCCATCGGGGTCATCGGCGCGATTACGCCCGTGACCAACCCTGTAATGACGCCCATCCACAACGCAATGATAGCCCTGAAGGGCGGCAACGCGATTATCGTGTGCCCGCACCCCAAGGGAGTCAAGACAGGCAAGGCGACCGTCGATGTCATGAGGGAAGCTCTCGTGGCGGCCGGCGCGCCCATCGACCTGATTCAGATTGTGGACGAAGCTTCGATAGAGGTTTCGGGTCTCATCATGCAGCAGACGGACGCCTGCATATCCACGGGCGGTCCCGGCATGGTGAAGGCTGCCTATTCGAGCGGCAAGCCTGCGTATGGCGTAGGCCAGGGCAACGTCCAGAGCCTCTACGACACCGACGCTGATATCGCCGATGCCGTAACAAAGACCATCACGGGTCGCATCTACGACAACGGTGTGCTGTGTACATGCGAGCAGTCCATATTCGTGCCGAGCGCGAAAGCCGACGCGGTCGCCGAGGAGTTCAAAAAGCAGGGCGCTTATATCGTGAGCGACGATGCAGAGGTCGAAACCTTCCGCAAGACGCTTTTCCCGGGCGGCGCGATGGAAAAGGATGTCGTTGGCATCAAGCCTGTTGACATCGCGAAGCGCGCGGGCATCGATATTCCCGAGGACACGAAGCTCATCGTAGTGCGCGTGGAGAAAACCGGCGCGGACGAGCCGCTCGCAAAGGAGAAGCTTTTCCCTGTCCTCACGATGTATGTGTACGACGAATGGGACGAGGCAGTGGACAAGGCCGCCGCGAACATCGAGTTCGAAGGCACGGGTCACAGCTGCGTCATCCACTCGAA
This sequence comes from Eubacteriales Family XIII. Incertae Sedis bacterium, assembly GCA_031256875.1. Classification (GTDB taxonomy): domain Bacteria; phylum Bacillota; class Clostridia; order Peptostreptococcales; family Anaerovoracaceae; genus JAIRPC01. The sequence goes on along the minus strand of JAIRPQ010000065.1, from coordinate 58,417 downwards.
CACGAAGGAGCATGTGGAGCAGGCCGCAATCAAAATCAAGGTTTCCCGTTTCTCGGTCAATCAGATTGGCTCGAACAGCCTTGGCGGAACGCTGGCGAACGGTCTCAACCCGACCGGTACGCTCGGCTGCGGCACATGGGGCAACAACAGCCTCAGCGAAAATCTGTGGTTCACCCACCTCATCAACATCAGCCGCATAGCGTATGAGATACCTGATGCGCCGGGGCTGAAGCTTTCGGACGACGAGCTGTGGGCCGAGTAACAATCACCTGACATCATAGATTCAGCAGCACGAAATTCGCGGTGCGGCTGACGGCAAAAAAAGTAGCTGCACCGCATAAAAAATTGTTACTCAAAAAGTATGTTAATGTACGTTAGTTCACACGTAAAAAAATAAAAATTGTAAGGAGGCAAACAAATGGCAGATCTTATCAGTACGATTTCGGGCAAGGTGCAGGAGATAAACATCAAGGTTGGCGATGCGATAACCGAAGATGACGAAGTCATCATCGTCGAAGCCATGAAGATGGAAACCGTCATCTATGGCGAGAACGGCACGGTCAAAGAGATTCTCGTGAAGGAAGGCGATGCCGTCGAGGAAGATCAGGTTCTCGCGACCGTCGAATAGTCGGTACATTGCGCAGGAGAGAACGAAAGCACAGAATATTTTAGTCAGGCACATCAAAGGCCACAGGAGGATATTATGGATTTTGGATTTACCGAAGAACAAAGAATGGTACAGGAAATGGCGAAGTCCTTCGCTGAGAAGGAAATCGCGCCATACGTCGAGCAGGACGAGGAAAACCATTATTACCGCCGCGAGATACTGAGCAAGATGGGCGAAATGGGTCTGCTCGGATGGAGCATGCCCGAAGAATACGGCGGGAACGGCATGGGCTGGATGGAAGCTGTAACGGCGCTCTATGAGATAGCCAAGGTACACACATCATGGAGACTCTCCATCAGCGGCAACTGCTGGGGGCCGGCGATGACCATCCTCGAATACGGCACGGACGAGCAGAAGAAAAAGTTCATCCCGCCGCTGCTCAGCGGTGAGGCCGTCGGCAGCTTCGCGATGACGGAAGCGAACTCGGGCTCGGATGTCGGCAGCATGAAGATGTTCGCCGAGGACAAGGGTAGCCATTATGTGCTGAACGGCTCGAAGATGTGGATATCGGGCGGTCACACGAGCGACATCGGTCTGGTCTATGTCTGCACGGAAGAAGGCGGCGGCCCCAAGGGACTGTCCTGCTTCATCATCGACTACAACAACACCGAAGGCATCGAGCGCATTCCTATCAACAAGAAGGTCGGTATGTGGTCGGCACCCACCTCGGAGCTGGTATTCGAGAACGCGCAGGTTCCGAAAGAGAATTTGCTCGGTCCTGTGAACAAAGGCTTCCCCATCTGCATGTGGATGCTGAACAACACGCGCATGGGTTGCGCGACGGGCGCGGCGGCTCTGTCCGCGGCAGCTCTGGAAGGCTCTGTTGCATACGCGAATGAGCGCACACAGTTTGGCCAGCCCATCGGCAAGTTCCAGCTCGTACAGGCACAGATCGCCGAGATGAAGCTCGAGGACGACGCAGCCCTCCAGCTCGTGTACCGCGCGGCATGGCTGAAGCAGAACAAGATGCCGAGCCAGCAGCAGACTTCGATGGCGAAGCTGTATTCGTGCAAAGCGGCGGTCAACGCTGCCAATATCGCGATGAAGGTATACGGCTCCTACGGCTATTCCGATGAGTATCCGTGCGGCCGCTGGCTGCGCGACGCCAAGCAGTTCGAAACGCTTGAAGGAACGTCGAACATCCACACCACCATCGTAGCGGGCATCGAGCTTGGCTACCAGCCAAATCGTTAGAAACATCACCTCCTGGCGGGCGCGGTTCGGCGGTCAGCCACAGGCCGCGCCCGCAACGTGATGGTTTCCACATTGTAATACAAGGAGCGACAAATGGATTTTCAATATACAGACGAACAGTTAATGATAAAGGACATGGTACGCAAATTTGCGGAAGAACAGGTAGCCCCTGGCATAGAGGAGCGCGACGAGAAAGAGGAGTTCCCCGTAGACCTGTGGAATGCCTGTGCCGAGCTGGGTCTCGTAGGCATCACCTTCCCAGAGGAGTACGGCGGACTGGGTCAGGACTATGTGACGTATTCCCTCGTGGTTGAGGAGCTGTCCCGCGTGGATCCGTCCCTCGGCGTCACGGTTTCGGCGCACGCCAGCCTCTGCGCGAACCCCATCTACATGTTCGGCACGGACGAGCAGAAAAAGAAATTCCTGCCGCCGCTCGCCACCGGTCAGAAGATGGGCGCTTTCGGGCTTACGGAAGCCATGGCCGGTTCGGATGCCAGCGGCACGCGCACGACCGCCGTCAAGGAAGGCAACGAGTATGTCATCAACGGCAGCAAGGTCTTCATCACGAACGGCTACTATGCCGACACCTATGTGATAACGGCGCAGATGGACAAGGAAAAAGGCAACAAGGGCATCGCAGCGTTCATCCTCGAGAAGGACACGCCGGGCTTCACCTTCGGCAAAAAAGAGAAGAAGATGGGCATCCGCTCGTCGGCCACCTATGAGCTGGTATTCGAAAACGTACGCATCCCCGAGGAGAACCTGCTCGGCGGAGAGGGCAACGGTTTCAAAGTGGCGCTTCAGACGCTCGACTATGGTCGCATCGGCATCGCGTCGCAGGCAGTCGGCATCGCGCAGGGCGCGTACGAAGCCGCTCTGAAATATTCGAAGGAGCGCGAGCAGTTTGGTCAGCCTATCTCGAACTTCCAGATAACGCAGTTCAAGCTCGCGGACATGGCCATGCAGATAGAAGCCGCGCGCCTGCTCGTGTACGAAGCGTGTTCCTACGCATCGAAGTACGACCGCGCGACGAACTACTACGCGGCGATGGCGAAGGTATTCGCGTCCGAGACCGCCAACAAGGTTGCGACACAGGCGGTGCAGATATTCGGCGGATACGGATATACGCGCGAGTATCCGGCGGAGCGTTTCATGCGCGACGCGAAAATCACGGAGATATACGAAGGCACGAGCGAAGTCCAGAGAATGGTCATCGCGGCGAATATCCTGAAGGATTGATGAATAACATTTATGTAATAGGAGGCAGCATATGAATATAGTTGTATTGCTGAAACAGACATTCGATACAGAAGCGAAAATCGTCATAAGCGGCGGCAAGGTGGACCCCACGGGCGTCACCCTCGTCATCAACCCGTATGACGAGTTCGCCATCGAGGAAGCCCTCACGCTGAAGGAAGCTCAGGGCGAAGGCAGCGAGATCACGGTCGTAACGGCCGGCGGCGATGTTGCGGAGCAGGCTCTTCGCACCGCGCTTGCCATGGGCTGCGACAAGTCGATCCTCGTATCAGACGAAGCGCTTGATGGCGCGGACGAGTGGGCGGCCGCCGAAGCTGTCGCCGCCGCGCTGAAGGATGTGGAGTACGACATCATCTTCGCCGGTCGCATCGCGGTAGACGACGCGTCGGGCCAGGTGGCGGTGCGCGTGGCGGAAGCCCTCGGCATACCGTCAGTCAGCTCCATCCTGAAATTCGAAACCGACGGCACCGTCGCCACGGTTACGCGCGAGATAGACGGCGGCAACGAGATTATCGAAGTGCCGCTGCCCGCCATGCTCACCGCGCAGAAGGGTCTGAACGAGCCGCGCCTGCCGAATATGATGGGCATCATGAAGGCGAAAAGCAAGCCCTTGGAAAAGAAGGACCTCGCCGCGGTTGGCAAAGCTGCCGGCGATGTGGCGGCCAAATTCGTCATTGACAGCGTAAGCCTGCCGACGCCGCGCGAAGCCGGAACCATCCTCAAAGGCGAAGCCGCGGAAACCGCGCCGGAACTCGTGCGCCTGTTGCACGAAGAAGCAAAGGTCATTTGACACAGAGGAGGTTTTGAACATGGCAAACGGTATTTGGATAATAATAGAACAGAAAGACGCCGTAATGAAGAAGGTATCGTTCGAGATGCTTTCCGAGGGGCGCAAGATAGCGGACCAGGCCGGAGAACCGCTTACTGCCGTCATAGTTGGCAGCGGCATTGCAGGGCTGGCTGACGAAGCCGCGTCATACGGCGCGGACAAAGTGATAATAATCGACGATGAAAAGCTGAAGGACTACACCACGGGCGCATACACCTCCGTGCTGAACCAGGCGATAAGCAGTGGCGAGCCGTCAGCGGTTCTCATCGGCAACACCGCCATCGGCAAGGACCTCGCACCCAGGCTCGCGCAGCGCCTTGGCGTAGGCGCGGCCACGGATGTCGTCGAGGTCGCGTACGACGCGGACAAGCTGCTGAAATTCACGCGTTCGGTGTACGGCGGCAAGGCCGTTACGGTAACATCTACGGAGGTCAGGCCCGTGCTCGCTACGGTGCGCCCGAACACCTTCGCAGTCAGCGAGCCCGACACTTCGCGCAAGGCCGAGACAGTGAACGGAAGCGCGGACATCGATCCCGCGGACTTGAAAGCCGTCGTGAAGGAAATCGTCATGGCCACATCGACGCGCCCCGAGCTCATCGAAGCCGAGATTATCGTCTCCGGCGGACGCGGCATGAAGGGTCCGGAGAATTTCGCGATACTTGAGGAGCTTGCCGATGTCATCGGCGCGGCCGTCGGCGCTTCGCGCGCCGCAGTCGACGCGGGATGGCGCGAGGAGATGTACCAGGTAGGTCAGACCGGCAAGACCGTGTCGCCCACGCTCTACATCGCAGCCGGCATCTCGGGCGCGATACAGCATCTCGCGGGCATGGGTACGTCGAAGTATATCGTAGCCATCAACAAGGACCCCGAAGCGAACATCTTCACCCTCGCGGACTACGGCATCGTGGGCGACCTGTTCGAGGTGGTTCCGCTGTTGACGGAAGAATTTAAAAAGCTTCAGTAAAGGAGTTATAGCATGTTTACATGGGACGCACCCACTATTATCATATGCGTGGCGGTTATCGTCGCGGTGATAGCGATATTCGCGATAATGATTCGCAAAGAAATCATGTAGCCAGAGTCGTAATCAATCGATACAGCAATAGTGCGGTAAACGGAGACTACAATGGATGAATCAATAAGCATCGCCTTACAGGTGTATTTTCTGGGGTTCGTCATAGCCTTGGGCATGGCATTCCTCATCAAAATCATACTGTTGATTATCAGGCGCGGCAACAAGCAGGCGGCAGCTAAAACGCAGGACGGGCAGGCCGGCGGCAGTGCCGAAAAGAAAGACGAAGGCAAGAAGGCTTCGCCGGAGGCGCCGAAAAGCGCTGACAGCGAAACCAAATCAGAAGGCAAAGGCGAGCCCGACGCAGGCAGCACGGCCAAGGCCGAAGCAGCCGAGGGCAAGCCCGAAGCCGGCACCAATGGCAACGGCGAGAGCGGGAAGGAGGGTGCGGCATGAATATGGTACAACTCTTTCAAGGTATAGGCACCCTCTTCGCTCAGGAGCCGGCTATCGCGATAGGGCGCATCGCGCTCATCGTAGCGGGACTGTTCCTCGTGTACCTCGGCGTCAAGAAAACGCTTGAGCCGCTCATCATGATACCGATGGGCTTCGGCATGGCGGCGGTCAACGCGGGCGTGCTGTTCCTCGACGCGGGCAAGATAGGCACGATATTCATGGACCCGCTGGTCAGCGACACGAACGGCCTTATGGAAATCATGCAGATAGATTTCCTGCAGCCCGTATACTCGCTCACATTCAGCAACGGCCTGATCGCCTGTCTCGTATTCATGGGGCTGGGCACCATATCGGATGTAGGCAACCTGCTGAAATTCCCGTTCACGAGCATGTTCATAGCGATGTTCGCGGAGCTGGGCTCGATTGCCACATTCCCGATAGCGCACGCTATGGGTCTGGACTACGGTGACGCGGCCGCTATAGCCCTCGTGGGCGGCGCCGACGGACCGATGGTTCTGTACTCGTCGCTCATGCTCGCAAAGGACTTATTCGTGCCAATCACGATAGTCGCGTATCTGTATCTCAGCCTGTGCTACGCGGGGTATCCGTACCTCATTAAGCTGGTGATACCGAAGCATCTGCGCGGTATAGCCGTGAAGCCGTCGAGGAGAATCGACGACATCAAGCCGATGGAGAAGATTATATTCGACATGGTAGCGGGAACGGCGCTCTGCCTGCTATTCCCCGTAGCCGCACCGCTTTTCCTGAGCTTCTTCCTCGGAAACGCCATCAAGGAATCAGGTGTGTTCAAGTATATGAATCTTCTTGAAGATGTGCTGCTCTACGGCGCGACGTTCTTCCTCGGGCTGCTGCTCGGAGTGTTGTGCGAAGCGAGCACGCTGCTGAACCCGAAGATTCTCGTGCTGCTGGTGCTCGGCATCATAGCGCTCGCGCTTGCGGCCGTAGGCGGCATGATTGGCGGGTACGTCGTGTACCGGTTCACAGGCAAGAAGTTCAACCCAGTCATAGGCGTGGCCGGTGTGTCGTGTATACCCACTACGGCCAAGATAGCGCAGAAGGAGGCCCAGAAGGTCAACAAGCGCGTGATGATTTTGCAGTACGCCATGGGCGCGTCTATATGCGGAGTCATCACCACAGCGATACTCACAGGGCTTTACATAACAATAGTTGGAAGCATGCAGTAGTTTGAACCACAAGGAGGTAGTTAAATGTCAGATTATGGTTATCCGCTTCACCCGTATTTTGCGGAAATGCCCGGCATCGGCAGCGAGCTAAAACGCGAGCTGGCGAAGAATGCCGAAGAACTGAAAGAACAGGAAGCTATCATCGCGGCCGAGGTAGAGCGCGTCAAGACCTCGGGAAAGCCCGATGAGAAGATGAACGAAAAGGGCGAGTGGACTGCGTGGCAGCGCATCGAATACCTTATCGACCCGGGTACATGGTGCCCGCTGCACACCATCTACGACCCCGCCGAGAACGCCGAGGGAACGTCCAACGTCATCGACGGCCTTGGCAAGATCAACGGCAAATGGGCCATCATCATCGCGTCGAACAACAAGATCATCGCGGGTGCGTGGCTCTCGGGGCAGGCGGACAACGTGCTGCGCGTCACGGACATCGCAAAGCGTCTGAAACTGCCGCTCGTATGGGTGCTGAATTGCAGCGGCGTGAAGCTCAGCGAGCATGAGAACATCTTCCCCGACAGGCGCGGCAGCGGCGCTCCGTTCTTCCGCCATGCCGAACTGCAGAAGCTCGGCGTGCCTATCATCGTAGGCATCTACGGGACGAACCCCGCCGGCGGTGGCTACCACTCCATCAGCCCGTCGATACTCATCGCGCACAAAGACGCGAATATGTCGGTCGGCGGCGCGGGCATCGTCAGCGGCATGAAGCCGAAGGGATTCATTGACGACGAAGTGGCCGAAGGACTCATTGAGAACACGAAGAAGCTCAAGGCCACCCCTCCGGGGCGTGTTGAGATTCACCACGGAAGCACAGGCTTCATCCGCGACGTCTGCGACACCGAGGAAGAAGTGCTGGACGACATCAAGGCTTACATGGATACGCTTCCCGCGTATGACCCGAAATTCTTCCGCGTCGCCGAACCCGCGGAGCCCAAGTATCCCGCCGAGGATCTCTACAGCCTAGTTCCGATGAACCCGCGCAGGACATACGACATGAAGGAAGTGCTGGCGCGTATCTTCGATAACAGCGAGCATATGGAGTTCAGGCCCGACTACGGTCCGGAAGTCTACTGCGGACTTGCGAAGATCGACGGTTTCCTCTGCGGCTTTGTGGCGAACAATTCGGGCGGCCTCGGTGCCGACTATCCGAAATACGCGGACTACCCGGGCGTGGGCGGCAAGCTCTATCGCGAGGGTCTCATCAAGATGAGCGAATTTGTGACCACTTGTGGTCGCGACCGCACACCCATCATCTGGCTTCAGGATACGTCGGGCATCGACGTTGGCGACGTTGCGGAGCAGGCGGAAATGCTCGGGCTGGGCATGTCGCTCATCTACTCCATCGAGCAGTCGAACAATCCGATGATGACCATAGTCCTCCGCAAAGGCTCGGCAGCCGCGCACTACGTGCTAGGCGGACCGCAGGCGAACAACAACAATGCGTTCACGCTCGGCACGGGCGCGACGGAGATCTACGTCATGCACGGCGAGACGGCGGCGGCAGCTACCTATGCCCGCAGGCTCGTGAAGGACAAGGATTCCGGCAAGCCGCTGGATGAGACTATCGCGAAGATGAACGAGATCATCAAGCACTACGACGAATCGTCCAGGCCGAAGTTCGCGGCCATCAGAGGCATGGTGGACGAGGTTGTTGATATGCCGAAGCTGCGTGACTACTGCAAGGCGTTCGTCGGTTCGTATTACCAGAACCCCGAATCGTTCTGCGCGGTTCACCATCTGCTGACCCCACGCATCATCAAAGGGTAATTTGTTCGGGCCGCGCCTTTTGGCGCGGCTCGGATTTTGGAGGTGACAACATGAAACGCAAAGTAAAATTCGCGCAATACGGCACGGGCAGGATGGGCAAATACCTCATGCGCTACGCTATCGAACACGGCGCGGAGCCAGTCGCGGCGTTCGACATGAGCGATGCCGCCATCGGCAAAGATATCAGCGACATCATGGGCATTTCCGAGCCTACGGGCATCAAGGTCTCGGACTCGGCGGACATGGCGAAGGTCATCGCGGACACGAAGCCCGATGTATGCATCGTGGCGACGCGCAGCACGGTGGACGAAATATTCGAACCGTTCTCCATCTGCGCGAAAAACGGCGTGAACGCGATTTCGACATGCGAGGAGAGTCTCTTTCCGTGGAACTCCGCGCCCAAGCTCGCTGAAGAGCTGGACGCGCTCGCGAAAGCCGGTGGCTGCACCCTGGCCGGAAGCGGCTATCCCGACCTCTATTGGGGCGTGCTGATTACTACCATAGCGGCATCGATGAACAGCATTGACAAAATCAAGGGCAGCTCCAGCTATAACGTCGAGGACTACGGCATCGCGCTCGCTGAAGGGCATGGCGCCGGACTCACGCTGGAGGAGTTCTATGAAAAGCTCGGAGGTTACAACGACTACACTTATGAGATGATACAGGAGCTAATCGAGAAAGGCGAATGGATTCCGTCATATATGTGGACGCAGAACGGCTGGCTGGCCAGCAGGCTCGGTCTGACTATTATTTCCCAGACACAAAAGAATATACCCAAGACGCATTCCGAGGACTTGCATTCGAAAACCTTGGGCATGACCATCAAGGCGGGAAATGTTACAGGCATGGGTTCTGTCGTCACGACCAAGACAGCCGAGGGTGTCACGCTGGTAACGGAATCTATAGGCAAGGTCTACGCGCCCGGCGAAATCGACACGAACGACTGGAGTCTCTACGGCGAGCCATACACGGCCATCAAGGTAGACAATCCGGCTACCGTGGAGCTGACATGCGCCGACATCGTGAACCGCATACCGGTGCTGATAGACAGTCCGTCGGGTTATGTGTCCACCGACAGGATGGCGAACGGGCAATATCTCTTGAAGCCGATGGAGCATTACGTGAACAGCATTTAGCCGGTCGGCTAAACAAAAATCAAGACCTTTCCCCGCCAACTCTTTTCCGAAACGAGGAAAGGCCCAGTATCAAGCAACCATGCTTGGCGAACACGTTCAGCCAAACATTGCTACTCGTTATTGCTATTATACATTAAATTAGGAGTAAAAGGAGAAGTCATGAGCATTTCAAAGAAAAAGAACGGACTTGGTACATTCGACTTCATTACAATCGGCCTCGGTGCCATCGTAGGTATCGGGTGGGCGCTGTATGTCAACGGATGGATCGCGAGAGCCGGCGGCCCGATACCCGCCGTCGTCGGCTACGCTATCGCTACAGCCGGACTGATTCCAATGGCTCTGTGCTATGCGGAAATGTCATCTATCATCAAAGAGCCCGGCGGGGCTATGGCCTACGCCAACCGCCTACTGAACAAGCCCATTGCGTTCATCGGCGGCTGGTTCTACATCGTCTGCTGGCTCGGCATCATCTTGTGGGAAGTGCTGTTCCTGACGGAAATAATACAGCTGCTCATCCCATCGCTGCCGACAGGTGTCGCCCTCTGGTCGCTGAACGGCGTTGACGTTACCACCACATCTATTATTATCGGAGTTTTGCTGGTCGTCATCTTTATGGCCATCAATGTCAGAGGCGTAAAGGCTGTATCCAGATTCCAAAACATAGCTACAGCCGGTCTCGTCATCCTCGGATTGCTTTCCGCTATTATAATGTTCACGATGGGTGATTTCAGCAACCTGCAGCCTCTGTATACCACGGTGGACGGCTACAGCCACAAATCCATTTTCGATGGAATCCTTACATGCATAGTGCTGCTGCCGTTCTTCATGGCGGGCATGGATCTGATACCGCAGGGCATCGCCGACGCTGACCCGAATGCCGACAGCAAGGTGGTCGGAAAGGGCGTTATCGTCTGCACCATCGCGGCGGGACTGTTCTATATGCTTCAGATACTCGCCTGCGGCTTCGCCATTCCGTGGCAGAGCTTCGTCAGCTATGAGACACCAGCCGCACCGAATCTGTTCTTCGCGCTGTTCCCCGACAACCATGGCTTGGCGCAGACCTTCTATACCATCATGCTCATCTCGGTCATCATGGGTCTGTTGACAACGCTGAACGCCTGCCTGTACGGTCTGCCGAGACTTCTCGCGGCGATGGGTGAGCGCGGTCTGCTGGCGCAGTCGCTGAGCAAGATGAACAAGAACAACGTGCCGATTAACGCGGTCATCTTCACGTGCGTCTGCTCGTTCATAGGTCTCATGCTGGGCCTCGGTGTCATCGATCCCATCACAGCGGTAGGTTCGATTTCGATACTCATCTGCTGGATTATAGTCTCTATCTGCGTGCTGGCTTCACGCCGGCAATCGCCTGATATAGAAAGGCCGTTCAAGGTGCCTGGCGGGACGGCACTCGTGTGGTTTTCGATCGTGTTCTGTTCGTTCCTCGCGGTAACGGAGTTCATACCATCGCTCCCGTCGTTCATCGGGTCAATCGGCCTGGTAATGTTCGTGGTGGTTTCCGTCATCGGCGTTGGTCTATTCTGCTTGGCGCGTTTTGGTAAAAACAAGTCGACGCCGGGCGCAAAACCAGAATCTGGCTCGGACCCGAATCCCGCCCCTGAACCTGACAGGGCGGCGTAAAGGCCGGACACAGATGAATCACTCGGCGTGATGTGAGACGGCAGTATTCAGAGGGCATCTAAGGCAGCGATGCGGCGCGGAGGCGTACAAATTGCGATATACTACTTGACACGGTGGCAGCAATGCGGTAATAATGGATGTTACTGAATTAGCTAGCTTGTGGAAAAGACATAAAGGAGAATGCCATGAATACAGTATTGTTGTCAGGATATGCGAAGCTGCCGTCGAACATCACGTCGAGCAAACTATATGATACTTTGGTGATAGTCGTTACCGTTGACCTCAAAAGCGGCGTCATTCTTGAATCGGACTGCTCGCTCTCAACCAACCTGTCGAGGAAGTTCGTGTCGGAACTTATCAACGGGTACAATCTGAACGGCGGCATCGAAGCGCTGATACGCAGGTTTGAAAAGCAGTGGTATGGCAGCACCAGAAAGGCCATCATCACGGCCATCAAAACCATTTACGAGAAATACAATGAAGCGGTAGTGTAAATGTATGAATAAAACAATGACAGTAAGGGAGGCGGTAGAGCGGTTCGTCCACGATGGCGACAGTGTGGCCATCGGAGGTTTCGTCACGAACCGTCGCCCTTACGGTCTTGTTTATGAAATAATTCGTCAGAAACGAAGGGGGCTGTATATCGAAGGGGGGCCGTCGGGCGGGGATATCGACATGCTCATCGGTGCGGGGTGCGTCGCCGCGCTGATGGTTTCGTATATCGCCAATTCCGGATTTTCGATGGTCTGCAACCGCTTTCGCAACGCGGTGGAGTCAGATGGGGATATTTCGGGGAGCATAATGTTCGAGGACTATTCCCTCGACGTTCAGACGCTGGCGTTACACGGAGCGGCTCTCGGGCTCAGCTACATCCCCGTGAAGAATATGATAGGGTCGGACATGCTCGCGAAATGGGGAATCAGCGAGGAGGAGAGGGCGAAGCATCCCAAGCTTCCGCCGAAGAAATACGTCATGGCGAAAGACCCGTTCGATCCGGAAAGCGAGCTATGTCTCGTACCTACGCCGCGCATAGATGTTGCGCTCCTCCACGTACAACAGGCCAGCGCGGACGGTATCTGCCGCATAGACGGGTCGGAGTTTCAGGACGTGGACATCGCCGTCGCGTCGCGCCACACCATAGTGTCGTGCGAGGAGCTTGTGGACAGCGAACAACTGAAGGCCGAGCCCGAAAGGAATACGATAACGGGGCTCTGCGTGGACGCGGTGGTTCACATGCCCAGGGGGGCGCACCCGTCCCAGTGCTTCGGCAGATATGATTACGACAGCCGCTTTTTCGTGGAATACGACAAGGCGAGCCGCACGAAGCAGGGCTTTGAAAAATTCATGGCGGAGAAAGTTTTTGCCGCGGGGACACATAGCGAATATTTGAAAATATGGGAACAAAACACAGTTCAGCGCAGTTGATGGCAGTAGCCATTTCCAGGCAGATACAGAATGGCGGCACGTATATCATCGGTACGGGGCTGCCTCTGATAGGCGCCGCGCTTGCGAAGAATACGCACGCGGCAGAGGCGCGGTTCATTTTTGAGAGCGGGATATTCGAAAGCGAACCCGAAGAAGTGCCGACGAGCGTCAGCGACCTCCGCATCTGCCGAAAGGCATCGGTGCTGTGGCCGCAGTACCGATATGTGGGGTTCAGCGCGCTCTACGCGAAGCGCGGCGTGATAACGGCGGGGTTTCTCGGCGGGGCGCAGATCGACCCCTACGGCAATCTGAACGCGACCTCGATAGGGGATTACAGAAGCCCGCGCACGCGGTTTACGGGATCGGGCGGCGCGAACGGTATCGCGACGCACTGCGACACCGTTATAGTAATGAAGCATGAGAAGCGCAGGTTTGTAGAAAGGCTGGACTATGTAACAAGCTCCGGATGGGTGGACGGCGAGGACGGCCGCGCCCGCGCGGGGCTGAATCCGTCCAAAGGGCCGCAGGCTGTCGTAACAGACCTCGGCATTATGCGCTTTGGCGCGGACAGGCGAATGTACCTCGCCGAATACAGCTGCGGCGCATCTCCGTCCGATGTCATAGCGAACACGGGCTTTGAGATAGACGTGTCCGCAGCCGTAGAATCGAAGCCGCCCACCGAAGAAGAACTAAATGTGCTGAAGTCCATATGCAGGCCATAGCCCGCGCTAAATCCGGTCATTGCGGCCTGTGCGCATAGCATGTGACATCGCCGCGCCCCACGGCCGCCGTCAAATCAGATTATTTTCCGAGCGGGAATACCTGCCGTCCAAATTCCTCGTTTATCACCTGTCCCGTCGCGTTGTATACAGCGGAAGCGCCGCAGAATATCCCTATCCATCCCGACGCGTGATGCACTGCTTCCGAGCCCGTGAAATCGCTGATGGCGAGCCCGAAGAACAGCACGGTCAGCGAGAAGAACACCACCTGTGTGGCGCGGTTGTGGCGCAGCGTTCCGATGAACATGCAGAGCGTGAATATGCCCCAGAGCAGCAGATAGAACGCGAGTGACGATGCATCGGCAGGCGCGACCTCTTTCACGGGGTTCGCCCAGATGAATATGAGCGACCACCAGAAAAGCCCGTATGCCGTGAATGCCGTGCCGCCGAACGTGTTGCCGTGTTTCAGCTCGAATATGCCCGCGATGATCTGTGCCAGTCCTCCCAGCGCGAAGCCCATGGCCACGATGACTACGCTCAGCTCGATGATGCCGGCGTTGTGCAGGTTCAGCAGTATGGTGGTCATGCCGAAACCCAGCAGCCCCAGCGGTCCAGGGTTCGATTTCTTTTCGGATGACTCGGTTATAATTGTTGCGTTCTGATTTGTTTCTGTCATTTTGTCCTCCATAAAAAAATGCGTTCCCGAGTATCATAACACAGAATTGCCCGCAGAGGAATGGCACAGGTGCGCCGCGCAAATCTGCGGAATATTCTTAAAAAGCTGCAAGGCGGTCACCAGAGAGGCAACCGCCGAGCAATTTGATGAAAAGGAACTAGTCAATATATGTATACCCCGTCAGAGCCGTCTTAAACATTAATTTTGAATTTTTTTTATTTTATTTAATTGACACGTTAAAAGAGCCTGTGTTATGCTCATACAAATCACTCAACACGAATTATTGCCGGCGTAGAGGAGGGGCATTATGTTACTTGTGGAAAACGTCACAAAAAGATATGGGCGAACGCTTGCGAACGACGGGGTTTGCATGTCCGTCGCTTCGGGAGAGCTCGCCGTTTTGATAGGGCCGAACGGCGCAGGCAAGTCCACCATCATCAAGTCGATTTGCGGACTGTTGAGGTTCGACGGAAGGATTACGGTGGGCGGATTCGATAACCGCACGCCCGATGCCAAGCGCATCCTCGGATACGTGCCCGAGTTTCCATCGCTCTACCCCATGCTGACGGTGGACGAGCATATGGAGTTCATCGCGAGAGCCTACCGCCTTGGAGAAGGGTGGCGCGGCAGGGCGGAGGACATGCTCGCGAGGTTCGAGCTTTCGGACAAGCGGACGAAGCTCGGCAAGGAGCTGTCGAAAGGGATGCAGCAGAAGGTGAGCGTATGCTGCGCACTGCTGCCGGAGCCGAAAGCGGTCATACTTGACGAACCGCTGGTGGGGCTTGACCCGCGCGGCATCAGGGAGCTGAAAAACGCCCTCGCCGAACTGAAAGCCGCGGGCGCCGCGCTTTTGGTCAGTACGCATATGCTCGAGAGCGTCGAGGAGAACTGGGATCTGACTTATATAATGGTAGGCGGGCGCATATCGCGCACATTCAGGCGCAGCGAGCTGCAGGCGGGGGAGAGCCTCGAAGCCGCGTATTTCGCCGCAACCGAGGGCGCAGGAACCTCCTCAGAGGGCGGCGCGGCGGCACCGGCTGACAGCGGCATGCAGAACGGCGCGGCGGCATCGGCTGACGGCGGCATACAGAATGACATGCAGAACGACGCGCAGGGCGGTGGCCGGTCATGAACAGTGCGCTCGTATATATAGTAGTAAGAAGCCTGAAAAACAGGATTCTCGATATGCTGCGAACGCCGTCCAAATTGGTCACGATTATCGTCCTCATCGCCATGATAGTTTTTCTCGGCATCCTGCCGATGCTCACGGGCGTGGCGCGACAAGGCGGCGTTGCCGACGCGCGGTGGTTCAAGGGCATCGTGTTTGCGCTCGTCACGCTGTTCTTCGGGATGTCCGTGCAAAACGGGCTCACGCGTGGCAACAGTATATTCGGCATGAACGACGTGAACCTGCTTTTCGTATCGCCGCTTCGCACGCAGGCCATCCTCGTCTACGGCGTATCGAACATGCTGAAAACCGCACTTGTCGCGAGCCTGTTCATATTATTCCAAGGCAGCTCCATCGGGAATTTCGGACTCGGCTTCGATGCGGTGCTGTCGCTACTGCTCGGCTTCGTGGTCGCGATGGTGCTGATGTCCGTCCTCACGCTGTTCATCTATACGCTCACGAACGGCAGGCCGCGCAGGAAGCTGGCCGTAAAAATCATAGCGCCGCTGATTTTCGCTCCCGTGGCGATATGCTTTGCGATAATGTGCGTAGAAACGGGCGACGCGTGGGCTTCGCTACTGCGGATTTTTGAGCATCCCGTTTTTTCGTGGACGCCTGTCAGCGGATGGGCCGCGGAAGCCGTATTCGGGCTCGCGATGGGGCAGGGGCTGATGGGCGCGCTCTGGATGGTGCTGACGCTCGCGGTGGCAGCGGCTATCCTCGTGTATTTCTCGCGCAGCAACCCCGACTACTACGAGGACGTGCTCGTCGCTACCGAGACACTGTTCGAAAAGCAGCGTGCGATTTCCGAAGGCCAGGTAAACCAGGAAGCACTGTCGGACCGCCGCGTAAGGGTAGGGCGCACCGGTCTTGGCGGCGTGGGCGCAAGCGCTCTCTTTTATAAACATCTGAGAGAGTCGTTCCGCGCGAACGTACTCGGACTCTGGGGGCTCTCCTCCATTATTATTGTCGGGGCTGGCATCGTGCTTTGCGCGGTGTCACGCGATATCGCGACCTATGCACTCGCGCTCCCCATGGTGCTCATGTGGATGCAGATGTTTCTCATCGGCACGGGGCGCGGGATGAAAGAAATTTATTCGCACTATATCTACATGATACCCGAGCGCTCCTTCGGCAAGATATTTTGGAGCAATCTCGAAATCGTCTTCAAGACGCTCATTGAGTCGGCCGTGCTGTTCGGCGTGGGCGGCATCCTAGTCGGCGCGCCGGCGCTCCTCATCCTGTTCTGCATCCTCGCGTACGCGATTTACAGCATGCTGCTTATCAGCGTCAATTACGTGTCGATGCGTTGGACTGGCATGCAGATTAACACGGGACTTCTCGTATTCCTTTATATGATAATGGTGGTGGTCGCGATCGCTCCCGGGCTCGTCGTCGCCGTCATTGTCGGAACGCTCATCGACGGCATCGCGGGAATGATAGTGGGGTTCGCCCTCCTGACGGCGTGGCAGTTCATCGCCTCCTGCATCTGCTTCTACCTTGCGCGCGGCGTGCTGGACAAGAACGACATGCCGCAGGTGAACATCATGTCATAGCTGTAGCGCGATTCGCCGTAGAATAATTCGCAATAGGGAAAGGAACGAATATGATAGAATTGAAAGACTACAAGGATTTCGAGGATTTTTCCAATAATTATAAACTTGACATACCGAGCGATTTCAATTTCGCCTTTGACTGCGTGGACGACTGGGCGGAGCGCGAGCCGGACAAGACGGCAATGGTCTGGTGCGATGACGATGGCAATACCGCGCGTTACAGCTTCGCCGACATGAAGCGGCGCTCCGACGGCGCGGCTAGGTTCTTCCTCTCGCTCGGGATAGGAGAGGGCGACAAGGTGATGCTCATACTGCGCCGCCACGCGCATTTTTGGTTCGCGATTCTGGGACTCATGAAAATCGGCGCGGTGGCGATACCCACGACACATCACATTCTCGCCAGCGACATAGTGTACCGCGCGAACAACGCCGAGGCGGTATGCATCGTTACGACCGACGATTCGCAGCTGCTGGATGCCGCAGCGGAAGCGTCAAAGGAATCGCCGAGCGTGAAGCACCTGGTCAGGGCAGGCGTGCATACCCCCTCTCCCATGCCAAAAGCATGCGGCGAATTTTTATTATTCGATGAAGCCCTTCAGAGATTTTCGGAGGAGCGATCCGCGCTCAGGCGCACGACGAAAAACGAGGATATGTTCCTTATTTATTTCACGTCCGGCACCACGGGGATGCCGAAGATGGTCGCGTACAACCACACCTACCCGCTGGCGCACACTATTACGGCGAAATACTGGCACCATCTTCACGAGGGCAGCCTGCACCTGACCCTTGCGGATACGGGCTGGGCAAAGGCGGCGTGGGGCAAGCTCTACGGGCAGTGGCTCTGCGGCGCGGCGGTCCTCGTGTACGAGCACGAAAAGCTGAACGCGCACCGACTGCTGAAGGTCATCGAAGAGCAGCGCGTCACGTCTTTCTGTGCGCCGCCGACCGCCTACCGCGTGCTGCTCAAAGCGAATTTTGCGAACTATGACCTCTCGTCGCTGGAGTATGCGACCTCCGCGGGCGAGCCGATGTCGGAGGAGCTTTTCGAAAAATTCCGCTCGCTGACGGGGCTGCGCATCCGCGAGGCTTACGGACAGAGCGAGAGCGTTCCTATCGTCATGACGCCGCCATATGTAGAGCCTGTGTCCGGTTCTATCGGGCTTCCGAACCCCTTGTATGATTTGCGTTTCCTGGACGAAAACGGCGAGGAGGTACCCGCGGGCTCGTCCGGCGAAATGTGTATCAAATGCAACCCCGGCGACGTCGGCATCTTCATGGGGTATTACAAGAACGACGCGCTGACCGCCAAGGCGTGGAGCGATGGATACTATCACACAGGCGACCTGGCGGTGCGGGACGAAAACGGCTTCGTCTGGTTCATAGGACGCACGGACGACATCATCAAGTCCGCGGGCTTTCGCATCGGGCCGTTCGAAGTCGAAAGCATCGTGGGGCAGCACCCCGCCGTTCAGGAGTGCGCCGTCACGGGTGTGCCAGACCCGCTGCGCGGGCAGCGCGTGAAAGCCAGCATCATACTGCACGATGGCTACGAGCCGTCGGACGCGCTCGCAAAGGAAATCCGCGCATTCGTAAAAGCGAACGCCGCTTCATACAAGACGCCAAGGCTGATAGAGTTCGTAACAGAATTGCCCAAAACGATATCAGGCAAAGTAAGAAGGACAGAGCTGCGCAAGAAGTAAAGCGCAACAGGAACGAAGCGGTCAGCGGTCAGCTTCTTGTCGGGCGAAAGTATTGTTATGGAATAATAATATGAACAGTGCTACAGGGCGGCGGCGCTCGGCGTGGTTTTCAGTGCGGCTATGGCTTCCGTTATTGTGGCGGCTGGGATGGCTTTGGCTTCTGCGGCGGTCAGCTTGGCGGCGTTCTTCTTCGGCAGGATGAGCCGCGTGAATCCGAGACGCGCGGCCTCGGACGCTATCTTGTCCGCGCCCCTCACGGAGCGCAGCTCGCCCGTCAGCCCTATCTCGCCGATGGCGCAAGTCTGCGCCGGCACAGGGATGCCCTTCGCCGAGGAGTATATGGCGAGCGCCACGGCCAGGTCCACTGATGTCCCCTCGGGCCTTATGCCGCCGACCACGTTCACATACACGTCCTTTGCCGACAGGTCAACACCCGCCTTGCGTTCCAGCACGGCGATAATCATGTTCAGGCGCGCCAGATCTATGCCTATCGCCGTCCTGCGCGGAAAACCCACTCCGCCCGCCGCCGTCAACGCCTGTATCTCGAGCAGCAGAGGGCGCGTCCCCTCGTAAACGGCCGTCGCGATAGCTCCTTCCGCCGCGCCGTCCATCTCGTCCAGCAGCGTCCCCGACAGGTTCTGGATTTCGAGCAACCCTTCCTCTGCCATCTCGAAAGCGCCTATCTCGCTCGTCGTGCCGAAGCGGTTTTTCTGCGCGCGCAGTATGCGTATGTCCTGTGTGCGGTCGCCCGCAAAAAGCAGCACGCAGTCCACCAGGTGTTCGATGACCTTGGGCCCCGCCAACTCGCCCGCCTTCGTTACGTGCGCGACGATGAACACGGGGATGTCGGACATCTTCGCCAGCCCCATCAGCTCGTTGGTGCATGCCCTTATCTGCGAAACGCTTCCCGCCGCCGACTCGATATAGTCCGTATACATGGTTTGGATAGAGTCAATAATCAGGAACACGGGCCTGATGTCCTGTATGTGCGCGACGATGCTTTCGATATTGGTTTCAGAGAGTATATACAGGTTTTCGGGCACGCCCTCTGCGCTCTGGGACAGCCTGTCCGCGCGGAGCTTTATCTGCTCGGCGGATTCCTCGCCCGATACATAGAGAACTGTGCCCCGCGACGCGGCCAGGCGCGCGGCGGCCTGCAAGATCAGCGTGGACTTGCCGATGCCGGGCTCCCCCGCAATCAAGGTCAGCGAACCGGCGACGATGCCGCCGCCGAGCACACGGTCCAGCTCCGAGATACCCGTCGGCGCCCGCCCGCCGTGCGCCGACGAATCCACCGAGCGCAGACGCACAGGACCGTGTGCTCGGCCGCCGACCTTGGCGGCCTTGGGACTGGCGGCTTTGGTCTGCTCCCTTACGCGCTCCTCTACGAAGCTGTTCCACGCGCCGCAGATACACTGCCCCATCCACTTGGGGCTCTCGTGCCCGCACTCCTGGCATACAAAAACGGTATCGCGCTTAGCCATCGGAGGATTCATCTCCTGCGCCATCGCCATCCACATCCCCCTCGTACTCGGCCATCTCCTCCTCCGTCGGCTTCTTTATCTCGAACCAGAACGTGCTGCCTTTTTTCAGCGCCGATTCGACACCGAAATTCGCGCCGTGCAGGAGCAGTATCTGCTTCACTATCGACAGCCCCAGCCCCGTGCTGTTCGCGCGCTTGTAGTTCGTGCTGGCGCGGTAGTAGCGCTCCCATATGTATTTCAGATCTTTCTTCATTATTCCGATGCCATGATCCGAGACCTCGCACCTCACGTAATTCGGCTCGTCCAGCATCTTGACTTCCACCGTGCGGTCGCGCCCGCTGTACTTGAACGCGTTCGACACGAGATTGTCGATGACCTGCGTCAGCCTCACCGCGTCCGCGCGTATGATGCCGCTGCCGCTCGAAATGAACACGAGCTTGAAGCCCTCTTTTTCGACGAACCCTATATATGATTGCAGCGTGTTTTCGATAAGCTCTTTCAGCGAGAACGTCGTGAGCGATATCTCCTGCACACCCGACTGCATCCTGGAGATTTCGAGGAAGTCCGTGACCAGCTTGTTCAGCCGGCCCGCTTCGTCGATAATGACCTGCAGGTGCGCGTTGCGCTTCTCTGGATCGCCGCCCGACAGATCGTGTATCATCTCCGCATATGACGTTATCATCGTGAGCGGCGTTCTGAGGTCGTGGCTCACGTTCGCTATCACATCCTTCTGCAAATTGTCGCTCTTTGCCAGCTCCAGCGACGTGTATGTGAGCGTGTCCGCGAGCTTCGATATCTCCGAGTAATGCCCGCCGTCGAACACTATTCCGTACTCGCCCTCGCCTAGCCGCTCCGCCGACTTCGTGATATTCTCGATAGGCTCGGATATCCTGCGCGATATGAGGAACGAAATCATGAACGCCATGAGCATGGCGATGATGGTGATGTAGATAAGCTGGCTCTGCAATATGTTCATCGTAGACTGTATGGGATAGAGCGGCGAGAAAATATACAGCACGTTGCGGTCGCCCGCCTTGGAAGTGAGGTACGTGGCGTACTCGAGCGTGATCAGCTCGGTCTTCGGATCGGTTACCTGTTTCGTGAACGCCTGCTCGCCGCTGCCGACGAGCTGCTTGTGCAGATTTTCTATCTCGGCGCGGTAGACGCTCGGTGACAAATGCGGCGTGGACTTAACGTCCGCAAGGTTCGTCTCCTCGAGCTTGTCTGCCGCGGCTTCGTCCGGAACCGGAGCGGTGCCGTCCGCCGCCGCTTCCGCGTTCGCGGCATCCACCGCGCTGCCTGTGGCATCGTCGGACAGCGTGATGGCCTCGCTGCCGCCCGCACCCGCGCCGCTGCCGCTTGCCGCGTCCGCAGCGCCGTCCTGCGTACCGTCATCGCCCAGACCAGCGTCCGCACCGGCCGCGTTATCGCCCGCCGCCGCTTCGCCGTCCTGCCCGTAATTAGCCAGCCCGTCCGCGCTGTCCGAAACGCTGTCCGAAGCATCGCCCGAACCGTTGCCGGAAGCATCGCCGGAGCCGTCCAAGCTTCCCGAACCGTTACCGGAAGCATCGCCGGATCCGTCCGAACCGCCAGAGCCATTACCGGAATCATTACCCGAGCTGCCACTCTCCGAATCCGAATCTTCGCTGTCAAGGTTGATGTCGGGTATATATATAGGTATCCCGTTCTCGGTCTGAATCTCGATATACATGTCGTTCGAGCGGTAGATCTCGCGGAGCTGCCCGCGTATCTCCGAAAACTCGCCCGTCTCGTAAAGCGTCTGTATATTCTGCGCCGCGTTCTCCGTCTCGCGCACCTTCATGTCCTGATAATAATTATTCATGAAAATGACCTGGAGACACCAGAGGATGGCGAGCACTATCCCCGCGAACACGAGGAAATACACCCACAGTTTGAATTTCAGGCTTTTAGGGTCAATGCTCACGAAAGCGCCTACGCCCTTCACGACTCAAATTTGTATCCTACGCCCCTCAGCGTGGTGATTTTGTCGCGGTACGGACCGAGGTTGTTGCGTAAGTTCTTGATATGCGTGTCGATGGTTCTGTCGTCCCCGAAATAATCGTAGCCCCAGATGTCCTGGAGCAGCTTGTCCCGCGAGAGCGCGATGCCCTTGTTCTGCGCGAGATAGAATAACAGCTCGTATTCCTTGGGCGTCAGTTCCACCGCCGCGCCGTCCACATGCACCGACCGCGCGGGGATGTCGATTTCCAGCCCGTCGAAAACCAGGCGCGTGGTGGCATCCTCCGCGGGAGCCCTCCGCGCGAGGATGACGCCGACCCTGGCCATCAGCTCCTTCGGGCTGAAAGGCTTCACCATATAATCGTCCGCGCCGATTTCAAAGCCAAAGAGCTTGTCGTACTCCTCACCCCTGGCCGACAGCATTATTACAGGGATGTCCTTAAACTCGCGTATGGCTTTCACCGCCGAGAACCCGTCGAGCTTCGGCATCATCACGTCCATCACGATAATGTCGAAGTCCTCTTCCTTGCATATTTCCACCGCGTCCATTCCGTCCTCGGCCTCGGACACGTCAAAGCCGTTGAACTCCGCATACTCGCGTATGACCTCGCGGATTTTTTGCTCATCGTCAACTATCAAAAGCCTGCTCATTGCTTCCCTCCATTCTTAGGCATATTCAAAAACCAGAATACATACCTATCAAAATCATACCACAACGCCCCCCGCCATTACAATGCCGCAAGCGCGATTGCGGCGCGATTATCGCCAGCTTCGATTTGACGGGCGATTTGACGAAACCGCGTTTTTGGCGTATAATATGTTATGTAAACGCAGTGGAATGTCGAACAGGTCACAGGTCATATTGAACGGGATAACAGCTAATAAGGTTGGTTAGGAGAGAAAATTTGTACTCGATAGGCGATAAAATCGTATATCCTATGCACGGCGCGGGCGTCGTGGAGTCCATCGAGGACAGACAGATACTCGACGAGAGGCGGCGTTATTATATTCTCAGGCTGCCTATCGGTGACGTCACGGTCATGATTCCATGCGACAACACCGACAGCGTGGGCGTCCGCGAGATAGTGGACAAGAAAGAGCTGAAGGCGATGGAGCGCGCTCTGAAAAGCAAGTCCGACGAAGCCACGGGCAACTGGAACAGGCGTTACCGCGACAACATGGAAAAGCTCAAGACAGGCCAGCTGAACAGCGTTTGCGAAGTGGTTCGCAACCTCATGCGCGCGGAGAAAAAAAAGAAGCTCTCGATGGGAGAGAAAAAAATGCTCACCAGCGCCAAGCAGATACTCATCAGCGAGCTGATGCTAGTGAGCGAAAGGGATGCAAGAGAAATCGAGGAGCAGATAAGCATGCTCGTCCTAGGGTAGCAACCCACCGTTCCAAAATTATTACACAAAATTATTACAATATAATATAACAGTAATTAAAACAGTAGAGATAGAGGAGGCTCACGTATAATATAAATGCTTAAGAGACTAATAAGAGGTGGTGTTACGCTCATCGGCATGGCCGCTGGGTACGGCGTTTTCCTCCTCTTGCAATATGTTACCGGCGAGAAAGCACTTGGGCTTGTTGCGCACGATATGCTGACGGATTTCGGATGGGGCATCGTGGCAATAGCATTCGCACTTATTTTCGGATTGTTATTTTTTTTGCTCACTCCGGTCATTGCAAAGAAAAGCGCCGCGTTTTCCAGAGGCATCGAAGCGGACATCAGACATCTGCCCGCGCAGGATCTGCTGTCAGGAACGGCGGGCCTGATAATAGGGCTCGTCATAGCGTTCCTGCTCAGAGGGATATTCGCGCGCATTGATAACGACGCGCTCAGCGTCGCGCTGACCGTCGCGGTCTATATCGTGTTCGCGTGGCTCGGCGTCATCATCGGATACAGGAAAGGCCGCGATCTGATAGCAGCGGTCGTAGCGGCGCGCAGGGCAGGATTCCGCACCGCGGCCTCCAAGTCGAATCCCGATTCCAGCCCCAAAATACTCGACACGTCAGTCATCATCGACGGGCGCATAGAGGGCATCATGAAATGCGGGTTCGTGGAAGGCAAGATAGTCATCCCCGAGTTCGTCCTCGTGGAGCTGCGCCATATCGCCGACAGCTCGGACGGCCTGAAGCGCGAGCGCGGCCGCAGGGGGCTGGACATCCTGAACAAAATCCAGACCGACTACGGCATAGAGATCTACAACACGGCTTCCGAAAAAGGGCTCGACGAAATCCCCGAGGTCGACGTGAAGTTGCTGAAGCTCGCGCAGTCCATGGGCGGCAAAGTCGTGACGAACGATTACAACCTGAACAAGGTGGCGGGTATTCAAGGCGTGAAAGTCCTGAACATCAACGAGCTGGCGAACGCGCTGAAGCCGGCCGTCCTGCCGGGCGAGATGATGAACGTATTCCTCGTGAAAGAGGGCAAGGAACGCGGCCAGGCGCTGGCCTACCTCGACGACGGCACGATGATAGTGGTAGAGGAAGGCCGCCGGCTGATAGGCAAAGCGGTAGACGTTTCGGTGACGACGGTGTTGCAGACGGCGGCGGGGAGAATGATATTCGCAAAGCCGAAATGATTCCCGTCCGGTTTTGCGCCTTTCGAAACCGTATTTCCGAAAATGGATTCTCACATATTATAATGTAGAAAATGTTTAACAACCATAGAATAACAGCAATAATAATGGCGGCGGGAAGCGGGGCCAGGCTCGGCACCGAGGTGCCCAAGCAGTTCCTCGATGTCGGCGGCGAGCCGATGGTGCTGCGCGCGGCGCGAGCCTTCGAGGAATGCCCGCTGGTCGACGACATCTACGCCGTCGCACTCACCGAGTACGCAGAGCGCACAGGCGAACTTCTGCGTGTGCTATCGAAATACCGCGACACCGCCATAGGCGCGGACACGCGGCAGGAATCCGTGCTGCGGGGCCTGCGGTTCGTGGCGGCAAAACAGCTGCCCGCCGCCGATCAGCCTGACGGCGCTAAGGAAGCGCTGATTAATGCAGGCATGCCCTCCGCGGAGCCATCACCCCTCGTCCTGATTCACGACGCGGCGCGCCCCTTCGTGACGCAGGAAGCCATAGCGCACGTGGTCAAGGGCGCCTCCATAACAGGCGCGGCCGTCTCGTGCGTACCCGCGACGGATACCATATACGTGGCCAACGCGGAGCCGCAGTGCGGGCAGCCGCTCTTTCTCGCGGACTCCCCTCCGCGCCAAACCCTCTGGTCGGTGCAGACCCCGCAAGGCTTCGACATGCGCATGATACTGGCCGCGCACGAAGCCGCCGCAAAAGAAGGCTTCACGGCAACAGACGACGGAACGCTAGCCCAGCGCTACGGCCACCCCGCGCAGGCAGTGCTGATCGCGATGGGCGACTACGCGAACCGCAAGATAACAACGCCGGCGGACATGACAGCGCCCTCTATCGGCGCGGGCGCGAGCGATAGCGCCGGCACTGACGACCGCGTCGGCATAGGCTTCGACGCACACCGCTTCGCGGACTACCCCGCGCCGCTCGTGCTGGGCGGCGTCGAGATCCCCGAAAGCCGCGGGCTTGACGGCCACTCGGACGCCGATGTCCTCACGCACGCGCTCATGGACGCCATCCTCGGCGCGCTCGCGCTCGGCGATATCGGCAGGTATTTTCCCGACACCGACGCCAAATACAAAGGCATATCGAGCATGAAACTTCTGAACGAAGTGAAGCGCCTGGCCGAAGCAAAAGGCTATGCCGTATATAACGCCGACACGACCATAGTCGCGGAGCGCCCGCGCATGGCCCCGCACATAGAAAAAATAAGGGACAGCCTGGCCGCCGCGCTGGGCACAGACCGTGATAAAATAGGAGTGAAAGCCACCACCACCGAACACCTAGGCTACACAGCCAAAGAAGAAGGCATAGGAGCCCAGGCGGTAGTGCGGCTGAGGAAAATAATTGATAACAGTTTTGTATAGCGCAGGATTTTTTTCGTTTGGCTAGGCGCGTGAGCGGGGGCGAGCGGAGCGTACTAAGACGTACGTGAGCACGCACACGCGAGCAGCAACAAAGCCAAACGGAAAAAAGACAAGCTAATAAGGAGTAAAAGAAATGCGACTATCACAAGCCCACGTTACAACCCTTCGCGAGACGCCTGGCGAGGCCGAGATACCCAGCCATGTCTGGCTGCTTCGGGCAGGCATGATCCGCAAGATGGTATCGGGCGTCTACGGCTACATGAATATGGGCTGGCGCACCGTCCGCAAGATAGAGCAGATCGTCCGCGAGGAAATGGACAGGTCGGGCGCGACCGAGATACTCATGTCCCCGCTGCACTCCGCCGAGCTCTGGAGCGAATCGGGGCGCTGGTCGGTGTACGGGCCGGAGATGTGGCGCGTGCGCGACCGCCACGCTCGGGAATTTTGTCTCGGACCGACCGCCGAGGAAGTGTTCACGGACATCGTGCGCTCTGAGATCACCTCGCACAAGCAGCTCCCGATCAACCTCTACCAGATACAGACGAAATACCGCGACGAGGCGCGCCCGCGCTATGGGCTCATGCGCGCCCGCGAGTTCATCATGAAGGACGCGTATTCGTTCGACAGGGATCAGAGCGGGCTCGACGAGAGCTACCGCGTGATGTATGACGCGTACGAAAGGATTTTCACGCGCTGCGGGCTCGACTTCCGCGCGGTCTGGGCCGACAACGGCGCCATCGGCGGCAGCGAATCGCAGGAGTTCGTCGCGCTCTGCGACTACGGCGAGAGCGATATCATGTACTGCGACAGCTGCGACTTCGCCGCGACCGCTGACCAGGCTGTATTCGTGGACGACCCCGCTTCGCCCGAAACCGAAGCGCTGGATCCAATAACGGAAGTGCATACGCCGAATACCAAGACGATAGAATCCGTCGCGAATTATTTGGGGCTGCCCACCGGCAAGACCATCAAAGCCCTGCTTTTCGCAGTCTACGAGGACGACGAAAACATAGGCCGCGACACAGCGGAAGCGGAAGAAACCCCCGCCGCCCAATCAGCAACGGCGGAGCCTGGTGCCGCCCCCGCCCAAACCGCCATGGCGGGCAAGGACACTGGGTCCACTACCCCGTACAAGGTAAAGCAATACGTAGCGGCCTTCATACGCGGCGACCGCGAGCTGAACATGACCAAGCTCATCAACGCCCTCGGCATCGCCGAACACATGATAGAGTTCGCCGACGAAACCGCCATGTCGGAAGCGACCGGCTGCGTAGGCGGGTTCACCGGCCCCGTCGGGCTGCACGACTGCACCATCGTCGTGGACAGCGAGCTGGTCGGACAGAAAAACCTCTGCGCGGGGGCTTGCAAAATAGACCACCACCTGACGGGCGTGAACTACGGGCGCGATTACGAGGGCGATATCGTGGCCGACCTGAAACTCGTGCGAGAGGGCGACCCCTGCCCTGATTGCGGAAGGCCGCTCAATATGGCGCGCGGCATCGAAGTCGGGCAGGTGTTCAAGCTAGGCACGAAATACTCGGAAGCCATGGGCGCCACCTACCGCGACGAGAACATGCAGGAACAGCTTATACTCATGGGCTGCTACGGCATCGGCGTGACGCGCACGATGGCGGCGGTGGTCGAGCAATACCACGACGACAAAGGCATACTCTGGCCCATGTCCGTCGCGCCGTACCATGCGATAATAACGCTCGCGAAAGGCGACGACGAAAACGCGCGCCGCGTGGCAGACGAAATTTACGAAAAGCTCATCGCTGCGGGAGCGGAAGCCGTCATAGACGACCGCGACGAAAGAGCCGGCGTGAAATTCAACGACGCCGACATATTCGGCATCCCCATCAGGATAACGGTAGGCAAAAAAGCCGCGGACGGCATAGTGGAATACAAGCTGCGAAGAGAGCCAAAAGAAAGCACCATAGAGCTGACGCCGGGCGAAGCCATAACAAAAGCGCTGGAAACCATAGCCGCAGAAACAAGGGGTGTCTGACACCCCTTTTCCATATCCAACATCTACTCTCCGCCTTCCGAAACATTCACGAGCGCGACGCGCACAGCTTCCACCACGAAAGCCGTGAACGTGCAGTCCTTGTCCTGTATCGCCTGTTCAACGCCTTCTATTATATTGTCGGGAAACCGGATACTCTTGCTCGTCGTGCGCGGTATCGTCGGTATCTTGAATTTTTCCATGCTGTTCCTGCCTTATCCCTGACAGCGCAAATAAGATTCCCTGCCCGTCAGCCTATAACTATTATGCAATAAATAACAATCACATTCAGCACCCCCGTTGAATTACAATTGAATCGCAAATGCAAGACGATTATTCACATAATTAACACAAAAATAACATACAAATGTATTGCATTTTGCAATTCGCTATTATATGATAGGCATAACTACAAACGGGAGTAAGAAAGGACGGGGTGTTTGCCATGTTGGGAAAACATTCGGAGAAGTGTTTATCGTTTGGTGGGAAGTACGCGAAGAGTAACAGTTTCTTTGGGCTAAGGCACAGCAAGAAATACCTTGCTGCGCTGGCGGCGGTGCTCGCGGTAGCGGTAGGCTGCGGCGGCACGCTGATGCTGCTGACGCACGAAACCCCCACCGCCAAAAACGTGATGACAGCAGGAAACGTAGAAGGCGAGCTGCACGAGGTGGTGGCGGAGAACATTGGCGATGATTTTAATGCGGAGGAGGATAAGTTCGGTGTAAGCGGTGATGACTCTTCAGATATTTATACAATGACGGAAGATGGCGAAGTCGCGCTTGGTAACATCGCGCCTAACCAACCTATTATCAAAAACCTCTATGTGAAAAATACAGGTAGTGCCGATGCCTATGTTGCCATCGAGCTAATATTCTCTATGGGTGAGAGCTATTCCGGTTCTGAGGCGGAGTCAAAAGCCGAAGCTTTCTTCGATAATATAAACTTCAATGGTGCTCATTCGCTAAATGGTGCGCAGGCATATCCTGGCGACGGGCCATGGCGTACGACAGACAGCTGCACGGTGCAAAGCGAAAGCGAAAGGCATAAGATATATTTCTACGCGAAAGGTAGCGGATATGACGTCAGTTCCAAAAACGGTCTGGTTCCAATATCGCATGACGGTAAAACCGAGGCATTCTTAATAGATGACATCAAATTCCCTAATACATGGACAGAAGAAGAAATAAATGGCGCGACTTTGAAAATAAAGGCGTACATGATTCAGTCAGACTGGGTGAGCGATGCCGTTGGCCAAAACTCTAACGAAAGTTACTGGCGCACATTCTTCAAGAATCAGTTCACAGGGTTAAAAAATATCTATTAACGTAGCCGCAAGCTATCACAACGGGGGACTGAACAGGACACGAAATGGTTGAAGTCGGCAGGACAAAAAGATATCGAAAACCAACAGGCGCGCGCGGCGTTGTTTCGCGCCTTTGCACCGTGCTTTTCGTCGTGATACTTCTCGCCGTCGTGCTCGTGTGCGGGGCCATCCTCGGGGCGCAGGCGCTGGGCTACAAGCCGATGGCGATACTCAGCGGCAGCATGGAGCCAAACTACAACGTGAACGGGCTGGTGTTCATAGATACGAACGCCCGCGCCGAAGCAGTCAAGGTCGGGGATGTCATCGCGTTCGACGTGGGCGGCGGCACGACCGTCACGCACCGCGTGGTCGAAGTGGACAAAAGTGCGCACACCTTCACGACCAAGGGCGACGCGAACGCCACAGCCGACGGCGCGACATCGTGGGATACGCTCATAGGCGCGGCCACTCTGCACGTGCCGAACCTGGGCGGGCTCGCGATGGGCATACGCTCCACGAAGGGCATAGCCGTAGGGCTGATAGCGCTGGCCGTCCTCGTGCTGCTGTTCGTGATACCGATATTTTTAGCGCCACCGAAAATCATCGAGCCGGAAAGGGAAGCAGCGTTTTGAAAAACATAGCGGCAAAACCGAATATGGCAGGATACATGAACGGCAAGGCGCTGGCAGCGCTGGTATGTGCGCTCGCGGCGCTACTCGTCATGATGGCCGCGTCCTATTCCGTGTCTCCCTCCGTAGCGCTGCTGAAAAGCGAAACCCCGCAGGTGACGAATGAGATGACTGGCAAGTCTAACGATGGCGAAGGTTCATCGCCGGCGCCCGCGCCATCGCCCACGCCGCCGAAGGACGGCAGGGCGGTATCCAAACCTGCAGCCACGACGGAAGCGGGCGTAGCGTCAGCGCCGGCCATAACGAGCGCACCTGCAGTGACAACGGAACCGGACGCGCCGGACACAAAACCTGACGCGGACGCCGCCGCGCCGCAGACAGAGACAGAAGCCACAACGCCTGATACGCCGAAGCCGGTGACCACCGCGGCAACGCCGTCCGCAGATACACAGAGCCCCGAAGGGGACTAAGCCGAAACCCACCGCCAGCCAACGGCCGGCGTTATATATAGTAAGTTATCGCCCAATCAATGGTAAGGATGTCCCGCTCGCGAAAAGCGGGACGAGAAAGAAAAGGAGAAAAAAATGGCTACAAAGAAAAAGACAATGCTACTGGTATTCGCGATAGCGATGGTAGCGGTACTGGCGGTAGTAGGAACCCTAATGCTGTTCACGGCGCAGTCGGATAAAGCGACGAACACTGTGACGATAGGCGCGGCAGAAATCTCACTGTTGGAAGCAGGTGGGGATAAAGAATCTCTCGAAATTGGAACGGCATATCCTAATAAGCCGTATGAAGATGTAGGATATAGTTATGATAATAATGATAAGTTTATCGGAATCGACTATGGTAAGAGAGCTCCAGGAGAGTCCGTCACAAAGAAGCCAAGTGTAAAAAATACTGGCGACGTGCCCGTATATGTGTATGTAGATGTGAATATTACTGCAACAAAAGATGGTACTCCTGTAGATTTCGATAATCTTTTCAGCACTCCCGCAGGGCAACAGGAACTATATAATATATTTAGTGAGTTCTATACTAATCTTGGTCAAGGAGCAAATTGGAAAGGTTACACCTCTCCGGATACAACAACTAATCCAATAGGTCCTGTATTCAGCAAGGATGGGGTTCATGGTGGATTCTTCTATTGCGGTACTAATAGCACCGGCGAAACTTCTAACTTGCGAGCACTCGACCCAGGCGATACAACAACAGATGTATTCACTACGATTAAACTTCCGAATTTGCCAAACGACCTTGCGGGCGTGGAGTTTAGCGTTGATATAATTGCGTACGCAGTACAGTCTACCGGTAATCCGTACAATGATTTATCAAGCGGCGGTACTACTACTGACATGATGCAGGCATTTTCTGAGTTTGCGCCATCACCGTTCCCTGGGTGAGCAGTGATTTACTAACACCCTGATTGGGCTTAATGCCGAAGGCGGGAATGGCGGTTCCCACCACCCTTCCCGCCTCGGCTAAAATGTTGGGAGTAAGCCGTTACTGTTACGGCAATGAACGGCAGAAAACGAACGGCAGAAATTATTAATGGCAAAAAATATTCGGAAAAAAGCGCTCGCGCTCATAACGTTCCTCGCATTGCTGCTCACCGCGCCCGCGGCTGTATTCGCCGACGGCACGGCCGACTTCAACGGCGAGGGTGCGGCCGACGTGTGGCAGTACGACACGGCGAACGTGCGCGTCTACGGCTACGACGCTTTCGGGGACGCCATGAAGAACCTGTCCCCGGGCGACGCGAGGTCGGTCAACGTCCTGCTTCGGAACAATACGCCCGACAGCGTGCTGTTCCGCCTTGCGGCGAACCCCGTGACGGGTCAGGCCGCGAAGGATCTGGAACCTTATTTCAGCGGCAAGCAGGCCGATGACGGGCTTCTCGACCGGATATTGATAGACGTGCGCCACGGCGCGACGCCGCTATACAGTGGCACCCTGCGCGGGCTTGCGGGCTCGGGCACCGCGGAGATGTATACGGGCACAGGCGTTTCGCTTGGCACCGTTTCGGCGGGCTACAGCGGGACAGTCACGGTGGACCTCTCCGTTCCGACATCGCTCGGCTCGGATTATATGAATACATTGTGCGCCATAGAGTGGCGCTTTATCGCGCTCCAGTACAACGAAACTACCGCGCCGCCGCCGGACAATCCGCCGACGGATCAGCCCGCGACGCCGCCCACGAAGCCGACGCCGCCCACGCCGCCCACACCACCGAAGCCCCCGTCAGGCGCTAATATCACAGACAAGCTCGAAAAAGAAAAGACCAAGCCGAAAGACGATTCGGACAGCGGCAGCAGCGGCGGTACGTCAGGCGCAACTGACGTGACTGCCGACGGAGGTGTGGCTGATGGCGACTCTCTGGTAGACATCGGTGATACGCCCGTGGACGAGATACCCGAAACGGACACGCCGCAGACAAACCCGCCTACGCCCGACGTGGAAGTCGATGTGACGCCGCCACCGAAGCAAGACGAAGGCAGCGGCGGCAGGGCATGGGCGCTGTTCAACCTGCTTCTGACGATACTCGCGGCCATACAGATGCTGTGGCTCGTGATACGCTACACGAGGTCGCGCGACCGCGAACGCTACGAAAACGAACTCCGTGAGCAGGAGATGCGCGAGCCTGGCTATTACACAGGCAAGAGCGAACGCTACGACTGGCGCGTAAGGCGCAAGAACGCCTCGTGGATAGTCGGCCTGATAGGAACGGTCTGTCTCGTCATACTGTTCATTCTGACAGAGGACATGCGCCTGCCGATGGAATACGTAAACAGGTACACCATCTGCTACGTAGCCGTAAACATCGTAGTATTCATATTCGCAATGTTCACATCAGGCAAGCGCGAATACGAAGCCGCCGGAAAATAAAAATACCGAAAAATCTTGATTTTTATCTACATAGTGCTATAATTAAATTACGGGACGGCTCGCCGCTGGAACGGCGCGCAATCCCTCTAATGTGATATGTTTTCATAGAGATTGCCGCCTTCCGCGAGGGCGGTTATTTCTTATGTCGGACCGTTAAGACAAGCATAATCAAAGAAATAACTACTTGGATACTCTGAACGAGCAATGATATATCTGTATATTTCATAGCAACAATCCTTTCTTAATGAGGGATTGTGCCGCCGTCCCGTTGATATATTATCCGCGTTTGCGGGTAATACCATTATGAATGGCTCAGTTTTCAATGTACATAATGCGTTTTGCTTGCTGCACTCATTATAGTATATATATCCATTACTGTCAAGAAATTATTTACATTTATTGAATGAAAATCCGTCCGAAGTTTACCTTCATTTTCGCTTTGTTTTGCCTTGCCTGATGTGCTATAATAGCATCTATGCGCCGTTTGGTCTTTTTGTTTCAGCATGTGGAGTGTGGACAAAACAGAGCCGAACGATAACGAAAAACCGCGGAAAATGCCGCAGTAAGGGCGGCGGTCAGTATCTGCGGTGCATAGGGTGAACCCGATAAGAGAGGTGTATATGAGGAAAGTGCTGCGCGGCATTAAGCTGGAACACAAAAAGAATACGATGGACTGCGCGACCGAGTACCTGCCGACGCCGAATGAAGTCCGAATATCGATGTCACAGCATATCGGCGCTTCGTGCGAGCCGTTGGTGGCAGTGGGCGACACGGTGAAAATCGGCCAGAAGATAGGGGACACGGATGCGTTCGTCAGCGCTCCGGTGCATTCGAGCGTGTCAGGCAAGGTCACTTCCATCGAGCGTATCATGTCCATTCAGGGTACATACGACCCGATGGTCACGATCAGGACGGACGGAAAGCACGAGCGCTGGGAAGGGCTGGAGCCGCCCACGGTGAACACGCGCGAGGAGTTTGTCGCTGCGGTCAGGGAGAGCGGCATCGTCGGTCTCGGCGGCGCGGCGTTTCCGGCTTCCGTAAAATATTCCCCCAAGAATCTTGCAGAGGTGAACACGCTCATCATCA
This sequence comes from Eubacteriales Family XIII. Incertae Sedis bacterium, assembly GCA_031256875.1. Classification (GTDB taxonomy): domain Bacteria; phylum Bacillota; class Clostridia; order Peptostreptococcales; family Anaerovoracaceae; genus JAIRPC01. The sequence goes on along the minus strand of JAIRPQ010000065.1, from coordinate 24,678 downwards.
ACGGCGCGGAGTGCGAGCCGTATATCACGTCGGACTACCGCACGATGATAGAGCAGGCGGACGATGTAGTCAAGGGCACGGAAATCGTCATGAAGCACCTTGAGATGGAGCGCGCGTATATAGGCATCGAATCAAACAAGCCCAAAGCCATATCCCTTCTGGAAGAGCTTACAAAGGACAAGCCCATCGACGTGGTGAGACTTCGCTCGCTCTACCCAAAGGGAGCGGAGCGCGTACTGATATATGAGATATCCGGCAAGGCGCTTCCTGCCGGAAAGCTCCCCGCGGATGTGGGCGTGCTAGTCTCTAACGTGACCTCCATCGCGGCGGTGGCGCATTATTTCACTACCGGCAACCCGCTTACCAGAAAGCGCATAACAGTCGACGGAGACGCTGTTGCGGATCCGAAGAACATCATGGCGCCGATAGGCACCAAGATATACGAGATAGTCGCGTTCTGCGGCGGCTACAAGGCCCAGCCGAGCAAGCTGCTCATGGGCGGCCCGATGATGGGGCGCTCTATCTACGATGACGGCAAGCCAATAATAAAGAACAATAACGCGATACTCGCGCTCAGTGAGAAAGAGGTATCGAAGATAGGGCATGAGACGCAGTGCATCAACTGCGGGCGCTGCGTGGACAATTGTCCGATAGAGCTGATGCCCACGACCATCATGAGGGCATACGAGCGCGGCGACGCTGAGGATCTGAAGGCGCTGAATGTCGGCGTGTGCATGGAATGCGGATGCTGCGCCTACGTATGCCCCGCCCGCAAGCCGCTCAGCCTTCTCAACAGGATGGCGAAAGCGTTCTTGGCGGAGTCTGAGAGGAAAGCGGCGGAAGCTGCGAAGGCTGCCGAGGAAAGGGGGGATGAATAATGCACGAAGATTATAGATTCGGAAATCTGATAGTGTCCGGCTCCCCGCATATCGTCGGCAAGACGGACACGACGCGCATCATGGGCCAAGTGCTTATCGCGCTCGCGCCCGCGTTCGGGTTCGCCGTCTGGTCATACGGCGCGCGGGCGATATTCCTGACCGCAGTTTGCGTCATATCCTGCGTCGTATTCGAATACCTTTTCGAGATGGTGACAAAGAGGGCGAACACGGTGTCAGACCTGTCGGCGGCGGTGACGGGGGTCATCCTCGCGTTCAACCTGCCCGTGACGCTCCCGTACTGGATGGCGGTCATAGGCGCGTTCGTAGCCATCGTTATCACGAAGCAGCTGTTCGGCGGGATAGGGCGCAATTTCGCGAACCCCGCTATCACAGCACGCGTGGTGCTGTTCGTCGCGTTCTCGTCCGAGATGACGACATGGGCCGTACCGGGGCATATATTCTTCTCTGTGGATGCCGTGACGAGCGCGACGCCGCTCGGCATTCTGAACGAGGGCGGCGCGGCGGCGGGTCTGCCGTCGAACTTGGACATGTTCCTCGGCACGGTAGGCGGCTCGATGGGCGAGGTCAGTGCGCTCGCGCTGCTCATCGGCGGGGCGTTCCTGCTGCTGCGTAAAATCATATCGCCCGCCATTCCCGTTGCGTTCATCGGCTCGGTGTTCGTGTTCGCGCTCGTGGCGGGTCAGGATCCCGTGTTCCACATCTGCGCGGGCGGCGTCATGCTCGGCGCTCTGTTCATGGCGACCGATTATTCCACATCGCCCATTACTGTTAAAGGCAAAATAATATTCGGTATAGGCTGCGGGGTCATCACGATGATGATTCGCCTCTTCGGTGCATACCCCGAAGGCGTCTCGTTCGCGATACTGATAATGAATCTGATCGTGCCTCATATCGACAAGGCAACGCGCAGGCCGCTATACGGAACGAAGCGCGGCGCGGCGAAAGGAGTAATGTAATGAAGAAACATGACATTACCCCCACCTTGGCGCTGGTGGCTATCTGCCTTGTTGTCACGGCTGCGCTCGCGTTGACCTACGGCGCGACGAAGCCGGTCATTGACAATATACATGGCAAGGAAGCGGACGCTGCACGAAAGGCCGTGCTGCCCGCCGCGTCGGGTTTCGAGGACGTGACCGCGGAGATGGCGGGCGACCTGCCCGAGACGGTGGCATCGGTATTCCGCGCCGACGGAGATACGGGCTACGTGGTCACGGTGAACGAAAAAGGTTTTGGCGGCACGGTCGAGGTCATGGTCGGCGTCGGCAGCGATGGCGCGGTGACAGCGGTCAAGGTGCTGAACCACTCGGAGACGCCTGGGCTGGGCACGAAAGCCATGACCGAAGAATATCTCGCGCAGTACGGCGGCGCGGCGGACATCAAGACGAACAAGCTGAACACGGACCGCGCGGAGGCTAAGGCGATAGACACCATCACGGGCGCGACCATCACGTCGAATGCGGTCTACAGGGCGGTGGACGCGGCTCTCGCGGCGGCCTTGGGCGCGGCGGGTGGTAACGCAGCCGGCGGAAACGTGGGCGAAGGCACATCAGGTGAAGCGGATGAATAATAGCGCAAATAATAATGGAATAAAAAAATCGGCCGTGTTCTTGAACGGCATACTGAAGGAGAACCCTGTGCTCGTGCTGCTGCTTGGCACGTGCCCGACGCTGGCCGTCACGACACAGGCGGTCAACGGCATCGGCATGGGTCTTGCGACAATGGTCGTGCTGCTCTGCTCGAACGTGGTCATATCCGTGCTGAAGAACGCCATATCAGACAGGGTGCGCATACCGTGCTTCATAGTCGTGATAGCGGGCTTCGTCACGATAGTCGGCATGATGATGGAAGCATACGTGCCGTCGCTGTACGCGGCGCTCGGCCTTTTCATCCCGCTCATCGTCGTGAACTGCATAGTCCTCGGCAGGGCTGAGATGTTCGCGAGCAAGAACGGCGTGCTGGCGTCGGCGCTCGACGGGCTCGGCATGGGCATCGGCTTTACGGTGGCGCTGTTCATCATGGGCTCGGTGCGCGAGATGCTCGGCTCGGGTTCATGGATGGGGATGCAGTTCCTTCCCGAAAGCATACCCACTATGTCGGTATTCATGCTCGCCCCGGGAGGGTTTTTCGTGTTCGGAGTGCTGGTAGCGCTCGCGCGAAAGATACCCGCGAAAGGAATAAAGTTCAAGAAGGACTTCGGATGCGAAGGCTGCGGAGAATGTAATGGCGACAACGATAAAGTGGCGGGGAGGGAATGTTAATGAAAGAGATACTGGTCATCCTGTTCAGCGTCATCCTCGTTGACAATTTTGTGCTGTCGAAATTCCTCGGCATCTGCCCCTTCCTCGGCGTGTCGAAACGCCTTGATTCGTCGGTCGGCATGAGCATCGCCGTGACCTTCGTCATGGTGCTCGCGACCGCCGTCACGTGGCCGCTCTACGCGCTGCTGCTTGCGAGGTTTGGACTGGAATATCTGCAAATTATTGTATTTATACTTGTTATTGCCGCGTTGGTTCAGCTCGTCGAAATCATGCTGAAAAAATACATGCCAGCGCTGCATTCGTCGCTCGGCGTCTACCTGCCGCTCATCACGACGAACTGCGCGGTGCTCGGCGTGACGATACTGAATTTCGACAACGGCTACACCTTCACGCACTCCATTGCCAACGCGTTCGGCGCGGGCATAGGCTTCCTGCTCGCCATGGTGCTGTTCTCGGGCATCAGGCAGAAAATCGAGGAAGCGGACGTGCCCGAAACGTTCAAAGGCGTGCCGTCGGTGCTGATAGCGGCGTCGATACTGTCGCTCGCGTTCATGGGTTTCTCTGGAATGGTGGAAGGGGTGTTCGGAAAATGACTATTGCGCTTCCAATAATAATCGTTTCGCTCATCGGGCTCGTGGCCGGCATCGGGCTGACGCTCGCGGCGAAGTACATGGCTGTGAGCGTTGACGAAACCGCCGCCAACATCAACAGCGTGCTGCCGGGCGCGAATTGCGGCGCATGCGGATTCGCGGGGTGCAGCGACTACGCGTCGGCTGTTGCCAATAACGGCGCGAAAGCGAACCTCTGTCCGGTGGGCGGAGCGGAGGTCGCCGCTAAAATCAGCACGATACTCGGCGTGGAATTTGTCGAGGGGGAGAAGCGCTATGCGCGCGTGAAATGCGCGGGCACGTTCTCAAAGACGCGATATGTTATGACGTATCGGGGCATGCAGTCGTGCGCCGCCAACAAGACATTTTACAGAGGGCGAGGTGCCTGCCCGAAAGCCTGCCTTGGCTACGGGGACTGCGTGGACGTATGCGACTACGGCGCGATATACATGTACCATGGCATCGCTGTGGTGGACAAGAACAAATGCGTCGCTTGCGGGCTGTGCGTGGAGCGCTGCCCGAACAAGCTGATAGAAATAGCGAACGGAAACTCGAGCACATTCGTGAGATGCAGCAATAACGAGAAGGGCTCAACGACCAGGGTCATGTGCAGCGTCGGCTGCATAGCGTGCGGACGCTGCGCGAAGATATGCAAATTCGAAGCTATAGAGATAAAAGACAATATCGCGTATATCGACCAAGCGAAATGCCGTAACTGCGGAATGTGCATCAAAGAGTGCCCCGTAAAGGTCATCAGAACATACCGCGACCCGAACTTCCCGCACCACATAACGCCGGCGGTAGACCCGATGGTAGGAGAGACCGCGCAAGGGTAAGCGGCTTGGCACGGTGTGGCCTGGCAGCCTGGCGGCTTGGCGGTCCTATATCGCCGCTGCTACCCCGAGAACCCGTGCGTCAGGTATGCGATATCCGGCTTTAGCTCCTTGAAGTGGAATGATTTCTTGCCGCTCGCGTAATCGTCCACGATGTGGCCGCTGCCTGTCAGCTTGTATTTGTACGTGGTCAGCCCGTCCAGCCCGACCGGTCCGCGGGCGTGCAGCTTGCCCGTGCTGATTCCGACCTCCGCGCCCAGCCCGTAGCGGAATCCGTCCGCGAACCGCGTCGAGCAGTTGCGGTAGACACCCGCAGAGTCCACGAGGCGCGTGAATGTCTCAGCGGCTTCGTCCGACTCGGTTACGATGCAGTCCGTGTGGTGCGACCCGTATGCGTTGATATGGCGTATCGCTTCGTCAGCGCTTTCCACGATCCTTATGCTCAAAATCAAATCCAGATATTCGGTTCTCCAGTCGGCGTCCGACGCTGCCTCGGCATCGGGCAGCAGATTCCGGACCTCGTCCGTGCCGCGCACGGCCACCCCGCGCTGTCGCAGCTCCGCCCCGAGCGGCGGTAGCAGCCTGTCCGCGATATTTCTATGCACGAGCACGGTTTCCGCCGCGTTGCAGGCGGCGGCGTACTGCACCTTGCTGTCGCGCACTATCGGCACGGCCTTTTCGATGTCGGCGTCCGCGTCCACATAGACGTGGCAGACCCCGTCGGCATGTCCCATTACTGGGATGTCGCTGTTGTCCATGATGTATTTGACGAACTCGTTCGAGCCGCGCGGGATGATGAGGTCGATGGACTCATGGCATTGCAGCAGGCCCGAAATCTCCTCGCGCGATTCGGCGAGCGTGAGGAACCCGCGGGGCAGTCCCGCAGCCAGCCCCGCCGCGTGTATCTTTTCAAATAATATGCGGTTCGTGTGCGCGGCCTCGCTGCCGCCCTTCAGCACGGCGCAGTTGCCGCTCTTGATACAGAGCGACGCTATCTGCACCAGCGCGTCCGGCCTGGATTCGAAAATCACTCCGATGACTCCGATGGGGCAGGTGACCTGTTCGAGCGTCAGCCCCTCGTCCAGTTCGCGCATGGCGATGGTCTTTCCGAGCGGGCTAGGCAGCTTGATGAGGTCGCATATCCCCGCGATTACTTCGTCTATCTTGCCGCTGTCGAAGCGAAGCCGCTTCACGATGGGCGCGGGCAGCCCGCCACGCTCCGCGGCATCAAGGTCCTTTTCGTTCGCGGCGATGATGGCATCCTTGTTCGCGCGAAGCGAATCAATTATGTTTTCAAGCGCGGCGTTCCGAGCCTGGTCGCTCTGCGCCGCCAATATATAGCTGCTCTCCTTAGCGGCCGCCGCCGCCGCGCGTATGTCCTTTGGTTCGTTCATTATCTCTCTCCCTGCATTCAAGCTCCGCCGGTAATAATCATTGCTTCCTTAGAGTATAACACAATCATGCTTTATTTTTGCGCATCGTGTGTTACCGAATCGGTTCAGTGATTATCAAGCGTTTAATAACGGCGCTAGGGGTTGCAGACCTTGCATGGCGCGAATCCCGCAGCTATCGCTTCGTCGCGGCTTGCGAAATATACCGCGTTGTTGCTTGTGATTTTTTGCCCCCATACGCAGTCTGTATAATGAAATTTGTATGACCTTGCGGAGCCGATATATTCGCCGCCGGCGCTTTCATCAGGGGCGCTTTCCTCTGGCGGCGTATAACCCCATTGGCCGAGCCCCGCGTTGCGCGCGGCAAGCTGTCCCGCCGTGAAGCGTTCGACGTATTTCACGTTCGGCGGATAAGTGCTGACGGACGCATGCCCCTCTGAGACCAGAAGCTCGTTGAACATGATATCGCCGAGGTAGACGTATGCGAGCAGCCGGCCGTACTTGTCCCGCTCCTGCACGTCAAATTCAAGCCCGACGGTTTTCCCGCTCAGATGATCCTTCGTGAACGCGGACGCGATATCGCCGTAAGGGACATTGCGGCTCTTGTCAGGGTGGACGCTCTCGGGCGTGTCCACGCCAATCAGCCGGACTTTCTCGACAGAGCCATCGGGCAGAGACACCTCTATCGTGTCTCCGTCGATAACGCGGGTCACGTACGCAGAGACAAGCTCCGGCGCGGGCGGCACGTCCTCCGCCGGCAGCGCGGCCTCCTGGGGGTCGGCTTCGATTCCCTCATCGCTCTGGTCCTCCCCGCTTCCTGCGGTCGTCTCGCCTTCGCTTTCGGAGCCATCGGACTGCTGGGCTTCCGCGACATACGCATCCGCGCCGGCGTCATCGTATCCGCTTTCGCTGCCGCTGCCGCCCGAATCCGAATCGCCGCAGCCGACCAGCAAGGCCATGACAACGACCAAGGCCACCAATGACAGCCATCCAATATGCGTTCTGTGAATTGGGTTCATCATGGTCTAATTATATCAATATCCGAAGGCGAATTAAAGCGTTTTGGGCGACGCTGCTCATATCCGGCTGCACGTGGTATACTGGTTTTATTCGGAGAATAATTGTTGTGGCAATAATTGTGGAGGTGAATAATATGTGGACCGGCGGGGCGCGTGTGATAATAGTCGATGCGGATGGCGGCGGGGCAGAGCTTGACGGCTTGGCTGGTGGCGGCACTGTGGCGGACGGCAGCGAGAGAGAGCCGCGCATATTGCTGGTGCGGCAGCGGCACGAGGGTCGCGACATCTGGATGCCGCCGGGCGGCGCGGTCGAGCCTGACGAAAACTCGCGCGACGCGGCGGCGCGCGAGGTGCTTGAGGAAACGGGGCTGGCCGTGAAGATAGGGCACCTGCTATGGCATGTCGAAGAAGTTTCCGAGAAACGAGGGCAGCGCTTCGTGAATTTCTTTCTGGGCACGATAACAGGCGGCTGCGCCAAGCTGGGCACCGACCCCGAGCTGGGAGACAATCAGGTGCTGGCCGACCTGAAATTTTTCTCGAAAAAAGAAATAACCGAAATAGAGCACGTCTATCCGGATTTCCTGAGAAACGAAATATGGGGCGAACTAACCGCAAAAGCAACCAAAGACCCCTACCGCATACGCTGATAAAAAGCCAAAGCCGAGCGGCTATTTCGGGCGATTATTATTAATCCTAGCTGCGGACTATGCGCGCGGCTAGTTCTGTGTGCTTGGTGTATGGGAAATTGTCGTAGGCTTTCAGCCGGTCCAGGCGGTAGCCCACGAACTGCATCGCCGCCATGTCGCGGGCGAAGGTCTTGGGGTTGCAGCTGATGTAGAGAATCTCGGGCAACCCGTACGACAGAATCTTTCGCAGCGCTTTCGGGTGCATCCCCATGCGCGGCGGATCCACCACCAGCACGTCGGGCTTTGCCGGAAAAACTGCGCCGCGCTCGTGCGGTTCACGGTTCTCGCGCCGCGTCTCGCCGCCATCAATGCCGTTCGCCCGCTCCGGCGCTGCCCCGCCGTCTATGCGCTCTAGGGCTTCCAGCGCGTCGCCGCAGATGAAGCGGCAGTTCGCGGTGTTGTTCAGCGCGGCGTTTTCCTCGGCGGCGCGGACGGATTCGGGTACTATCTCCACGCCCGTCACCGACGCCGCGCGTGACGCGACCGCCAGTGATATCGTACCCGTGCCGCAGTACAGGTCGAACACGGCTTTGCCGTTCAGGTCGGGCAGCATGGTCAGCGCTTCCGCGAACATGGCTTCGACCGCGGATGTGTTGGTCTGGAAGAACGAGAGCGCGTTCACGCGGAAGCGCAGCCCGAGAAGTTCTTCGAAGAAATGGTCGCGACCGAAAAGCGTACTCATGGAGTCACAGGCTACCGTGTCAGCGCGCCCGTTATAGATAGTGTGGACGATGCCGCTGATCGAATCCGTGAGCGGCAGCCCGCGAACCATGTCCATGAAATTTTCCGCGTCCAGCGTTTCCTCGTCCGTTGTGACCAGGTTCACGAGAAGCTCCCGCGTGCGTTCGCCGCGCCGCAAAACCAGTGAGCGCAGAAACCCGCTGTGGGTGCGCTTGTGCCAGAACCCGTGTCCGGACGCGCGCGCCCATGCGAGTACGGCTTCCCTTATAGTATTGAAATCATCAGGCACTATCAGGCAGCCGTCCGTGTCTATGACGGACATATAGCTGCCGCGCTTGTGTAGGCCGAGCGTCATCTCGCCGTCCTTCACTTCATCGCCGAAGCTGTAGTCCATCCTGTTGCGGTAGGCGGAGCTGCGCGGCGCGGGCGCTATGCCGTCGTATGCCAGCGGCACGACCTTGTTGTCGTGCAGGTATTCCAAAACCTGCGCGTTTTTTATTTCAAGCTGTTCGTCGTATGGCACGCCGCGATACGCGCAGCCGCCACAGATGCCGACATGCGGGCAGTCAGAACCTGCCGCCGCCGCGCCCGATTCTGCGCCGGGTGCCACAGCGAAATTATTCCCATTATTCATACCGTCAAAATTCATACCGTCTAACTTCATGCCCACGCTCAAATCCCAGCCGCCGTCCAGTATTTATCCAGGTCGTTCAGGTCGAACGGCGTCATCTGGTAGACGAAGTTCAGCCAGTTCCCGAAGAAAAGATTTCCGTGACTGCTCCATTTCACGACAATCCATTTGGACGGGTCGTTGTCCTTGAAATAGCCGATGGGGATTTCGGGGTTCATTCCCTTCGCCATGTCGCGCTCGTACTCGAGCTTGAGCGTGTTCCAGTCGTACTCGAAATGCCCTTGCAGGAACACCATGCGCTTGTCGGTCGTCGCTATCATGTGGACGCCCGCGTCCTCGGACTCGGCTAGAATGTTCAGGCGCGGTTCGGCCGCGATAGCCGCGCGCGGGATGTCGGTGTGCCTCGAATGCGGCGCGTAGAAAAACTCATCGAACCCGCGCATAAATTCGGATTTCTTGTCAACGACGCTGTGCTCGTAGACGCCGAACAGCTTTTTCGGCAGCAGCTGCTTCTCAATGCCGAAATGGTGGTAGAGCGCCGCCTGCGAGCCCCAGCACAGATGCAGCGTGCTGAACACGTTCGAGCGCGAATAGTCCATTATCTCGGTCAGCTCCTGCCAATAATCGACTTCCTCGAACGGAAGCGTCTCGATGGGCGCGCCCGTGATGATGAGCCCATCGAAGCGCTCGTCGCGAATCTTGTCGAAGGTGATATAGAAATTCTCCATATGCAGCGGGTCGGTGTGCGTCGCCTTGTGCGTCGAAAGCGTCAGCAGCTGCAAGTCCACTTGGAGCGGCGTGTTCGCGAGCATCCTGATGAGCTGCGTTTCCGTCACCTCTTTGATGGGCATGAGATTCACGATTCCGATTTTCAGCGGACGTATGTCCTGCTTCGTCGCAACGTCCTTATACATGACGAAGATGTTCTCGTCTGAAAGTATGTCGTATGCGGGCAGGCCGCTGGGCACGAGTATTGGCATTGGTCGCTGGCTCCTATATAGTAATGACGCGGGGCAACTACATCCGCATCAGGGCGCTGCCGCCCAACAATAACTTGCTAATCATCGAAACATTATTATACTATATGTACGCGGCAGCTGCCATGAAAACAACATACAACTTCTAAACAAACAAAATATGTATTGACAACTTGGACTGGAAATGATACATTTATGAAAGTCGGTGATTTAATCATCGTTTCCCAAATGTATAAAGCTGTATAAAGATGTAAATAGGAGCAGAATTGAAAACGAATAATTACAAATATCTCGCGATAGTCGAGTGGGCGAAGGAGACGATTGTCGAAAAGCGGATGGGCGCCGGCGACCGCTTCTTTTCCGAGGCGGAGCTGTGCGAGATACACGGTGTCAGCAGGCAGACGATAAGGCAGGCGCTGGATGTTCTGGAGCGGCAGGGGATATTGGCGCGGAAGCGCGGCAGCGGCACATACGTGAAGGCCACCTACGGCGGGGAAGCGAAAGAGGCCGTGAAGATAGGCGTCATTTCCACGTATTTTTCCGACTATATATTCCCGAGCATCGTGACGGGCATCGAGCGCGTATTGGCGAAGAACAATACGTCCATATGGCTGTCCACCACCCGCGACATGGCATACGAGGAGACGCGCGCGCTGCGGGAGATGTTGTCCCAAAACGTATCGGGGCTCATCGTCGAGCCGTCGAAAAGCGCGCTGCCAAACCCGAACACGGAGCTGTACGATGAGATACGCAAAAGGGGCATACCGCTTGTATTTTTCAACACAAAATACCCATGGGCGGATTTTCCGTGCGTGGCGATGGACGATGTGGCGGCAGGATATATCGTGACGAAGCACCTGATTTCGCAGGGGCACAGAAAGATAGCCGGCATATTCACTTTCGACGATATGCAGGGCCACAGCCGCTACCAGGGATTCATGAAAGCCTTTGAGGAAAACGACATCGCGGATGCCGAAAAGCGTGTGCTCTGGTATTCCACCAACGACAGGGTAACGATGTTCGAGTCCTCGCGCGCTAGGATCATAGAGCTGCTGAAAGGCTCTACCGCGGTCGTGTGCTACAACGACAGCCTTGCCGTGAGCCTGCTCGATTTCTGCGGGAAAGAAGGCTACAAGGTCCCCGCCGACATTTCCGTGACGGGCATAGACGACTCGAAGCTCGCGACGGTATGCGAACCGCGCCTTACGACGGCCCGCCATCCCCAGCAAAAGCTCGGGGAAGCGACGGCAACGCTGCTGATAGAGATGTTGCGCAGCGGCTCGAACACCGCGGACGATATCATTTTCGCGCCAAAGCTTATCGAAAGAAAATCAACAAAAAAAATATAAATATGTATTGACAACTTTCCTCGATGCCTGTATACTTGTCCGTATAAGTAAGCACTCGGTTGTATTTTTACGGATCATTGTATATTTAAGGAGGAAGCGGAATGAAAAAAATATTCGTACTAGCTATCGCAATTGCGCTGGTTCTGTCGCTTGCTGCGTGCAGCGGCGGCGGTGGCAGCGACGCACCGGCAACGGAGGACGCGACTACCACGGAAGAGACCGCGGCGGATGGCGCGGCGGACACTGCGGCGGACACCGCCGGCGAAGCCATCAAGGTCGGCATCGTGAACCTGCCGCCTGAGGAGTCGGGATACAGGCAGGCGAACGTCGAGGACATGAACGATGTATTCTCGTCCGCGAACGGATACGACATGAAGCAGACCAACACTGCCGACAACAGCGAGCAGATCGCGGCCGCGGAAGGCTATATCCGCGATGGCGTTGACTATCTCCTGATTTCGGCGGCGAACGCGACCGGCTGGGACGGCGTGCTCACCTCCGCGAAAGAAGCGGGCGTGAAGGTATTCCTGTTTGACCGCACCATCGAAACCGACGAGAGCAACTATCAGGCAGCTCTGGTTTCCGACATGTACGCCGAGGGCACGACCGCCGTCGAGTGGCTTTTGAATCAGGGGCTTGACGAGTACAACGTCATCCTCATCCGTGGGCAGGTTGGCTCGGCCGCCGAACTCGGGCGCAGCGAAGCGGTCACAAAGGCTGAGGACGCCGGCGATTTGAAGATCGTCGCGGACGGCACGGGCGGCGACAGCTGGAGCAGCGACGAGGCCCGCAAGGTAGTGGAAGCCGCGATAACGGGCGGCACGAAGTTCAACGTCATCTATGCCGAGAACGACGGCATGGCGCAGGGCGCTGTCGCGGCGCTTGACGCGGCGGGCATCAGCCACGGCAAGGACGGCGATGTCGTCATCATGGGCTTCGACTTCAACCGCTTCGCGCTGCGCGAGGTGCAGGCCGGCAACTGGAACTATGACGGCCAGTGCAATCCGCGCCAGGCTTCGCAGATAGCGGAGTGGATTCAGGCGATGGAAAGCGGCGGGGACGCCCCCACGGGTACTCAGTATCTGGATGAGGTCGGACTTGACACCGCGACCATCACGGAAGACGATATCACAAACAAGGGCATCAACGAGGATCCCGGCCAGATTAGCTGACAATAACAGTTATTGATTCGTGCCGCGCGGCTGCGTGTATTCCATGCGGCCGCGCGGGATGCGGATTCATTAATCGAATCCATTAACCATTAATAGGATTCATCAATACGGCAATACGGCAAATTCGAGAGTCTTAACGGCTTACCGGAAAGTGAGGCAACGGCCCGATGCAAGACGGTATCGCACTGGAAATGAAGGGAATAAGCAAGTCGTTCCCCGGGGTACTCGCATTAAACAATGTTGATTTCACGCTCCGCGCGGGAGAGGTGCATGCCCTGATGGGCGAAAACGGCGCCGGCAAATCCACATTGATAAAAGTCTTGACCGGAGTTTACGAAAAGGACGCGGGCCAGGTCAGCGTCGGTGGGAAAACCGTCAATTTCAAGTCGCCGCAGGAAGCTCAGGCCGGCGGCGTGGGCACGGTATACCAGGAGATCACGCTCTGCCCGAATATCACGGTGGCGGAAAACCTTTTCATAGGGCGCGCGAGGGACCCCTTCGTGAAATGGGGCGACATGAACAAAAGGGCGCATGACATCCTGGATTCTCTGGGCATACCGGCGGTGCCGCGGCAGCAGCTTTCGTCATGCTCGCTGGCGGTGCAGCAGATGATTGCCATTGCCAGAGCCATGGACATGGAAAGCAGCATCCTGATTCTGGACGAGCCGACATCTTCGCTCGACGAGGGCGAGGTGAGGAAGCTCTTTGCGCTCATGAACGACCTAAAGGGGCGCGGCGTCGGAATAATATTCGTCACGCATTTCATCGATCAGGTATATGAGGTGAGCGACAGAATCACCGTGCTGAGGGGCGGCGAACTCGTGGGCGAATATGTGGCGAGCGAGATGCCGCAGCTGGAGCTGGTTTCCAAAATGATGGGCAAGGATTTGGACGATATCGACAAAATCAAGGACATGCAGGTGGCGCGGGAGGAAACGGGCGAATACATTTATGAAGCAAGGGGGCTTTCGAGCGACGCGGGGGTAAGGCCGTTCGACTTTCATATCAGAAAAGGTGAAGTGAACGGGTTCACGGGTCTGCTCGGTTCGGGGAGAAGCGAGAGCATTCGCGCGATATTCGCGGCCGACAGAGTGACGGGCGGCACGGTGAAAATAAAAGGAAAGAAACTGCGGATAGACAAGCCTATCAAGGCGATGAAAAGCGGGATAGGGTATTTGCCCGAGGACCGCAAGGCGGACGGCATCATAGCCGATTTGTCCGTCCGCGATAATATAATATTGGCATTGCAAGTAATGAAAGGATTTTTCAGGCCCTTCTCAAATGCCGAAGCGCAGGCTTTCGCGGAGGAGTACATTGGGGCGCTGAACATCAAGACGGCGTCGTCAAACACCCCGATCAAATCTCTGTCGGGCGGCAACCAGCAGAAGGTCATTCTGGCGCGCTGGCTGCTCACCCATCCCGATTATTTGATACTGGACGAGCCGACGAGAGGTATCGACATCGGAACGAAGGTCGAGATACAGAAGCTGGTGCTGAAGCTGGCATCGGAGGGCATGAGCGTCACGTTCATCTCGTCCGAGGTGGAGGAAATGCTCAGGACGTGCTCGCGGCTTATCGTAATGAAGGATCGCCGCATTGTGGGAGAGCTTAGGGGCGACGAATTGACGCAGAACCATGTGATGCAGACGATAGCGAAAGGAGTGAGCGCTGATGCTTGAACGCAGACAAGTATTGATACCGCTCGTCGTGTTGGCGATGCTGATCGTCGTCAACATGGTGAAGGGCCTCGATTATTTCAGCGTGGACATCGTGAACGGGGCGCTGTACGGGAATATCCCGAACATACTTTTCGGGGCGTCGGAGCTGGTCATCATATCCATCGGCATGACGCTGGTCACCTCCGCGTCGGGCGGGCAGGACATCAGCGTGGGCATGTCGGCTACCATAGCGTCGGCGGCGTTCATCCAGGTCCTCGCGAACATCGGGAACCAGTCTGTACTCGGCGTGTTCGTATCGTTTTTGGCCTGCTGCGCGGTCGGCGCGTTGCTGGGGCTGTTCAACGGCACGCTGGTCGCGGTCTTCCGCATACAGCCAATGGTCGCGACGCTGATTCTGTTCACGGCAGGCAGATCCATCGCCTTCCTCATAGACGGCAAGGTTTCGCCGAACCTCAGGAACCCGATAACGGCGCAGCTGGGCGGGGTCATCCCGGGCGTACCGATACAGACGCCGATTATTCTTACCGCCCTGGTTATCTGCATCGTCGCCCTCGTGTTCAAATTTACGAACCTGAAACTCTACACGCAGAGCGTGGGCATCAACGAGAAGGCCGCGAAGCTGAACGGCATAGACCCTGTGAAGATAAAGATACTCGCCTTTGTAATCCTTGGCATATGCTGCGCCATCGCGGGGTTCATCAGCGTCTGCAAGAACGGGCGACATGACAGCGTGAACCTGCTGAAGCTGATCGAGATGGACGCCATCCTCGCCGTGGCCATCGGCGGCAACGCGCTGAGCGGCGGCAAATTCAACATGGCGGGCGCTATCATCGGCGCTTTCACGATAGAGATACTCAACAGGACTCTGCTGCGGTACGGAGTCAGCCCCGACGCAATCAAGGCTGTAAAAGCCATCTTCATAATCTTCCTCATGGCCGCGAGTTCGCCGGTTGTCGTGAACCAATTCAATAAATTGAAGGAGCGCGTCTCCCGAAAATTTATTCAGGCACCCGAGCGGACTTGTGGCCCGAATATGGAGGGACAATAACATGCATAGCCTGAAACAAAACAGAGTGCCGATATCAAATTCGAATCTGCTGTTCATCATAGCGGCCGGCATACTGCTAGTGATGTACATGGTGGCCATCGGGCTTTATCCGGCGAGCTTTTCGCAGCCGCAGACCTTCTTCGACCTGTTCAACAACAATGCCGCCCTTATTATTCTCGCCTGCGGCATGAGCATAGTCATGATAGGCGGCGGCATCGACATATCCGTCGGCGGGGTGTGCGGGCTCGTCACCATGTCGTGTGCGGTCTATCTGCAGTCTGCCGGCGCGAGCGTGGCAGGCTCTATCGCGCTGGCGCTCGCCATCGGTATCGCGTTCGGGGTGCTGCAGGGCTTCCTTATCGCCTATCTCCAGATACAGCCGTTCATCATCACGCTAGCGGGCATGTTCCTAGCCAACGGGGTCATGACCATGGTCAATACGACGCCCATCAACGTGCAGCATCCTGGTTTCGTCGCCCTTTTCGAAACGAGGTTCCGCATAGAATGGCTCGGCACTATCAACAGGCACGGCATGTTCATTCCCTGTAAAATAAGCATCAGCACGGTCATAGTCATCTGCGTCATCATCGCCGTTGCGGTCCTGATGAAATGGTCGAAATTCGGGCGCAATCTCTACGCCGTCGGCGGCAATTCCCAGAGTGCCATGATGCTCGGCGTTGGTGTGCGAAGGACCAAGTTCTTCTCCTACGTGCTGTGCGGGCTGCTGTCCGGCATCGCGGGGCTGGCTTTCATCCTGACGACAGGCGCGGGAAACATCGGCAACGCCAGCGGGTTTGAGATGAAAGCCATCGCCGCTTCCATTATCGGAGGCACGCTGCTGACCGGCGGCGTCGGTAACATACTCGGCTCGCCGATCGGCGCGCTCACGCTGCTGACCATCAACGAGACCATCAGGGCCGTCGGAATCGATTCGAACATCCAGACCATCATCAGCGGTTTTCTGCTGTGCTTCTTTATCGTGCTGCAAAGCGTAATTATATGGCTGCGTGACAAGGGCGGCGGGTTCAGAATCATACGCCCGCCATGGCTGAAATCGATGTCGCTGTTCACGGGCGGAGCGGATGGCGCGAACCAGATGGATGCCGCGAACCAGATGGAAAATAATAACAATAATGGCAAAGGGGGAAATCCTTCATGACACAGGAGAATGCGTCAGGCATGGGCCGCACGCGGAATGAGTTTTGGTTTTTGGCGGGGTCGCAGGATCTGTACGGCGAGGAAGTGGTTCGGCGGGTAGGCGCGCACGCGCGTGAGATGGCGGAGGGGCTGACTGCCAGGCTGCCGTGGCCGCTCGTGTTCAAGGGTGTGATGCGTTCGCCAGAGGAAATAACGCGCACGATGAAGGACGCGAACGCGGACGACAGCTGCAAGGGCGTGGTCGTGTGGATGCACACGTTCTCGCCTTCGAAGATGTGGATTTCCGGACTGTCCACGCTCGCGAAGCCCTATCTCCATCTGCACACGCAGTACGAGAGATGCATTCCGAATGACGGGATCGACATGGACTATATGAATCTGCACCAGAGCGCACACGGCGACAGGGAGCATGGTTTTATAGCTGCGCGCATGGGGATTCGCCGCAAGGTGGCAGTCGGATACTGGAAGGACGACGCGGTATCCGGCGACATGGAAACATGGATGCGCGCGGCGGTGGGCGCGGCGTTCTCGCGGTCTTTAAAGGTCGTCAGGTTTGGCGATAATATGCGGCAAGTGGCGGTAACGGAGGGGGACAAGATAGAGGCGCAGATACAGTTCGGCTGGGAGGTCAACACATGGGCGGTGGGCGAGCTCGCCGCTCGGATTGACTCTCTTAAGGAGTCCGAAGTGGACGCGCAGATGGCGGTATACAGGGAAAGATACAAGTTTGCGACAGACGATTTGGACACCGTGCGCTATCAGGCTCGCGAGGAGATAGCGATACGCCGGATACTTGACGATGCCGGCAGCCGTGCCTTTTCGAACACCTTCGAGGATCTCTGGAATATGAGACAGTTGCCGGGGCTTGCGACGCAAAACCTCATGAGCGAAGGGTATGGCTATGCGGGTGAGGGCGATTGGAAAACGTCCGCGCTCATGGCCATCTTCATGAAGATGGGCGAGGGGCTTTCCGGCGGCACGAGCTTCATCGAGGACTATACCTACGACCTGAACGCGGGCGAGGAAGCGTCGCTCGGCGCACATATGCTCGAGGTGAGCCCCGCGGTGGCGAAGCCGGACGCGAAGCCCGAGATACGTGTCTATCCGCTCGGCATCGGTGGGAAGGAACCACCCGCCAGGCTTGTGTTCGATGGGGCGGTAGGTCCGGCCGTGCTCGTGACTCTGGTAGACATGGGCGGGCGTTTCAGGTTGATTTGTCATGACGTGGACGCGATAGAGCCGTATCTCACGATGCCGAACCTGCCTGTGGCCCGCGTGTTCTGGCGCGGCAGACCCGACTTCCGCACAGGCACGGCCGCGTGGATACTGGCGGGCGGCGCCCACCATTCGGTGCTGAGCTATTCGCTGACGGCGCAGCATATAGAAGACTGGGCCGAAATAATGGGCGTGGAATACGTGCATATCGGAGAAGACACGACGATAAGCGGGCTGAAACAGCAGCTGTTCATCGGCGATATCGCGTGGAGGCTTTCGGCCAAGTAGCCGCAAGCGCCGCCGCAATCACACCCCACCGCGCTAGGATTTTTCTTTCGTCAGATATCTCCGCAGGACGGCGAGAAGATCTTCCTCGTCAAGCGGCTTCCCGATGTGCTTGTTCATCCCAGCCGACCGGCTTTCTTCGATATCCTCGCGGAAAACGTTTGCCGTCATCGCGATGATAGGAATGTCCTTCGAATGCGGCAGCCCTGACTTGCGGATTTCCCTCGTAGCGGTGTAGCCGTCCATCACGGGCATCTGCAGATCCATCAGCATGAGGTCGTACAGGTCAGGGTTGTCCTTGTACATCTTGAGGGCGACCGCCCCGTTTTCCGCGGAGTCTATCGCGACATGCGTGTCTTCGAGCAGCGACGTCACTATCTCGCGGTTGATTTCCACGTCCTCTACTACCAGAATCCTGAACCCCGAAAAATCGTCTCGACGCTGTTCCGCCGAGTCCCCGCCGCCCGTCTGCGGCTTCTCCAAACCGATGCTGTCGTTGATTATATCCACGATATCCGACGGGAACAGCGGCTTGGCGAGGAAGCTGTCCACGCCCGCGGCTTTCGCCTTTTCGCTAACGTCGCTAAGCTCGAACGCGGATGTCATAATGATGATGGCACGACTTCCGTTTTTGTCGCGTATCCATTTGGACAGGTCTATCCCGTCCGCGCCCGGCATTTTCCAGTCCACAAAATACATGTCGTAAGGCGGGTTCCGCTGGATTAGCTCCTTCGCGCGCTCCGCACTGTCCGCAGTGTCGCAGGATATTCCAAGGCGATCCGCGATGTCGATGAAATATTCCCTGATGTCGCTGTCGTCGTCCACGAACAGAACGCGAATGTCACGGAAGCCCATGTCCTTCAGACGCCTGCTGCGCGGTATCGTAGTCACGCTGTCGAGCGTGGCCGTGAACGAGAAAGTCGAGCCCTTGCCCAGCTCCGATTCAACGGATATCTCCCCGTCCATCAGCTCTACGATTCTCTTGCTGATGGCGAGCCCCAGGCCGGTGCCACCGAAATTGCGCGATATGCTGTTGTCCGCCTGCTGGAACGACGTGAACAGGTGCTGCTGCTGTTCCGCGCTGATGCCGATGCCTGTGTCCTTCACGTCCACCGTCACGGTACACCGCCGCCCCTCCTGCGCGAGCATGTACGCGCTGAGGCTGATTGACCCGCCTTCCGGCGTGAACTTGACCGCGTTGGACAGCAGATTCGTTATGACTTGCGCGATTCGCTGGTCGTCTCCGATGAGCATCTGCGGTATGTTGCCGTCTATATAGACCATGAAATGCAGCTTCTTCTCGTCGATGCGGTAGGTGGACACATCGACGACGTGCCGCAGCATCTTTTCAAAATCAAAAGCGATGGGGGACAGCTCCAGCTTGTCCGCTTCGATTTTCGACATATCGAGGATGTCGTTGATGACCCCGAGCAGATGTGAGGACGCATCGTTGATTTTTCCGAAGCAATAGTCCTTCCGCTCCGGATCGCTCGCGTTTTTTCCGATGCTTGCCATGCCCATCACTGCGTTGAGCGGTGTCCTTATTTCATGGCTCATATTAGCGAGAAAATCGCTTTTTGCCTTCGTGCCGCGAAGCGCCTGGTCGTGCGCGTTGCGAAGGTCGTTCATCATGTCGCCGCGTATTATGGCGTTCGCCATCAGGTAGCTGCTGGATTTGAGTATGTCGATTTCTTCCTGCTTGAACTCCGTCGCGCTCGTGCAGTCATCGTAGCTGACGAAGCCCCAAAATTCGTTCCTGATATGGACGGGCGTAACAAGAATGGATTTGACGCCGAAGGGGACCAGCGTGTTCTGCTCGTCCTCGCTCAGTTCCGAAACAATGCCCGTGACGACCTCGCCGCCGGACAGAGCCTTTCGCCAGGCCGGAACGCTGCGTACATACGGGTAGCTTACACCCGCCTGTACCGCGCCGTTCACGGAGGCTCGCTCCCACCCGATGTCGCGGCGGTACCAAAGCTCTCCGTCCCGCTCGATATTCTTCCAGATATTCACGCGGTCGATTTCCATGTGCTGGCAGAGCATCTCCATGCTCGCGAGAACAGACTCGCGCGGATTCGCAAAGTCTTCGGATATGAGCATCTCGGCCGACCTGTTCACCGCCATCAGCAGCTGTTCGCGGTACAGTATCTGCTTCTGCGCGTCGTTTTGTTTCTCGCGTTCCGCGCGGTTTATCGCCGACTGGAAATAAACGATGAAGCCGATGCAAAATCCGGAAACAATAATTGCCTGTATATGGTCGATTACCTGGTCGTGTCCCCACAGCGGGCGCACCCACTCGGGATGCATGATGCCGATGGTGTAACAACTGATGATGATGGCGATGTCCACGGCCAGCATGACCACGCGGCGCACCCCGTTCATCAGCAGGAATATCAGCGCGATGGACAGTATGAAATACGCGGGCACTCCGCTGTTCACGCCCCCGAAGGAAAAGAAGGTCAGCGGGAACAGTATGTCGCACACGAGGATGAGCGTGAGCAGCGCGGCAGTATTGAATATGCGGAAGCGGTTGGCTATGCCCATCAGTATGAGCGAGCCGGACAGTATGCCCATTACCACCGCGATGGACGCGAGGTTGGGCGTTCTCAGGAATAAGAGAAATATCAGCGATGCGGCTGTTGAAAATACTCCGGCAACGAATGCCAAGTTGATGTGCTTGGCTTCAATGGACAAGTCGTAGGCCAGAATTTTCCTGTGAATAATATCCCTGAACCTGTCAGTCAATTTTTTCATATAAAGTTTCAATGCCCCTCAGTCCTATAAGTAGTTGTTTATTTAATACTAACATGATATTATTGATTTAGGCAAGCGGGTACGCGCATTTTCTCAAATCCGCGGCTTGTCCTTGGGAGGTGAAAGCCAGGGCGGTGAAGCATCGCGCTCATCGGTCTCGGCCGCGTTCAGATTCGTTCCATGCATTTCAATGGCAAAGTGAATAGAAAAAAACATGAAGCGCAATACGCTATCCTCGGCGTATGGCTCTCGTAGACAGGCAAGGCGTAAGGCAGGTGTATTATGGCGAGAGAAAAAACAGACGGCGGCGGGCATTCCGGCAGACTGATGCCGCATGGAAACCACGCGCTATTGGAGCGAAGCCGCGTCAGCGCTATGCTGGACGCGGCGATGAAAAACGCCCTCGTGGTGGTCACGGCGGGCGCGGGATACGGGAAAACGCGGGCGGTACACTCATACATGCGTGAGCGCCGCATCGAAGCCGCGTGGATACAGCTCTCGGAGAGCGACAACGAGAAGCCCTCCTTCTGGGAGAATTTCTGCGGCTCGCTTGGCCGCAGAATGAAGCGCCTGGGCGCTCGGCTCGCGGTCATGGGCTTTCCCGACAGATCGCAGATAGGAAAATACTGCGGGCTGATAAGGGCAGAACTGCCGCAGGGCAAGAAAAACGTGTTCGTGTTCGACGACTGCCATCTGCTGACGGACAAGGATGTGCGGGGCTTTATCGAGCAGATGCTTCTGTCGCTGGAAAGCGGCGCCACGGCCTTAGTCATCTCGCGCACCGAGCCGCCGCTGGACATCATGCCGCTCATCATGAAATATAATGTAGCTTTTATCACGGAAGACGATCTGCGCTTCACGAAAAGGGAACTGGAAGCGTTCTTCTATCACCTTGGGATATCCCTTCCCGCAGCGAGCGTCGCGGACATCTACGAGGATACGAAGGGCTGGGCGCTTTCCGTAAATCTCGTCAGCCTGTCGCTCATGAAATCCGGCGGGAACGAAAAATACGCCCGCGCCGCCATGAGGCGCAACGTGTTCAAGCTGATTGACTCGGAGATTTTTTCGTCCGCGTCGGAAGGGCTTCGGCGATTTCTGGTCAGGCTGTCGCTCATCGAACATCTTCCGGCCGCCTTGGTGCGTTCGCTTGCGGACAGCCCCAAGCTTTGCGGCGAACTGGAATCCGTCAGCTCTTTCGTCAGGTACGACCATTATCTGAACGCGTACAGGATACACCATCTGTTCCTTGATTTCCTCAGAGGCGAGCAGGGCATGCTCACGGATGGCGAGAAAACAATGACATGGCGCATGGCCGCGGAGTGGTGCCGGCAGAATGATTTTACGAAGGACGCGATTTCTTACTACGCAAAGGCCGGAGGGTATGCAGAGGTCATAGACATCATACGCATGGACCTGCCCCAGCAGATTCCATATGGCACGGCCGAATTTGTCCTGGGCGTGCTGGACGGCGCACCCGAGGGTGCGTCTGGCGGCATTCCTATGTATCGAATAATGCGTATGCGTACGCTGATGAGCCTGGGGCGCACAGGCGAAGCGGAGGAGATGGCCCGTGATGCCATACGCGAATTTGAGAAAAAGCCTGAGACCGCGGAAACTTGCCGCATGCTCAGCCATGTCCATACGGCGCTAGGCATGGCGGGGTGGATGGACTCGCCGCGGTCGGACGATTATTCCTTTGACGGCCATTTCGTAAAAGGGTTTGATTATTATAAAAAATTCCCCTTCGAGTTTTCCGGCCCGTCGTCGGTTCAGAGCGCGCCCGCGTATGCGTGTATCGTCGGCACTGTGCGCGAGGGCGCCATCGAGGAATATACGGACGCGGTAGAACGCTCGGCCTTCTACGCCGCTAAGGTGATGAACGGGTGCATGGCGGGGATAGACCTGCTGGCGCGTGGCGAGATGCTTTTTTACAGAGCGGATGTCACTGGCGCGGAGGTCATCGTCAGAAAGGCGCTACGCGTCGCGTCGGACAATGGGCAGCACGACATAAGAAACAGGGCGCTTTACTATCTGATGCGTATTTTCATGTCGCAGGGCAGGTATGAGAGCATACAGGCCATCATCGGCCAGCTCGAAACGCAGCTCGAAAACAAGGACTACCGGATGCGCCAAATCACATACGACATAGTGATGGGCTGGTACTACGGGTCGATAGGGCAACATTCGCAGACGGCCGGCTGGCTGGGCGGCGATTTCGACGACGGCGAGTTCGGCGAGTATATCGCCGATTTTGCTAACATGAAAAAAGCCGGACTTTTTTACGGCAGAAAGCTCTACGAAGCGGTGCTCGACTTCGTGCGCGGAGGCAGCAGGCTGTCGCGGTTTCTCTACGGCAGGATTGAGCTAAAAATACTCGAGGCGCTGTGCCTATACAAGACGAAGGCGAAGGAGGCTGCCGTGGGAGCGCTGGAAGCCGCGTACGGGCTGAGCGCCGCGAACGGGCTGGACATGCCGTTCATTGAAATGGGGAAGGATATGCGTACGCTGACCTCCGCCGCGAGGAAAATCGGGGTGCATGGCATTCCGGAGGAGTGGCTGGAGCGCATTCACAGAAAATCCGCGACCTACGCGAAACGGCTGAGCAGCATAGCCGCCGCGTACCGAAAGGAGAACGGCCTAGACGAGGAAGTGAGCCTGTCACCGAGGGAGTCGGAGGTGTTGTCGGACATCTGCTCCGGCCTGTCGCGCGCGGAGGTTGCGGCGAAGCTCGGCCTGTCGGTGAACACCGTCAAGGCCGTGACGAACATCATCTATATGAAGATGGGCGTACACAATACCGCCGACGTGATACGCATGGCCATCGAAAAAGACCTGCTGATAAGATAGCCAGATATAGGCGATGTGGTTTGACGCGGCCCATATCAGGCCGGCGCGACGCGGCTCATATCAGGCTGTCCGGTTTGGCGCGGCTCGTATTCAGCTTACCTCAACGTTGCCGAGTATATATTCCTTCAGCCGAACCAGCGTGCCAGTGGAATTGTATCCGGCATCGTCGTCAGGTGGGCTGTCCGGACTGTCCTGTCCGGCCTTGAAATCGCCCGCGCTCCCGCCTGACGCGCCTGGTTCGCCTTCCGCGCCGCCGCTCTGTGCGTCCGCGCCTTTCGGCGACATCGGCGATGAATCCGGCAAGGAGTTTATTATTACCGCCATCACGCTGTTGATTATTATATGCGCCACGGTGTGGGTGTCGAAGGGTTTCGCCCAGCCGTTTTCCACGCACCTGTCCAGCCACGCCGCGATGAACGACACGCCGTAGCCGAGAAAATCCTCGGTGTAGACGCGCCCCGCGCGCTTGTTGCGCAGCTGTTCCGTCATGACGAGCGAAAAGAGGTAGGACGTGTATTCGTTCCGCATCCGGACAGGCTCCTGAAAGATGATTTCAATCGCGTCGGCGAAGCTGTTCGCATAGCGTAGGCATTCGTCCAGATGCTTGAAATACAGCAGGTAATATTCCCGCGCCTGGTCCAGCACGACATCCATCAGCTTTTCCTTGCTCTCAAAATGGTTGTAGAACGCGCCCGACGTGATGCCGACGCTGTCCGCGATATCCCTTATCGACACGGCATCATAGCCCTTGGACGAAAAAAGAATGCTGGACTTGAACAGTATGCGTTCTTTCGTCGGGCTGCATTCCGCCGTGAGCGGGATAGGGTAGCTGTGTCCCAAGACATCAAAATTGCTAAGGTTTTCGGTTAAACGGTTTGAGTCATTAATACGTTCTTTCGTCATGGCCATCCTCGTATATGCCAAACTATGGCAATTACTTTCATGCAACAACAGTAACGATATTTTCCGAAAATCCCATTTTTGTACTTAATTTGCCCCTAGGCGCAGCCTATACTCCACAACATGCGCTTGCATTTATTATAATAAACTTTCATAATTTGTCAAGATGTCGTGGATTCAAAACAGAAGTGCAACACCTGATACCATATAAGTGTAAAAGCATAGTGGCAAGAAAGGAGTTGCACCTCTATGAAACAGTATACACATATTTCGCTGTCAGAGCGAATA
>JAIRPQ010000022.1 GCA_031256875.1 Eubacteriales Family XIII. Incertae Sedis bacterium | reverse complement strand
TAGGAAGAAAGACAGGAAAGGGATTCTTTGACTACAGCAAATAGAAAGAGAAAAAACCCTTTTATTAAAACGTTTCTCCCCGTATTCCTCATTCTCGTTGTGGTGTTCGCGGGGGGAATGTTTCTTATTGACAAATATGGATTTTTCGGGCTGTTCGGCGGCGATATAATGGAGGGGATTACCCCCATAGCCGGCGGCGACAGCGATTTCGCGAAGAAATATCCAGACAGCAAGCGCATTAACGTGCTCATCCTCGGGCAGAACCAGGGGCTGACAGACACCATTATGCTGGCCAGCTTCGACACTGAGATAAAGCGCGTGGATCTCGTGTCCGTGCCGCGCGACACCTACTATGAACAGCCGGATCACCCAGGCGCGGCGTGGCAGAAAATCAACTCCGTATACAAGGGCGCGGGCGGCATGGAAGACACGGACAAAGGCGCGGTCGCTATGGCGAAGGCGGTGTCAGAGGTGCTGTCGGGCGTTCCGATTCATTTCTACGAGATTTATGGGGACGATGACATCAAGAAGATAGTTGATGCTATGGGCGGCGTCGAGATAGACGTGCCCATGGACATGAAATACACCGACAAGAAGCAAAAGCTCTACATCAACCTGAAAAAGGGCAAGCAGAAGCTGGACGGCGACCAGGCGGTGCAGTTCCTGCGGTTCCGCAAGGGCTATGCCATGGGCGATCTCGGCAGGGTCGAAGCGCAGCAGAGCTTTATGAAAGAGGCCTTCAAGCAGAGCATAGGCTTCGGGTTCCCAAAGGTCGCAAAGACGGTCATGGACAATGTGGCTTCCAATATGACGGGCAAGCTTGCGGTGCGCATAGGCAGCGCGGCGGTCGGCATGGACACGAAGGACATGAAGACCTATATGACGCCAGGCGAAGCGCAGAACATCAACAGGGCGTCGTACTACATTGTCGACGAGCCGAAAACGGACAAGCTGATGAACAAGATATATAGCATGAAGCCTCCGGAGGAAAAGACGAATTGAACAATAGTGCAGACAGACGGATGAGCGAGAGAAACAGGAAGAAGAAAACGACGCCAGCCAGAGCGTTCGCCAAATTCTTTGGCATTACGCTCGTGTGCGCGGTCGTAGGCATTACCGCGGCGCTGGCGGCATGGAACCATTTCCTTGACCAGAAGCCTATGGACACCGCCTCTGCGGTCGGGATAACATCTAACGAGCCCGTCGAAAAAACCGAGCAGAAGATGAGCATCCTCGTCAAGGCGTCAGGCGTATTCAAAAAAGACCCTGACTTCAAAAATTCCAAGCGCGTGAACATACTCCTTTTCGGCAACACTATTAATGGAAAGAAGGTCGAGGGCGAGCCGTACAGCGAACAGTTCGGGCTGACGGACACGATAATGCTCGGCAGCTTCGACCCCGAAACGAAGAAGTTCGACGTCATCTCCGTCCCGCGCGACACATATTACGAGCGGCCGGAGTACCAGGGCGCGGCGTGGCAGAAGATCAACTCCGTGCTGGAAAGCCCCGTCACGCTCACTGATTCCGAAACGGAGGCCATTGAGTCAAAGAGCCTGTCCAAGCTGAAAAGCATGGCGAACAACGCGGGCATCGACATGAAAGCGCTGGCGAAGAAGCTTGGGCTGGACAGCGAGAAGGATATCGCCAAGGAGCATCTGGTGACCGAGTTCATGAACAGGTTGAAGCACGACAAGCAGATAAAATACGCGGCCAAGATCATATCGGAGGTTCTGCAGGGTGTCCAGATCAACTATTACGCGGTAATAGACTATGACGGCGCCGCCAAGATCATTGACTCCATAGGCGGCGTTGAGATCAACGTCCCGCGCAATATGCACTACACCGACAGGAAGCAGGATTTGTATATCAATCTAAAAAAAGGAAAACAGGTTCTCGACGGGGACAAGGCGATTCAGTTCCTGCGTTATCGCAAGGGGTATCGCGAAGGCGACCTCGGCAGGGTCAAGGCGCAGCAGAATTTTGTCATGGCCGCCGTTAAGCAATCGATAGGGCCGAACCTCCCGAAGGTCGGGCAGACGATTCTTGAAAACGTCGATTCGGATATAGAGAACAGGGCGATCCTGTATCTGGCGACTGCCGCGATAAGCATGAGCGGCGACGATGTCGCGTCGCACACGCTGCCGGGCGAGGACAGCTATATGATGGGCGGCTCGTTCTGGATACCTTCCTCGGATGAGGACGTGGTCAGCATGATGCGCGAGGTATACACGGGCATCCCGCAGGTGACGGGCAGCGCGATCAGCCCCGCCGCTGTGGACGGCGACGGCAGCTCGGCCGACGGTGAAAGCGAGACGGGCTCTCAGTGAAGCTAGGGCTAGGCAGGTTCTGCCATCCGGCGGGTGGCAGAATTTTTTTCTTGCTATATGGGCAAAAATAATTGATTTTTATCCGTCGCATGTTGTATAATAACTTAGCGTACGATAGAACGGTATCGAAAAGAAATCTGGTAGAGCAATCCCCGAGCAAACGCAAATGAGAATAAACATTAGGCAATGTTTTGAAAATCGAAATCATTTATCATTGAGACTGCGGCGCACACCGCGAGAGGAATTAATATGGAAGAAGTAATGGGCAAAATGGAAGAAGCGATCCTTAGGTCAAAGAAGGTCGCCGAAATCAGGGAGATCGCTAAGGCCTTCGGAATCGAGGGCTTCGAGAAGATGAAGAAGAAAGAGCTGTTGGAGATAATCATCAACGGCAAAGGGGGAGCCGTGGGGGCTGACAATGACAGCGATAACGGCGACGGATGCGACGGGGGCAATGCGCCCGATACGTCGGACATTCCATCGCCGTCTGAAAAATATGCGGTGATACCGAGCGCGAACGGTACGCCTCCGGACAGCGCGAACAAGGATGCGGCCCCCGCGCCCGCAGCGGCGCCTGTAGTCGTGCCTGGCGGCGGCTCGTCATCAGAGGGAAGTTTTCCCGGAGGCAAAGGCGAATCGAAAAGCGCGGACTCCGGCGCCTCGTCAGGCGAGGACGCAACAGCGGACGAAAAGAACAAGAACCGCTACGAGGTCGAGGGCATACTTGAGCTCGCCGAGAGCGGCTTCGGCTTCCTGCGTTTCGAGAACTACCTGTCCAGCAGCGAGGACATCTACGTCGCGCCCGCTCAGATAAGGCGCTTCAACCTCAAAACAGGCGACAAGATAAAGGGCGTTGCGCGCAGGGCGAACGTCAGCGAAAAATTCGGCGCGCTGCTCTACGTGTTCGATGTCAACGGCGACGACCTGAAAGTGGCCATCAACAGGCCTTCGTTCGAGAAGCTGACGCCGATTTTCCCGAACGAGAGGATCAACCTCGAAGACGGTCCCAAGAATATCGCGACGCGCCTCATCAACCTGGTTGCGCCGATAGGCAAGGGACAGCGCGGGCTTATCGTTGCGCCCCCCAAGGCGGGCAAGACCGTGCTTCTGAAAAACATAGCCAACACGATAGAGAAAACGCACCCAGAGTGCCAGATGATAGTGCTGTTGATCGACGAGCGCCCCGAGGAAGTCACGGACATGCAGAGGTCGATCAAGGGCGAGGTAATATACTCCACCTTTGACGAGCTGCCGCAAA
This sequence comes from Eubacteriales Family XIII. Incertae Sedis bacterium, assembly GCA_031256875.1. Taxonomy (GTDB): domain Bacteria; phylum Bacillota; class Clostridia; order Peptostreptococcales; family Anaerovoracaceae; genus JAIRPC01. The sequence goes on along the minus strand of JAIRPQ010000022.1, from coordinate 1,364 downwards.
ACCACGTCAAGGTCGCGGAGATGGTGCTTGCCCGAGCGCAGCGGCTTGCCGAGCACCACAAGGACGTCGTTATACTGCTCGATTCCATAACGCGGCTTGCCCGCGCGTACAACCTCGTAGTCCCCGCGTCAGGCAGGACGCTCTCAGGCGGGCTCGACCCGGGTGCGCTTCACAAGCCCAAGAAATTCTTCGGCGCGGCGCGCAATATCGAGGAGGGCGGCAGCATAACGATACTCGCGACCGCGCTGATTGAAACGGGCAGCCGCATGGACGAGGTCATATTCGAGGAATTCAAGGGCACGGGCAATATGGAGCTGCACCTAGACCGCAAGCTCTCCGAGAAGCGCATCTTCCCGTCGGTGAACCTGAACAAATCAGGTACGCGCCGCGAGGATCTTCTCATGGATCCAGAGGAGCTGGACGCGATATGGCTCATGCGCCGCGCTATGTCCAACCTCGGCACGCAGGAGGTGACGGAGATCATCATCGACCACATTGCGCACACGCGCAGCAATGCGGACTTCATAAAAATTATCAGCAAGCTGCTTGAAAACGAGCGCTCCTGATCACATGACATAGATGGATTTCGAAAAAATATTTATCAAAGACGCGCAACCGACGAAGATCGGTGGACAAGCGGTCATAGAGGGCATAATGATGAAGAGCGAGGACAGGACTGCCCTCTGCGTCCGAATGCCCGATGGCCGCATGTATTTAGAAACCGAAAAGCTAAATCCTCGGACGGTGTGGCACAAAGTCCCTATCGTGCGCGGCGTGCTTGTCTTTGTGGATTCGCTGGCGACAGGCGTCAAGACTCTGATGAAATCCGCAGAGCTGTTGGAAGCAGCAGGAGCGTGGGACGAGGAAGCTGAAACGGAAGATGGCGCGGGGCAGGGCGAGTTCCATGTGGATGGGCTTGGCCAGCCTGGTGAACAAGGGCTGAACCCGCCGCGCGAGGATGGCGAGCAAGGCGAGGGCGGCCTCACCGGCTGGCTCGAAAAAAAATTCGGCGACGGCGCGGCCATGAGCTTCGCGCTCATTCTCTCTGTTGTTATAGCCATCATATTCTCGGTCGGAATATTCATCGTTCTGCCGACATGGGTGATGAACCTGTTCGGCGGTCACGTCGAAAACGCCGTGGCGCTGAACTTTATCGAGGGAGGATTCCGCATTCTGCTTTTCGTCGCGTATATCACGGCGATTTCGCGCATGAAGGACATCCAGACGGTGTTTCGATTTCATGGGGCGGAACACGAATGTATACATTGCTACGAGAGCGGACTGGAGCTGACGCCCGAACACTGCCAAGAATTTGAGACACTGCACCCGCGCTGCGGCACGAGCTTCCTCATGTTCGTCATGGT
>JAIRPQ010000142.1 GCA_031256875.1 Eubacteriales Family XIII. Incertae Sedis bacterium | reverse complement strand
ACGAAAAAGCTGTAACGTCGGTAATGATTATTGCATAATAATTACCGGCCAATTTATCGGCCAAGGGCAGGGCGCTACGCGTGGGTAATTATTGAAAAATTATTAATAAATAACAACAGACGATGAAAGGAATTTGGAATGGGAAAACTTCAATACGAGGAGCTAAGGGAAGAAATGTGCGTCACCGCGCGGCTCATGTGGGACAGGCGGCTGACGAATGCGGCGGGCGGCAACTTCGCCGTGCGCGCGGCCGAGGGGCATATTCTCATCACGCCGTCCATGATGTCGGAGCGAAAGCACTGTGTGCTCGAGCCGAAAGACATACTGCTGATGGACTACGACAAGCGTATACTGGAAGGCGAGGGCGAGCTGTCGCGCGAGGGCGATATGCATCTGTATCTGCTCACGAAATTCAAAAATATCGGAGCGTCCCTGCACGCGCACCCGTTTCACTGCATGCCTTTCGTCTCCGCGGGAAAGCCCATACCGAACGTCACGGAAGCGAATATGGGGCGCGGGGAAGTCGGGTGCATCCCGTTTGCGAAAGCATATACGCCAGAGTTGGCCAAGGCCGTTGCGGAATACTATGAGGAGCGCCGCGCACTGGCGGAGGACAAGCCCATCGGCGTCATCCTGCCTCTGCATGGTGTGGTCGTCACGGGGCCGGACATCTACGGGGCGTTCTCGATGCTCGAGCGTATCGAGTGCGACGCTTACTGCACCATCACGAGCTCGCTGCTGAAACAGGCCGTTCCGCAGAAGCACGCCACGCTGGACCTGGAGTTTTTCCCGGGCTTGCCTTCGGTGTGACACGGGCGTTTCGCATGGGGCAGCCGATGAAATTTATCGCTTTCGACCTTGGCGCGAGCAGCGGCAGGGTGGCGGTTGCTTCCTACGACGGTTCGCATATCCGGCTTGAAAACGTCCACAGCTTTCCGAACGGCGCCACCCGCCTGGCGGACGGGCTGTACTGGGATTTTATCGGCATCTGGAACGGTTATCTTTCGGGCATCCGCGAGGGGTTGTCTCGGTATCCGGAGGTTCGCAGCGTCGGCGCGTGTACCTACTGCAATGATTTTTCGTTCGTGGACAGGGACGGTGCGCTGCTCGCGCCCGTGAGGTCTTACCGCGACCGGCGCACCGTCCGCACGGAGGATTACAGTTATTCCATCATGTCCAGGGAAGAACTCTACAGTGTTTCCGGAAATCAAATCGCGCCGTTCAACACGCTCATGCAGCTTTCGGCGATGAAGGCCGAGGGAAATGATTTCGTGCTTTCGCACGCGGACAATCTGCTTTTCCTGCCCGACCTGCTCACGTTCTATCTCTGCGGGGAGCGCGTGACGGAAAGGAGCATCGCGTCGGTCACGCAGATGTATGACCACGGCGCCTCGGACTGGTCTTGCGAGGTGCTGGAGAGATTCGGAATAGGACGCGGCATCTTCGCACCCTTTGCGTCTGCGGGCACGGTGGCCGGCACTGTCTCGCCGTCCGTGCTGGAGGGCATCGGCATTCCCGCGCGCAGGGATATCAAAGCTGTCGTGACTGCCGAACACGATACGGCTTCCGCTTTTATGGCGGCGCGCGCGGACGAGAACACGCTCGTCATCAGCAGCGGCACATGGTCGCTCGCCGGCTGCGAGAGCGCGGGGCCTGTCATCAGCGATTTCGGGTTCAGGCACAATATCGCGAACGAGGGCGGCATAGAAGGGCATCACCGGTTGATACGGAATGTCATGGGGAACTGGATAATGCAGGAGGTGCTTCGCGAATACGGGCCTGCGTGTATGCGCGGCGGCTTTGCGAAGCTCGACGCGGAGGCGGCGCGGCTCGACCCTTACAGGTTTGTTATCGACGTGGACGCGCCGGCTTTTTTTGAGCCGCTCGGCATGCGCGAAAAAATATCCGGTGTCTGTATGGAGAAATACGGAGCCGCCCCATCTTCGCCTGCGGAGTTCGCTGTATGCGTCGGCACAAGCCTTGCGATGAAATACAGGTGGGCGATGGAAAAGCTGGCACAGCTTCGCGGTCGCGATTTTGGCTCCATCAATATCATCGGGGGCGGCAGCAATGACAGCCTGACCGCGCAGAGGACCGCCGATGTCACGGGGCTACCCGTCGTGTGCGGGCCCGCAGACGCTTCTGTTTTTGGCAATGTGATATTTCAGCTGATTGCGAGCGGCGAGATATCGGAGGTGGGCGAAGGCAGGGCCATCGTCGGCAGCAGCGTGGACTTCAGGCATTTTGAGCCGGCCCTTGCCGCGCGCGACGACGCAGCCTATAAAAAATTCTTGAGCGATTTCTCTCTTTAAACGGCGCGTATTTATTATTGGCTGTTATTATTCATGGCGTTATTAACGGCACGTATTTATCAGGGCTTGTATTTGTGTTAGAATAACCGTATGGATATGGTTGGACTCGATAGACATCTCCGCGAATTTACCGAGGAGGAGCGGCTCTATCGCGAGTATAGCGAGGTGAAAGGCAACCCCGCCGAGCTGAGGCATTTTCTGAAAAAGCTTGACCCCGAGTATCTCAGCAGGCATCATTTCGTGTTGCCCGAACTGAAGGACGAGCTTGATCTGCATTTCAGCGACGAGAGCTGGGTGTGGGCCAACGAGATGAAGGACATCTTCATCCACAAGCACCCGCGCTATATGCCCGCGTGGAATTTCTTTCACAGCTTCTACGAGATACACTATGTTTATAGCGGACACAGCCATATCGAGTTTGAGAACAAGGCTCTCGATATGACGGAGGGGGATCTGTGCGTAATAGCGCCGGAAGCGCGGCACACGGTCAGCGTCTACGACGAGAGCATCGTGATGAACGTCAAGGTGCGAAAGAGCACATTCAAGAACGCCTTCCCCGCGCTGCTGTCGGGCAGGAATATGCTCGCTGACTTTTTTATTTCCACCATGTACCTGCGGGAATACGACGAGTTCATGTTCTTCGAGGACAGGGGGGACGAGCGAATCAAGCATCTGTTCGCGGAGCTGTACGTGGAGCATTACAACAAGGAGCTGTACCACAGGCAGATGATGAACCAGATACTGACGACGATTTTTTTCAGGCTGCTGCGGACACAGGGCGACGCGTCCGAGTGCGGGCAGGTGGCGAAGGACCATCGCATGGAAAGCATCTTCGACTATATACGCGAGAACTACGCGGACGTGACATTGAGCGGGCTGGCGCAGCATTTTCATTTTGCGGAGCAGTACCTGTCGCGCTATATCAGGAAGCACTCGGGCATGACGTATACGGACATCCTGCGAACGGTCAAGCTCGAGAAAGCGCTCGAAATGCTGGACACCACGGGCATGACCATCGCGAATATATCCACGTCCGTAGGCTATTCAAGCCCCGAAAATTTCATGCGGCAGTTCAAGAATAAGTACGGGTTGTCGCCGACGTCGTACAGGAAGCATGGGATTAAGTAGGGGGCTTGGCGGCGGCGGCACGCAATGAGCAGCGTTTGGCTAGTACATGATGATCGCTCTGACCGGACAGGCCGGCGCGCAGTACCCGCAGGTCAGGCAGATCCCGTGGTCTACCGCGGCTGTGCCACTGGCGGTCATGTGTATCGCCTTGTTTGGGCAGCGCTCTATGCATTCGCCGCAGCCCTCGCAGTCGCCGCCGTCTATGCGAATTTTTTTCTCGCTGATGTCGGGCGCGTATGAGCGGTCGATCGTGCCCTCCGCGTA
>JAIRPQ010000074.1 GCA_031256875.1 Eubacteriales Family XIII. Incertae Sedis bacterium | reverse complement strand
GCCTTGCCAGCCGTGTTGTTCAGCGGCATGGTGGCTTCCTTGCCGCGCTTGCGGAATATCCGAAACTCGCCGCGCCCGAAATGGAATGAGGAAAGGTTTAGCTCCCTCAGCTCCGATAGCCGCAGGCCATAGGTAACAAACAGTATGAGAATGGCGCGGTCGCGCAGGCGCGTGCGCTGCCAATAGGTTTTCTCGCGGGCGGACAGCCCCGTGCCGTGCGTCACCGCATCGAGCATGACCATCACCTCGTCGTCGTCCAGCCGCTTTATCTCGCGGTCGCCGGCCTTCGGAAGGCGTATCGGGTCGAAGCCGTCCGTGATATTCTTTGGGATCAGCTCGTCGCGGTAGAGATATTTGAACAGCACCGAAACGGACGAGCGCTTCCGCGCCAGGGATTTGTTGTCGTTCTGGAAAACGTAGATGCCCTTTTCGCGCTCGACCTTGTAACGCCGGCAGTAGTCGAGGAAGATGTTAACGTCCATGGCTTTCATGCCCGCGAGGTCGGACTGCTTGATATCCTTCGGGTCCCGCGCTTCCGTCAGATCGGTTTCGTCTATCAGATAGCGCATGAAAAATCGGATGTCGCCGAGGTAGGCGAGCCGCGTCGCGGGCAGCACGTTCCCTTTCAGATAGATGAAAAAGCCGCGCAGAAAATTCGGCAGCTCGCGCTCAATGGCGGCGCTCTTTTCGTCCGTCAGCACCTCTTTCAAGACTACATTGTCCGGTCTGTCGCTCTTGTTGTGAATACGCAGTTCTTTCGCCATACTGACATTATACAGTATCGCGGCTAGATGATGAAACTGACGGTTTTACCAAAGCTCGTTCGGTCGCTCTACTTACCCGCAATACGCGATGGCCTCGATTTCGACCTTGACCCCTTTCGGCAAATCCGCCACGCCGACCGCCGACCTGGACGGCAGCATGTCCCCGCTGAAATACCGCGCGTACACCTCGTTCACCGCCGCGAAATCGCCGATATCGGTCAGGAACACCGTCGTCTTCACGACATTGCCCAGACCGCTTCCCGCCGCGTCCAGCACCGCCGCCAGGTTTTCGATCGCCTGCGCCGCCTGCTCCGCCGCAGTCTGTCCAACGACCTCACCCGTGGACGGGTCGAGCGGAATCTGCCCCGACGTGAATATCATATCCCCAAGCCTGTTCGCCTGCGCGTATGGCCCTATGGCGGCCGGCGCCTTATCGGTTGCGATTATTTTTCTTTCCATCTTGCATTCCATCTCAAATTCTCCATTCATTATTCAAGTAATATTATTCTAGTAATATCATTCAAGTAATATCATTCAAGTAACATAGCTTCACTCGTCGCCGCCGAGATAGTTATACAGCGTGTATTTCGAAATCCCATAATACTCGCTGATGCGCTCCGAGCTTTTCTTGATGAGCAGCGCACCCTTCTTTTCGAGGAAGCGGACGGCGCGAGCCTTGTCCTCTTTCGTCATCGCGGAGACGGGCTTCCCGATCTCCATGCGCGATTCCTCGATGAGCTTTTCGAGCAGGTCGCTGACGTTGTTCGTGATCGTGTCCGTATCCGCGGGCGGCTTCTCGTCCGTTTCGATAAGCTCGCCAATGACCTTCTGCGTGAGCAGCAGATCTCCGATGTCGTAGTTGATGGAAATAACGGCGACCACATCCCCTGATTCGCCTCTGACGTTGATGGTAGAGGACTTCATCATCTTGCCGTCTTTGGAATGTGTAATATAATTGTGCCGGTCCTTGATGTCGCGGTCCTTCAGCGCTTCGAGAACGATTTCGCTGGCGCCGTCGCCTATCTGCCTGCCCGACACATGCCCGTTCTCGATGATCTCTATCGTGCTGGACGGCCCCCGCGACAGATTGTGTACCGCGACCTCACAGCGCTCGCCGAACTGCGCGGCAATGCCCTTCGCTATCCCGAGCAGCATAGGCTTCATACGTTTAAATTCCTGTTTCCTGTTCATCATGATACCAGTATATTACACGAGTCCTTGACATTCAACATATTTTATTTTTTTCTCTCAAAAAGTTTGACAAAATGTTTGAGTCGCCCGAGCCGGTCAGCCTTTGCGGTAATATGTATCCCGAAGCGGCAGGCGGTTTCGGTGTACGCCATCCATTCTGTAATATGCATGCGCGGCGGCGGGGCTGGTCGGGATAAGGCATAGCTCGCCGACGCCCTTCGCCCCATAGGAATATTCAAACAGCCTGTCCTTTTCTATTTCCGTGAATTTCACGTCAATAGGCGGAGCTTGCGGCGCGCGCATTATGCCGAGGGTGCCGAGCTTTGCGGTGGGCCTGCCGTCCTTTATCGGGAAATCCTCGGTCAGCGCGAACCCGAGCCCCATGACGATGCCGCCCTCGATCTGCCCCTCGCACGACCGTGGATTGACGGGCGAACCGACATCGTAGGCGGCTACTACCCGCTCGACCCTGCCTTCCTCGTCCAGCAGCATGACCTGGGTGGCGTAGCTGTACGACACATGGCTGACCGGAAAATCTTTAGCCGCGCCCATGGGGTCTGTGACCGCCGAAAATTCGCCGTGCCATTCGCCGCCTTCGAGGGCTGCGAGCGAACCTTCGGCGTCGAGCGCTTCCCGCAGTTTCGCGGCGGCGCGCCTGGTCGCTTCACCCGTCATAACGGTCTGCCTCGACGCGGTGCTCGTGCCCGAATCCGGCGTCCTTACGGTATCGGGCGCTTCGTGTACGATATCCTTCGGCAACAGGCCTGTCGCTTCACAGACCATATGCATACACATGGTAGCTATCCCCTGCCCCATGCACGCGGCGGACGTGCGGACATGGACTTTGCCGCCATCGATCGACAGCGTGCATCGCCCTATGTCCTTCAGCCCAACGCCCTTGCCGCTGTTCTTGAACGCGCAGGCTATACCCGCGCGGGGATGCGCTTCGTACACGTCCTTGACGGCTTCGAGCGTTTCGGCCATCGCCGTGTTCGGGTCGGCTATCTGGCCGTTCGGCAGCACCTGGCCTGGCCTTATGGCATTCAGGTACCGGATTTCCCATGGCGATATCCCCACTTTTTCCGCGAGCAGGTTCAGGTTGCTCTCCATGGCGAAGCAGCTCTGTGTCACGCCGAAGCCGCGATATGCGCCTGATACGACATTGTTCGTGTAGACGGCCATGCCGAGAATGTCGATGTTCTGAAAATTGTACGGCCCCGCGGCATGCGTACACGCGCGCTGCAGCACGGGGCCGCCGAGTGAAGCGTATGCGCCCGTGTCCGCGACCAGCACCGCTTTCATCGCCGTAAGCCGCCCCTCGGAGTCGCAGCCCGTCGTGAACTCCATCTCCATCGCGTGGCGCTTCGTGTGGAAGTCGATGCTCTCCTGCCGCGAGAATTTCACCTTGACAGGCCGCCCCGTGTGCCAGGCCATCAACGCGGCGTGATGCTGTACGCTCATGTCCTCCTTGCCGCCGAACCCGCCGCCCACCAGCATGGACGTAACACGCACTTTCTCCGCGGGGAGCTTCAGCATATTCGCGACTTCGCGCCGGTCGTCGTATACGGACTGCCCGCCCGTATAGAGCCGCAGCCCGCCTTCGCCGTCGGGTGCGGCCACCGCGCATTCCGGCTCCATGAACGCGTGGTCGTTGTGCGGCGTGAAATATTTTTTCGTGACGACGTATGCGGAGTCTTTCAAAGCCTCCTCGACATTGCCGCGCCTTAGATATTCCTTTGACATAATATTGCCCGTGCTGTGAATCAGCGGCGCGTCCGCCTTCAGCGCGTCCGTTGGGCATAGCACGGGTGGCAGCTCGTCGTAGTCAATCTCGATGAGCGAGATGATTTCGTCCAGGCTGCCCTGGCTGGAACTCGCTACGAGCGCCAGCGCGTCGCCGATGTACCTGGTTTCCTGACCTTCCGCTATCATCACGTCCCAGTCCTGCCGTATATGCCCCAGCTTGTTGTTCGGCACGTCCTTGGCCGTGAGAACGCGTATGCAGTCGGGATGCTTCTCCGCCGCGGCCGTGTCTATCCTCTTGATCAGCGCACGCGGCGCGGGACTTCGGACAGCCTTCGCGTGAATCATTCCTTCTATATATATGTCGTCTGCGAACCTCCCTGTACCGAGCGCTTTTTCCAGCGCGTCGCTGCGCGTGCAGTCATCAGATATCCCCGCCGTTTCGCCGAGGCTCGGCGCAGGTGCGTCCGACCTGAAACATTCGGCCGCGAGCAGTATGGCTTCCTCAATTTTCACATAGCCCGTGCAGCGGCAGATATTGCCCTTGATCGCTTTCTTCACATCAGCGCGGGTCGGGCTGTCGTTCTTGTCCAACAATGCCTTCGCGGACATTATCATGCCCGGGATGCAAAATCCGCACTGCACGGCTCCCGCCGCCGCGAAGCTCCCTGCGTACACTGTTTTCTCCCGCTCGCTGAGACCCTCGACGGTAACCACCTCCGAGCCGTCAAGCGCGGAGAGCTTGCGCGCGCATGCCTTGACCGCTTTCCCGTCTACGATAACCGTGCATGTGCCGCATGCACCCTCGCTGCACCCGTCCTTGACCGAAGTCAGCCGAAGGTCATCGCGCAGAAATCTAAGCAGTGTTTTGTCGCCTGCGATTTCGTATGCCTGTCCATTGATAGTGATTGCCTGGTTCGCTGCCATGATTTCTTCTCCTGTGCCAATCCGTCAATATCGTCAAATCCTGTTCCAAAGCGCTTTCGCGTGCGCGCGTGACTCGGCCACAAGTCTTTCCTCGTCCACGCACAAAAGCTCGCGATTCTTCATTATTATTTTTCCGTTAATAATAGTCGTGTCCACGCTGCGCCCCGAAATGCCGAACAGTATATGGCTTGATATGGTATCCTCGGTAACGGGCGTAGGCGCGTCGTAGTCCACCACGATGATATCCGCCAGATACCCTTTCTTCAGGGTGCCGACAGAACCCTCCAGGAAGCGGTTCATTATCTCGCGATTGTTTTCGAAAAGCATCGCGTGTGGCTCGCCCCATGCCACGGAGGGCACTCCCGCCGCGTGTTTGTGGAGGGCATGCGTGGCGCGGAGCGACGCGGTCATGTCGCTCGTATAGCCGTCCGTTCCCATCCCGACGAGGACGCCGGCTTCGAGCATCTTCAAGACGGGCGATGTGCCTACCGCGTTCGACATATTCGACTCGGGGTTGTGCACGACAGCTACGCCGCTCTCAGCCAGCATGCCTATCTCCTCGTCCGTCACATGCACGCAGTGTACGGCGATGGAATCGCGGTTCAACACGCCGTGCCTGAACAGGCGTTCCACCACGCGCATATCGTATTTTGACAGCGCGTTAACGACATCTTCGATACCCTCTGCCGCGTGGATATGGAACCCCGCGCCCGAGGCTCCGGCTGCGGAAACCACCTTGTCTAAAGTGCGCGCGCTGACGGTCATCTGCGCGTGCATTCCGAATAGCCCTTTCAGCATGTCGTCTCCCGCCCCCGCGCAGTGCTTCAGGAAATCCACGCTCTCTGCGATTCCCTCGTCCGCGACGCTCTCGCCGTCCCTGTCCGAAATCTCGTAACACAGATTGCTGCGTATGCCGATATGCGCGGCGGCCTCGGCTATCTTGAACAGGCTGCCCCTCACGGCCATCGGGCTGGCATGGTGGTCTATCGCGCTCGTCACGCCCATCCGCACCTCGTCGATCATCGGCCCCACGGCGCTGTAATAAACATCGTCAAGCGTGAGCAGCTTGTCCAGCTTCCACCAGAGCCCCCGCAGCACCTCGCCGAAGGTGGTCGCGGGCCGTCCTCCGAAATTCACGCCGCGCGCGAACGTGCTGTAATAATGCATGTGCGTATTGATGAACCCGGGCATGACGAGCCGCCCCTTCGCGTCCACTATCTCGGCGCCCGCGTATTTGGCGGCGAGCGTCTTTGCGTCACCGACCTCGGCGATCTCGCTGCCCTTTATCGCGACCGCGCCGTTTTCGATGAATGGCGCAGCTTCGTCCCGCGTGACCAGTGTTCCGTTTGTGATCAGAATATCCATTGAATAACCTCCGGTAATTAAAACGCTACATCGCCGTGGGCAAGAGATAGGGGTAACGTTTTTCCATGGCGTTAACCATCGCTTCATACGCGTCCGGCAGAGCGCCCGTGCCCAGTACGCCGCCCACCACATCGCCGTTTTCGAGACGCATCCTGTAATGGCGTTCGCCCACCCGCACCGCGCCGTGCGCCGAGCTTGTAGCGAAGCTTTCCTCTGTGCCGAAAATGGTGAATTTGTCCTTGTACGGATCTCCCGCCGACGGGCAGAACGTGCTGCAATTGCCGCAGGCGTTGCATATGTCGTCGAGATGCACTATCTGCCGACTGTGTCCGAACGGTTCGCCCGCACAGACAGAGATGTTCGCCCTGTTCGGGCAGACATCCGCGCAGATTTCGCAGACAGTAGCGCAGGACAGACAGCGCTTTGCGTCGCCGGCATCCGCGCAGGCCGCCGTGAGTACGCCCTTCTTCGCGAGTGCGGCTTCCCGCGTGGTCTCCGTATCGAAGCTGCGGAAATCAGGCTCCAGTCCGATTTTATTCAGTATCGCTATGGCTGCCCGCTTCGCGTCGGCCATCGCTTTTACGACGGTGGCGGGGCCTGACTTGCAGTCTCCGCAGGCGAATACTCCGGAGACTGAGGTTTCGCAGTTTTCATCCACGGCAGGATGCCCGCTCGCGTCCGTTGCGATGCCGTTTTGGAGGAAAGTCTCCGAGATGACGCGCGCACCGACCGCGCTTATTATCGTGTCATAATTCAGAGACTCCGTTCCGCTGCATTGCACGACGCTGCGGCGGCCGCTTTCGTCATATTCCCCGAGCGCCATCTTACTGCACTCCAGCACGCCGTCCTCAAAAGAGACAGGCGAAAGCAGCTCCCTGAAAACCACGCAGTCGCTTTCGGCGAGCTCTATCTCCTCACGCTGCGCGGGCATGTATGCCTTCGTGCGGCGATAGACTATCTCCGCGCGGTCAACGCCTTTATTGCGTGCCGCGGCTCTCGCGCAGTCCATGGCGACATCACCGCCGCCGACGATGCCGACGCGTGCGCCTAGGTCAAGTGCCAGGTCGCTGCTTCGCGAAGCCGCGAGAAAATCGAGCGCGTCTATCACCTTCTTGCCGTCAGGTTTCAGCGAGCCGACTCCCTGCCCCCACGCGCCGGTCGCCAGTATGACAAAATCGTATTCCGCGCGAAGCGCTTCGATATTCAAATCTGCTGAAGTCCCGTATTCGATATCCACGCCGAGCGCCGAGGCCAGGCTGACATCGAGCGAGATTTCTTCATCGGAGATGCGAAACGCCGGTATCACATGCGACACGATGCCGAGCGGCCGATCCAGCTTTTCGCGCACCGTGACCTTCATGCCGTTTCTGCGAAGATAGGCTGCCGCGGACAGACCGGCGGGCCCAGCACCTATCACCACGGCTTTTTTGTCCGTGCGCAGCGCGGGCGGCGAAACCGATTTGACATACGCGCTCTGCGCGTTATCCGACGCGAGTTTCTTACCCTGCCTTATCATCACCGGATCTTCGTAATCCATTCGCGTACACTTGCCTTGGCACTGATGGTCGCAGATAGCGCCCGTGATAGCCGGCAGCACATTATCGTTCACTATTATATCGAAAGCTTTTTGAAAATCTCCTTTGGATATTTGTTCTAAAAATGCTGGAATTTGCTGACCTATGGGGCAGCCGTCCGCACTGCACGGTGCGCTGCCGCAGTCGAACAGCGGGAGCGGATTATCGTTCTTTCGCACGCCGCCTTCCCTGTACTCCTTGCGGTAGCGCTCGCAGCCGTCCAAGCCGGACGCGAATTTTGTGAGCGCGGCATGATCTGCGAAAGCCCCCGCGGGCATCTTCGCGGACTCCGCGATGGAGGCCAGCTGGCAGATGCGCTCGTAACCTCCGGGCTTCAGTATCGTGGTCGCGAAGGTGACGGGCTTCACGCCGGATTCCAGCAGCTGTGAGAGGTTGAATGCGTCTGCGCCGCCCGAATAGGAAATCGCCAGTTTCCCGCCCGTCGCTTCCGACAGTCTAGCCGCGACGGTCAGCGAAAGCGGGAACAGCGCACGACCCGACATATACATCTCGTCGCCAGGCAGCTCGCCACGCCTTATATCGACGGGGAAGGTATTCGTTATCTTGGCGCCGAAGCAAAGCCCCAGCTTCTCAGCCGTTTGCGAAAGCCGCCCTATCATGGCTACGGCATCCGCGAACTGCAGATCCTCTTTGAAATGGCGCTCGTCGAACGAGATATACCCGTAGCCCATAGAGTCCAGCAGGCTACGCGCTTCGCCGTATCCGAGCAGCGTAGGGTTGCATTTCACATATGTGTGAACCAGCTTCTCCGTTAAGAGATAGTCTGCGATTTGCTCTATCTCGTTCGCGGGGCAGCCGTGCAGCGTGGAGAGCGTGATGCTGTCCGAGACCGTTTCGCTGATAGCCGCGAGGTCGCTCTCGCCAAAGCGTTCGAACCTGTCCAGATTCGCGAGCAGCCATTCCCTGCATTCGCGCCAGATGGGATATCCGCCCGCCTGCTTCATGCCCTCAATATAGCTGTCGATTTTTTTTGATTTGATCCCTTCGAGGCTGTAGCCCACGCTCATGTTGAATATCACTCCCGTGTCCAGCCCGTATTCGATCCCGAGGGCATGCACGAGAAACCACGCCTTCACATATTCGTCCATGGCCTGGCGCACGGTCAGTTCCGTCGACCATTCTACGTTGTAGCATTCGTCGGCCGCGTTGATGCACGGGCGCGCCACGCAGTTGCGAAGCTCCTCACCGTCCATTATCTGCACGGTCTTGAGCTCTATCACCCTGCTGCCGGCCAGGAACGCAGCGGCGATATTCTGCGCGAGCTGCGTATTCGGTCCGGCGGCCGGACCAATCGGAGAAGCCAGCTCCGTACCCCAGATTTTCGTACCGGCGCCGTTTTGATTCCGATAAAATTTTTCCTTGCGCACTCCGAACACAGATCCCTCCTGACTGTATTCGCGAAGCGCCGTTTCCATCAGCACATGAAATGGCTGTGGCGTCATTATTTCTTGCATCTCTTTCCTCCTGTAGGGTCAGGGCGCTTACTCCGGCTGCCGCTGCCCCGCTACAATTATTCTCTAACCATTACCTCTATCAAGTACAGTTGCTTTGCTCATCGATTCATTATCGCGACTGCCGTTTTCGCCGCAAATTACTGGCGCGCCCGCCCGACAAAAAGCAGGTTTGCGAGGATCGCCACTATGCACACCGCTATGGATGAATCCTGAAAGATGAACGCGAGGGGCTCGGGCATGACGCCTATGAGCAGCGGCGTCTTGCTCATCGCGTAGCCGAGCCCGAACGTGACGGCCACCACCATGACCTTGCGATCCGTAAGCCCGCCCAGGCATATCAGCTTGATGCCGTTGATCATGATCATGCCGAAGACAGTGATCACCGCGCCGCCCAGAACGCTCTGCGGCATTATCGAAAACACGGCGCCCACCTTCGGGAAGAAACCGGCGGCGATAAGCACGAACGCGCCCGTCGCGACACACCACCTGTTCACGATTTTCGTCATGGCGACGATGCCCGCGTTCTGCCCGAAGGCCGTGTTGGGCAGCGCGTTGAATGCGCTTGCGAACATGCAGCCCACGCCGTCCGCGATAACAGCGCCCGATACTTCGGCGTTCGTGGCTTCGCGCCCAAACGCCGCTACCGTGATGCCGTTGACATTCCCCATCGTTTCGAGCCCGCAGATGACATACAGAAGCGCTATCGACACCATCGTTTCCGTGTGGAACTCCGGCCTGATGAAAAACGGTATCGGCGCGGAGGCCGCGCTCGCGTTTGCGACCGCCGATACATCGACTATGCCGAGCGCGAACGACAGCGCATACCCCGCGATGATGCCCATCAAAATCGACATGGAGGACATCATGCCGCGCCCGTATCTTTGCAGCAGTACGATGACGAGGAACACGGTGAAACCGATGAGCAGGTTTTGCCATGACCCGTAGTCCGCGGCGGCGCGCGATATCTCCGAGGGGATCTCCATGCCCGCAGCAGAGAGCCGTTCCACGTTTTCGGCGGCCTTATGCGCGCCCGAACCGCCCGCAAAATACTGAATGCCGACGGGGAGCAGGTTCAGCCCGACCGACAGCAGCACACAGCCTATGACCAATGATGTGAGTATCTGTTTGAGTGGTTTCAGGAAAATCCCGAGCGCGATTTCGGCAAGGCCGCCGAGCAGAGTCGCGCCGAAAATCGCGTTGACGCCGTAGGTCTGCCCTATGACTATCATCGTCGGAACGAATACGAACGACGTTCCCATCACGATTGGCAGCCCGCCCCCTATCCTGAAGCGCCCTATCTTGACCGGATAGAGCTGCAGCAATGTCGCCAGTCCCGAGACGAGCATCGCGCACTGAATCATGACGATTTTCTGAATGGGTGTTACGATAACTTCACCGGACGATTCGTTTACGACGCTTGATATGATAAGCACCGGCGCGAGGTTTCCCACGAACATTGTCAGCACGTGCTGCAAGCCGAGCGGGAAAGCGATGCTGAATGCGGGTCTCCCGTCTAGTTCGTGAATCATCTCCAAATCGTCTCTGTTGCTTTTATTTAACCTTGGCTTTAACATCCCAGTACACCGCTTTCTTTTTATTGGGTGAATAACTGTCGCCCTATGCCTGTTAACATGTAATGATGGTGCCGGTGCGCCCTTCTATGCCGTCCTTCGCTTTGTCCAGCATGGTGATGAGCGCCGTCTTGCCGCTGCCGCCCGCGCCGGACTTCACGAACGACACGGCCGCTTCCACCTTCGGCAGCATGGAGCCTTTTCCGAAATGCCCTTCCTCTATATAGGCTTCCGCTTCCGCGGAGGTCATGCGGTCTATGGCCTTCTCGTCCGGCTTTCCGAAATTAATCATGACTTTTTCCACGGCGGTAAGTATGATGAGCGTGTCTGCGCCGATAAGCTCCGCGAGCTTCGCGGCGGCTCTGTCCTTATCGACCACGGCGCCCATGCCCTTGTACTGGCCGCCGTCGTTGGCGACGGGGATACCGCCGCCGCCGGCCGCGATGGGTATCTGTCCGGCTTCAAGCAGCGCGGTTATCACGTCCTTCTCTATTATCCCGATTGGCATAGGGGACGCGACGACTCGGCGATATCCGCGGCCGCTGTCCTCGACTACGGGTACGCCGGCGCCGCGAAGTTTTTCCGCCGCTTCCTCTGACATGAACCCACCTATGGGTTTTGTCGGATGCGTGAACGCGGCGTCTTTCGGGTCCACTTCCACCTGGGTGACAATAGTAGCCACAGGAGCCTTTAGCCCGCGCCTGTCCAGCTCGTATCTGAGAACGTTCTGCAAATCGTAACCGATATAGCCTTGGCTGAGAGCCACGCACACGGACATGGGCAATATCGGGAAATCCTCCTCCGCTTTTGACGCGGTCTCAAACGCCGTTTCTATCATTCCGACCTGCGGGCCGTTGCCGTGTATCAGCGCCACCTCATATCCCGACTCGACCAGATCCACTATCGCGACAGCGGCTTTTTTCGCAGCCACCATCTGTTCATCGAGATTGTCGCCGAGGGCGTTCCCTCCTAACGCCACAACGACCCTTCCCTTGTTTTCTTTTTGTACCGTCATCGCATTCTCCTCCTGTCATGCATGCCATGTCAGAGTTCCGGCAAAATGCCGCCCGCCGCAATCAGCCGAAATACCTCGGAATGCCGCGCGCGATAAGTTCGTCTATCTTGCCGCAGGGGTCTTTGATTTTGCTGAGGAAAATCATGGCGGCGATGATGTACGGCTTATGGCTCGCCTGCTTGTAGAGCGGTACGCGGTAGCGGTCGAATACGGACGCTTCGACTTCGCCTTCCGAACAGCTGACGCCGGAAATGTCCGCGGGCAGGCAGTGCATATACAGCGCCTCGCCGCCGTTCGTCTTTTTCATGAGGGCTTCCGTACATTCCCACTGCTTGTGCTCCGCGTTCTGCGCGAGCAAATCCTTTTCGAGCGCGTCGATACCGTCCATGTCGCCGTCGCCGTAGAGCTTCGTGCGCTTCTCCATAGCCTTGAAGGGCGCCCAGCTTTTCGGGTACACGATGTCCGCGCCCTCGAACGCGTCCGACATCGAATTGGTCTTGCTGTAAGAGCCGCCGCTCTCGGCCGCGTTCTTCTTCGCGACCTCCTCCACTTCGGGCATGACCTCATAGCCGTCGGGGTGCGCGAGCACGACCTCCATCCCGAAGCGCGTCATCAGCCCGATGATGCCCTGCGGCACGGAAAGCGGCTTGCCGTATGAGGGCGAGTACGCCCATGTCATCGCTACTTTCTTGTTCTTCAGATTCTCCACGCCGCCGAACGTGTCAATGATATGGTTCATGTCCGCCATTATCTGTGTGGGGTGATCTATGTCGCACTGAAGGTTTACGAGTGTCGGGCGCTGCTCCAGGTTGCCGTCCGCGTAGCCCTCTTTCAGCGCGTTCGACACCTCGCGCATATACGCGTTGCCCTTGCCGATATACATATCGTCGCGGATGCCGATGGCGTCCGCCATGAACGAAACCATATTCGCGGTCTCGCGTACGGTTTCGCCGTGCGCTATCTGCGATTTGCCCTCGTCCAGATCCTGTACTGCCAGCCCCAGCAGGTTGCAGGCCGACGCAAAGCTAAATCTTGTCCTCGTGGAATTGTCGCGGAACAGCGAGATGCCGAGGCCGCTGTCGAAGATGCGCGGCGAGGCGCCCGCTTCCCTGAGTGCGCGCAGTGCGTCAGCCACCGTGAAGGTTGCCATGATTTCGTCATAGGTTTTCTCCCAGGTCAGAAAGAAATCGTCCCCGTACATGCCCGAATAATCGAGCGCCGAAAGCTTGTCCTGAATTTTCTTTATTACAGCCATTATGTCCTCCTCCTTATTATTTGTGCAATAATAATTGTTCAATAATTGTCCAATAATTATTGCTGAATATTTTTTGCTCAATAAATGATTTGTGGAACGATTATTCCTTACATCTCCTCCGTGTATACCGACGGTATCGCAGCATAGACCGCCGCGCATTTCACCAGGTCGGCCTTCCACGTTTTTTCGTTCGGCGAATGTGCCTGATCCTCGCGGCCGGGGCCAAAGCCTACGCAGGGTATGCCGTTGCGCCCCATGATGGAGACGCCGTTCGTCGAGAACGTCCACTTGTCAACGACGGGCTCGCCGTACAGCTCGCGGTGCGCTTTTGCGGCAGCCTGCGTTTCGGGCGCGTCCGCGGGGATGACCCATGTCGGGAAGAAGCAGTCGATCGGATAGACGTTGCCCGTGTAGCTCGGCCTGTCGTATTTGTACATGGTGACTTCGGCGCCGTGCTTCTTTACAGCGGGCAGCGCGCGAAGCTCCTCAAGCGCGGAAACGTATGTTTCGCCGTCCGTCAGGCGCCTGTCTATCGAGATGGCGCACATATCCGCCACCGCGCAGCGCGACGGCGAGCTGAAATATATCTGCGATACGGCGAGCGTCCCTTTGCCGAGGAAAGCATCGTCCTTCAGGCGCTCGTTCAGCTCTTTCACCTCGCCTATGATTTCGCCCATCTTGTAGATGGCGTTCTCGCCGCGCTCGGGCGCCGAGCCGTGGCACGAAATGCCCTGCACTTCGACGCGTATCTCCATGCGCCCGCGCTGCCCGCGCGCTATCTTGCCGTCGGTCGGCTCCGTTATCACGACAAAATCAGGACGGATGCCTTCTTCCTTTATCATGTACTCCCAGCAAAGCCCGTCGCAGTCCTCCTCCTGCACCGTGCCGCTCACAAGCACCTTGTATTTGCCGTTCAGCAGGCCGAGGTCTTTCATGATCTTCGCGCCGTACACCGCCGACACAATGCCGCCCAGCTGGTCGCTTGCGCCGCGCCCGCCTATCTCCTCGTCGTTCTCGAAGCCCTCGAACGGGTCGAACGTCCAGTTGTCAGGGTTGCCGACGCCTACCGTATCGATGTGCGCGTCGAACGCGATGAGCTTTTCGCCGCCGCCCATGTATCCGATCGCATTCCCCATTTTGTCGATGCCCGCCTCGTCGAACCCGAGCTTTTTCATCTCCTCCACTATCCTTGCGGCGGTCGCTTCTTCCTGTGTGCTCTCGCCGGGCAGCCGAATCAGGTCGCGCAAAAACGCGCTCATGTCCGCCTTGTAGCCTTCCGCCTTATCCTTGATTTGCTTGTAGTCCATTATTTCCTCCTTGTGCTATGTCGGCAATTATATCGTCTGTTGATCGGTCGTGACTGATTGTCAGTGGCGATCCCGCTATATCGACGGGCATTCGCCGTCCCATACTATTGATTTGTATTTGTCCGGATCCGTATCGCCTTCGCTGCTGAACACGAGGACGGTGGAATCCCTGCCCAGTCCGAGCGCTTCGCGCAGCTCCTTGTATGAGTCGTCTTCCATGATGGCGGCGACCAGCCCCGCGCCGACCGCGCCGGATTCGCCGGACACCACGGCGCTGTCGCCTTTCAGCGGCGCGGCAAGCATACGCATACCGCGCGCGGCGACCCAGTCTGGCGCGGATACGAAGAATTTGGATTTGTTTTTCAGGATGTCCCATGAGATGGTGCAGGCTTCTCCGCAGGCGAGCCCCGCCATGATGGTGGTGAGGTCGCCGCCGACCGGCACCAAGCTGCCTTGCATCGCGGAGCGGTAGATGCAGTCAGCCGCCGACGATTCGACGATAGTCGTAATAGGGCAGTCCTGCCCATACGCGTTTGCGAAATAACCCTGCACGCCCCCCGCGAACGATCCGACGCCCGCCTGCACGAAAATATGCGTCGGCCTGCTGACGCCCATGCCGTGCAGCTGTTCGTCCGCTTCCGACGCCAGCGTCGCGTAGCCCTGCATTATCCAGCCTGGTATCTCCTCATATCCTTCCCACGCCGTATCCTGTACCATCACGCCGTTCGGATCCTTCTCCGCAAGCCCGTTGACGTACCGAACCGCGTCGTCATAGTTCATGTCGGTGATAGACGCTTCCGCGCCTTCTGCCTGAATCTTCCGGAGCCTGTACTGCGAGCTGCCGACCGGCATACACACGACCGACTTCTGCCCAAGCTGCCGTGCCGCCCATGCGACGCCGCGCCCATGGTTGCCGTCCGTGGCGGTGTAGAAGGTGATGTCGCCGAGCTGCTCCTTCGTCTTTGGAGATGTGAGAACATCGAACGGCACTTCGGAGATGTCCTTCCCCAGACGCTGCGCGATGTATTTCCCGACGGCGTACGAACCGCCGAGCGCCTTGAACGCGTTCAGCCCGAAGCGATAGGACTCGTCCTTCAGGTACAGCCCGCCAAGGCCCAGCCTGTCCGCAAGCGCGCCGAGCTTCACGAGCGGCGTCTCCTCGTACAGCGGGATGCCCCTGTGAAAATTCCGCACCTTGCCGACCTCGTCCGCAGTCAAAAGCGCCAGGCTTTTTTCGTGCGCGGAAGGCGGCATAGTGTTGGATGTCCATTTGATAGTCTCTCTCATTTTGTCCTCCTTAGCTGTTGCCGTACCGTTTGTGTCCCCTCTGAATATGTTCCCTCATAATGTGGCGAGAATCATCTCTCCACACGAGCAGTATACAACATGAAAATTCGCTTGTCAACAAATTTTTTGATTGCCAAACAAATTTTTTGGTTTTATTAAATTGTATCCCTATGTCCCCTGATGAAAAATGCTATAGCGCTATCTGTTCAGTAAATAATCCAGTAATAATTTCCGCCGCGCCGGTCTCGCCCACTTCGGAGAGGTTTATGGCTGTGGCGTCCTTGTAGCGCTTGAACCATGTCATCTGCCGTTTCGCATAACGGCGGCTGTGTATCTTGATCAGCTCCGCCATTTCATCGTAGCCGTACTCGCCGCCTATATAGCCCAGCACTTCCTTGTACCCGATGCCGAGCATGGATATCTGTTCCAGGGACAGCCCCTTCGCCACCAGACCCTCGACCTCCGATACAAGCCCGCCGCCGAGCATTTCGTCCACGCGAAGCTCGATGCGCTTCACCAGCCCTGCGCGCTCCCGCGTCAGCAGCACAAGCACGGGGTCGATAAGCCCGCCGCGCCGCAGCTCGAAGCGGAAAGGCGCGTAGCCGCCGGTGGAATGCGTCTTGCCGTCCGCAACGGCCGCGGACGCTGGCATACGTTCCAGCGCACGTATGACGCGCTTTACATTGTTCGGGTGAATCCGCTCCGCGGCCGCGGGGTCGCGCTCCGCGAGAAGCCCGTGCAGATATTCCGCGCCGCGCTCGTCCGCAAGCCGTTCATACTTACGCCGCAGAGCCGCGTCTCCCGCAGAGCCGCCGAAGTCCATATCGTAGACCAGCGAATGAATGTATAGCCCCGTGCCGCCCGCTATGACAGGCACCCTGCCACGCGCGAAAATTCCCTCGATAGCCGCGCCCGCGCCGCTGCGGTACTCCCAAGCGGAATACGGTTTTTTCGGGTCGGCGACATCTATCATATGGTGCGGCACGCGCGCCAGCTGTTCGCGCGACGGCTTAGCCGTGCCAATGTCAAGCCCCCTGTATATCTGCATGCTGTCCGCCGAAACGATTTCGCCGCCAAGACTTTCGGCCACCGTCAGCGCGATGTCCGTTTTCCCGACAGCAGTCGGCCCCATGATGATTATCGCGTTATGCCCCATAGCCTACGCCCGCTTGAACAGCCTTTCCAGTTCGTATTTCGTGTAGCGGAGGAATACCGGCCTGCCGTGTGGACAGGTGTATGGGTTTGCGCAGCTCGCCAGGCTTGTCAGCAGTGCGCGGGCTTCCTCGCCCAAGAGCTTCGTGTTCGCCTTGACCGACGCGCGGCAGGCCCTCGATATCAGGCGCTCCACAGCCCTGTCGTTGTCCGGCACAGAGCCGCCACCCGACTCTATGATGTCCCCCAAAAACCGCATCGCTTCGTCCGCACCGAGGAACGCGGGCACGGACTTCACCACGAGCGACCCGTCGCCAAAAATCTCGGCGTCGAACCCTACCTCGGAGAGCAGCGCCGCCCATTCCTCCGTGTGCGCCCGCGCGGAAGCCGGCAGCCGCACCACCTCGGGCGCAAGCATGGTCTGCGACAGCTTTTCGCCCGACCGATACGCGGACATGAACAGCTCGTAATTCACGCGCTCATGCGCCGCGTGCAGGTCTACGAGATAGAAGCTGTCCTCGTCGGCAGCCGCGATATACGCGCCGAACACCGTACCGAGCACCTGCAAATAATCGATGCGGAACTCCTGCTGGTTCGGCGCTCCGCCATTCTGACGCGCACCCAGCGGCTTCCGCTTTTCGGATTTCAAAGAATCCGCGCCGGACAAAGCGGTTTCCGCGCCGCCATGTCGAGCGGCTTCTGGGCCATTATCTTCGTACAAAGATTTCTCGCGCACGGTGCCTGTGGACTCCGGCTCGTAGCCGCTATAGAGCTGCTTGATATTTACTATTTCGGCAAATTCACCCTCCGCCCCCGCAGTATCAGAAGTATCCGAAGCATCAGAAGTATCAAAAGTATCCGAAGCAACAGCAGCCCCCTGGACCTCGCCGCCGGATTCGCCGCCAGCCGAATCCTCCCCCAGCCGATAGAACTCGCGCTCCGCGCGCTTCGCGGACGCGAACTGCCGCGCGGTGCGCGCCGTCGGAACGCCCGCCTTGGACATCAGCGCGGACGCGATGGCGCCCTTCACAAACTCGCGCACTTCCGCAGGCTCCGCGAATTTTATCTCGCTCTTTGTCGGATGCACATTCACGTCCACGAACGACGGGTCTATTTCGAGGAACAGATAGACGAGCGGGTAACGCCCTTCGAACATGAACTCGCGATAAGCGTCCGACACCGCGCCGGAGATAACGTCGTCCTTCACGTATCTGCCGTTGACAAAAAATATCTGGTTGCGCCGCGTCTTGGCCGAGCGGTTCGGGTTGCTCACCCACGCGGTAAGGCTCGGCAGCCGAAGCGAACCCCCGTCCGATGCCGCGCCGGAACCCCCGCCCGCGGAGGCAGTCCCGCCGGCCCTGCCCTGCGCCTTGCCGCCAACGCCCGCTTCCGCGCCGCGTTCCCGCGTATCAATATGTATCAAGTCCTCGCCCGCCGAATCTCCAAAAACCGTCAGTATGGTTCTCATGCGGTCGCCTCTGCCGGGCGTAGAGAACAGCACCGTTCCGCCCGTAGAAAGGCGAATTTTTATATCGGGATATGCCACGGCGATGCGCGACATGAGATCGACGATTTTCGTGGTTTCGCTGCGGTCCGACTTCATGAATTTCAGGCGCGCGGGCGTGTTGTAGAACAGATCCCTGACCGTGACCGACGTGCCGTCCGGCGCGCCAGCGGGCTCGTCCGAGATGAACTCCCCACCCTCTATAACGACCTTGCGCGCCGTCCGAGCGTCTGCGGTTTTCGTCACCATTTCGAGCCGCGATACGGCCGCGATGGACGAAAGCGCTTCGCCGCGAAAGCCGAGCGTCTTTATCGAAACGAGATCGGGCTCCTCCGTTATCTTGCTGGTCGCGTGTGGCGCGAACGCCAGACGCACGTCGCCCTCGTCTATGCCGGAGCCGTCGTCCGTGACGCGAATGAAGGTCTTGCCGCCGCATTCGATCTCTACGCCGATGCTGCCCGCGCCCGCGTCGATGGAGTTTTCCACCAGCTCCTTGACCGCGGACAAAGGTGCGCTCACGACCTCGCCGGCCGCGATTTTGTCCGCTATTTCCTTGGGAAGTTGCCTAATACCACTCATATAGAATATTATATCATGAACGCAAGCCGTAGCATTGACACCCCAAAACGCCGCGTATATAATCTTCATATATTATTACCCCACCGGACGAGGAGGCTGTCATGAACACCGATATCTTAGAGCAGGTAAAGGACTATTACGGCAAACAGCTGAAAAGCAAGGGCGATTTGAAAACGGGCGCTTGCTGCTGCACAGACAGCCCGCCGATAGAAATCCGTGAGGTCTTGCCATTGATCGCCGAGGAAATAAAGGACAGGTTCTACGGCTGCGGATCGCCGCTGCCGCCGTTGCTGGACGGCGCTACCGTGCTCGATCTGGGCTGCGGCACCGGACGGGATGTCTATATCGCGTCAAAGCTCGTCGGCGAATCGGGGCTCGCGATAGGCGTGGACATGACCACGGAACAAATCGAAACAGCCATCAGGTACGAGGACGAGCAGCGCGAGAGGTTCGGCTATAAGTCCGCGAACACGAAATTCCTGCAAGGCTATATCGAGGACCTGAAATCGCTCGGCATAGAAGACAACAGCGTCGATGTCGTCATATCGAATTGCGTCATAAATCTTTCCCCCGCGAAAGAATCCGTGTTTCGGGAGATTTACCGCGTGCTTAAGACCGGCGGCGAGCTGTATTTTTCGGACGTGTTCGCCGACAGGCGCATAGACGAGAGCTTGGCCAACCACCCCGTGCTGCGCGGCGAATGTCTCGGCGGCGCGATGTATACAGAGGATTTTCGCAGGCTCATGATGAAATGCGGATGGGCCGATTTCAGATATACGAGCGTCAGCGGCATAGGATTTGGCAACGAGGAAATAGAGAGCTTGGTCGGTTTCGCGCAATTTTCTTCGCGCACGGTCAGGGCATTCAAGCTCGACGACCTCGAGGACATCTGCGAGGACTACGGCCAGGTGGCCTATTATAACGGAAGCATCGAGGGGCACCCGCATTATTTCGACCTCGACGACCACCACCGCTTCTTCACGGGGAAGCCGCTTCTCGTGTGCGGCAACACGGCATCCATGCTATCAAACAGTAGGTACAAAAACGCGTTCAAAGTGGTAGGAGACCGTTCCCGACACTATGGCGCGTTCGATTGCAGCCCGCCCTCGAGCGTCTGCGGGGATGCCGAAAGCGGCTCTTGCTGCTGATTATTCCAGCGCGTTATCCCGTGGATTTTTCAGTGGCGTTATCGCGGGGCATTGTCGAATAACCTGGCAGGGGCCCGCGCGGTTTCGCCTATGTCCGGCCGGCCGCCTTTTTCAGATCTTCGAGTATCGCGAAAGCTTCCGAAGGAGTTATCGCCATCAGGTCGAGGGCTTTCAGCCTGTCGATGACCGGATTCGGCGCGAATGAAAACATGCTGAGCTGTGCGGGCTGCTCTTGCCTAACGCTTTCTGCGTCCGCGTTAGCCGCCGCCTCGGACGGAGGTGGCGCGGGCTCGCCGCGCTTCGAATCGTCGGGAGCGCCGCTTACGTCCAGCTTCGTCTTGCCGCTCTCCAGCCTGTCCAGCTTTTCCTGCGCGTCGCCTAGCAAGGAACGCGGCACGCCCGCAAGCTTCGCCACGTGGATGCCGTAGCTCCTGTTCGCCGGCCCTTCCGCTATCCTGTGCAGGAACACCACGTCGTCGCCCGTGTCCGCGGTTTCCGAGTTCAGGTTTACGAGCCCCTGCGCCGTTCCTTCGAGCGCGGTCAGCTCGTGGTAATGCGTGGCGAACAGCGTCCTGATGCGGTTCGCGCCGCAGAGGTAGTCAATGACCGCCCACGCTATGGCCAGACCGTCGTAGGTGCTCGTGCCGCGGCCGATTTCGTCGAGGATGACCAGGCTGTTTTCCGTGGCCGTGTTCAGGATATAGGCCAGCTCGCTCATCTCTACATAGAACGTGCTCTCGCCGCGCGCGAGGTTGTCGGACGCGCCTATCCTCGTGTATAGACGGTCTATCGCCCCGATGTGCGCGCGCTCGGCCGGCACGAAGCAACCCGCCTGCGCCATCAGCACGATGAGCGCGGTCTGCCGCATATAGGTGGACTTCCCCGCCATGTTCGGGCCGGTTATGAGAAGCATGCTGCGCTTGCCCCTGTCGATATAGACGTCGTTCGGCACGAACACGGTTTCCTTCAGCGAGCGCTCTATCACGGGATGCCGCCCGCGCTCTATTTCTATTACATCGCCCTCGTTCACCACGGGCTTGACATATCCATATTTGGAGCCGGTCTCCGCAAACGATGTGAGGGCGTCGAGCGCGGCCAAGGCTTCGGCCGTCCGCTGCAGGGCGGGAATGTATACCTGCAAATCGGTCCTGAGCCTGTCGAAAATCCTGTACTCAAGCTCGTTGATGCGCGCCTCCGCGCCCAGCACGGTCGACTCTTTTTCCTGAAGCTCGAGCGTGATATAGCGCTCGGAATTTACAAGCGTCTGCTTCCTGATATAATCCTGCGGAACCAGATCCCTGTTCGCGTGGGTGATGTCGATATAATAGCCAAAGACTTTGTTGTATCCGACCTTCAGCGTCTTGATGCCCGTGCGCTCGCGCTCTTTCGCTTCCAGACCCGCTATCCAATCCTGACCGCCCTTGACGGAATTTTTCAGCTCGTCAAGCTCCTCGGAATAACCGTCGCGCACGATGCCGCCTTCCCTGACCGTGAACGGCGGCTCGTCCACGATGGCGGAGGAAATCATCTCACGCGCCTCGGCGAACTCATCCATGCCCGCCGCAAGCTCCTGAAGAAGCCCCGCGTCCGGTGCGCCGTCATCAGCGCTCTCCGCGCCGGTGCCGGCATCGTGATAGCCCCCCATGCCGATGTCCGCGATTTCGGACTTGATGCCCGGGATGGCTTCGATGCTGCGCTTCAGCGCGATGAGGTCGCGGGCGTTCGCGCTCCCGTATGACACGCGCCCTACCAGCCGTTCGATGTCGTAGACGGCTTTCAGGCATTCCTTGATATGGTTGCGCGCCAGCACGTCCTCCGTCAGCGCTTCGACCGCGTCAAGCCTGCGCCGTATCTCGCCCACGTCCACCAGCGGCTCTTTCAGCCATTTCTTGATGAGCCGCCCGCCCATCGCGGTGTGTGTGCGGTCGAGTACGCCGAGCAGCGAGCCCTTGACCTGGCGGTCGAACATGGTTTCCGTCAGCTCCAGGCTGCGGACGCTCGCCCTGTCGAGTATCATATGGTTTGAATAATTCAAAAGCGCGGGCGGCCGCATATACGCTATCTGCTGCTTCTGCGTCTTGTCGAGATAGTGAAAAAGCCCGTAGAGCGCGGTGGGCACGGGCTCGTCCGAAACCCCGTAAGCCGATGCGCCCGACGCGCCGAACAGCGATTCGAAAACCCTCTTGCCGCGCGCGATTTCATCGGTGTCGCCCGCCTGTATCAGCTCGCTTGCGCCGATGACCGCTATGCGGCTTTCGAGCGACGCTTCCCTGCCTTCGCCAGATATGAGCGCGGCGTTCAGCTCGCCCGTCGAGATGTCGCACCACGCGACGCCGTATGCGTCCTCCGACTCCGCGACGCACGCGAGGTAATTGTTCGAGTTCGCGCTCAGCATGGTATCGCCAGTCACCGTGCCGGGCGTGACCACGCGCACGACATCGCGTTTTACGAGCCCTTTCACGAGCTTCGGATCCTCCATCTGCTCACAGATGGCGACCTTGTACCCGTTATCGATCAGCTTCGCGATATATGACTCCGCCGAGTGATACGGCACCCCGCAGAGCGGCGCGCGGTCCAGCCCGCCACCCACGGTCTTTTTCGTAAGCGTGATTTCGAGGACCTGAGACGCCGTTATCGCGTCGTCGTAAAACATCTCGTAGAAATCCCCGAGACGGAAAAACAGGATACAGTCCTGGTACTGCTCCTTGATGTCCATGTATTGTTGCAGCATCGGCGAGTATTTACTCATAAGCACACCTTATCAGATATTCCACGTTACCCTTCGCCCCCGTGATCGGGGATTCGATGACGCCGAGGACTGCCAGCCCGCAGTCCAGCGCATAGCCGCGCACCTTCTCGATCACTTCCCTGCGCACATTGTCATCCCTGATTATTCCTTTTTTCCCGACTTGGCCGCGTTCAGCTTCGAACTGCGGTTTGATCAGCGCAATAATTTGGCCGCCGCTCCCGAGCAGCGAGACAGCGACCGGCAGCACGAGTTTCAGGGAGATGAACGACACATCGATAGATATGAAGGTCGGCGTTTCGTCCACGAGCGCGGGGTCGATATACCTGATGTTCGTGCGCTCGATGTTCACGACGCGCTCGTCGTTCCTGAGTTTCCAGTCCAGCTGCCCGCGGCCGACGTCTATCGCGTAGACCTTGCGCGCGCCGCGCTGGAGCATCAAATCGGTGAAGCCGCCCGTCGACGCGCCGATGTCCACGCAGACCGCGCCGTCCAGGTCGATGCCCCATTCGTCCACCGCGCGTTCCAGCTTCAGCCCGCCCCTGCCGACATATTTCAGCGTGTCCTCCGCGACCTCGATGTCCGCGTCCTCGGGGTATTTCATGCCCGCCTTAGTCGCGGGTACGCCGCCCACCCTGACCTTGCCTGCCATGATGGAAGCCTGCGCTCGCTCGCGCGAATCAAAGATACCCCTGCGGGTCAGAATCACATCCAGACGTTCCTTCAAAGTCCCCCCGCACCTTCCTTTCCGCCGGTCCGCTCGGCCGCGCCCGCCAAAAATGACTGTACGCGCTTCGCGATGGACTCCGAGTCAAGCCCGTATTTCTCCAGCAGTATGCTTCTCGCGCCATGCGGCACGAACTCGTCGGGCCATCCGATATTCAGCACCCTCGGCACGTTTCCGCGCGTTCCGCATATCTCCAGTATGAGACTGTTCACGGCCTCGCCGTAGCCGCCGCCGCAAACATTGTCCTCTATAGTAACTATGGGCGCGCCTTGCCTGACCGCGCGCTCCACCATATCCCTGTCGAGAGGTTTCACGAAAACCGCGTCGATAACCGCGGCAGAGATGTCCGACTCCTCCAATATACCAGCCGCGAGCAAGGCCGTTTCAGCCATACAGCCGGCCGCGAGCAGGGTAACGTCAGGCGCGGGGTCAGAGCCGCCGGACCGTGCGGCAGAACCGCCAGCTATCTCAAAAACAACGTCATTGCGGGTGCCGACCCGCAATACATTGTCAGCTTCACAAGCATCCTGCAAGCTAGGCAATCCTCCGCGCAGTACGCGGCTTTTCCCATTTTTGAGCAATTCACCCAGACCAGAGGCGGCCGGCGAACTGTTCGTGGCAGGCGCGATATCCTCGCTCACCGCGCCCTTCGGGTATCTTATCGCTATCGGGCCGCCGTCGTTCGCCCGCGCGTATTCAAGCATAGCGCGCAGCGTAGCCGCGTCGGACGGCGCAAGTATTCTAATATTAGGAACGTGTCCGAGGAACGACAGGTCAAACACTCCGTGGTGCGTCTCGCCGTCCTCACCAACATTCCCCGCGCGATCCACCAAAAACGTAACAGGCAGCTCGTGGAGCGCCGCGTCCTCTATTATCTGGTCGTAGGCGCGCTGCAGAAAGGTCGAATACACCGCGACGAACGGGCGCAGCCCGCGCATGGCCAGCCCAGACGCGAAGGTCACCGCATGTGACTCCGCGATGCCCGTATCGAAAAACCTCTTGGGGTGCGCCCTCGCAAAATCCGCAAGCCCCGTGCCGTCGGCCATCGCCGCGGTCACGGCCACGACCCTATCGTCCATTCCTGCCAGCCGCGTCAATTCCTTGCCGCATTCACCTGACCATGTGGGCGTACCCACCACGCTTTCCGGAAGCCCCGTGATGGAATCGAAAGGCCCTACGCCGTGGAAGCGCTCGGGGTGGTTCTCCGCGTTCTTGTAGCCTTTGCCTTTTTTCGTCAGCACGTGCAGCAGGACCGGCCCATCTATCGCCTTCACTCCCGACAGCATATCGCGCATGTCGGAGATATTGTGCCCGTCGATAGGCCCGAAATAGCTGAACCCCATATCCTCGAAGATGGACTCCGATATCATCGCGTAACGGATAGAGTCGCGCACGCGCTCCATCCCGTGCAGCAGCTTTTCGCCGATGCCGTGCGACGACGAAAGCCTGCGTTTGAGTTCTTTTTTCATGTCGAGGTAGGTGTGCGAGGACCTAAGCATATTCATATGCTGCGAGAGGCTGCCAACATTGTGGGATATCGACATATTGTTGTCGTTCAGCACGACTATCATGCGCGTGCGCTTTGTACCCGCGTTGTTCAGCCCTTCGAAAGCGGGGCCGCCCGTCATGGATCCGTCGCCTATTACCGCCACGACATATCCGTCCTCGCCGCGCATGTCGCGCCCCTCGGCCAGCCCCATGGCGAGCGATATGGACGTGCTGCTATGCCCCGCCGAATAGATGTCCGTCTCGCTTTCCGTACTGCGCGGAAATCCCGCCATGCCGCCGTACTGCCGAAGCGTGCTGAACCCCGACGCCCTGCCCGTGAGAATCTTGTGGACATAAGCCTGATGACCCACGTCCCAGACAATACTGTCGCGCGCGAGGTCAAAGACCGTATGCAGCGCGATAGTCAGTTCCACCACGCCGAGGTTCGGAGCCAGATGCCCGCCCGTCGCGGAGACATTCGTTATGAGAAAATCCCGTATGGATACGGCGAGCAGCTCCAGTTCATGGTCGCTCATCTCCCGCAAATCATCAGGGAATATATAGTCCAAAATATCTTTTTGTAGCATAACCGCCCTTCTGTTTTCTCCGTGCCGCGCCGCCGATAGTCCTGTCGGTCAGCGGGTTCTTGCTGATAATTCACGCGCGATTTCCGCGAAGAAATCCGTGTTGCGCTCGTAAGCGGATATGCGGTCGATCGCTTCGCGCGTCAGGTCTTTCAGGCGCCGCGTCGATTCGTCCAGCCCATGTATCAGCGGGTATGTCGCCTTGTTCTTGGTGGCGTCATGCCCCGTCGCCTTGCCTATCTCGTTCTCGTCTCCGGTCACGTCGAGGATATCGTCGACTATCTGGAACGCGAGCCCGAGGTTCTCGCCGTACGAAGCAAGGCTGTAGATAAGCTCCTCGTCCGCGCCGCCGATATAACCCCCCGCGACCACCGCCGCCCTGATGAGCGCCGCCGTCTTGTTGACCTGTATGTATTCAAGCATCTCGGGCGAAATATCCTTGCCTTCCGCCTCGATGTCGGCCATCTGCCCCGCGACCATGCCGCGCGACCCGCTAGCCTTGGCTATCTCGTAGGCCGCCCGCACCCGACGCTTCAGCATTTCAGGCTTGTCGAAATACATCTGCATATCCGTCAGCATGGCTTCGAACGCCGCCGAGAGCAGCCCGTCGCCCGCGAGGATAGCGCCCGCCTCGCCATACTCCTTGTGGTTCGAAGGCTTGCCACGACGCATATCGTCGTCGTCCATAGCCGGAAGGTCATCGTGTATGAGCGAATAAGTATGCACGTACTCGACCGCGCAAGCGTACGGCACGGCTTCCATCGTGTCTCCGCCGGCGAGCTCACAGGCCGCCAAAAGCAGCACGGGGCGCACCCTTTTTCCGCCCGCCCGAAGGCTGTACCTCATGCTCTCCGCAAGCGGTGCGCTGTTGATGTCCGTGTCAGGCATGAAGCCCTCGATGTTCTCGTTCACAAGGTATAACAGGCGCGTGTATTCAGGGTAGTCAAGCATGTCAGCCCTCCTCGCCGCCCAAATCAAGCGTTTCTTGAGTACCGGCGCCGCCCGCGCCTATTGTAACGATGCGCTGTTTCGCGCTTTTAAGTATGAGGTCGCATTTCTCGTAATGAGCCGCGCCTTCCTCGTAGGCTTTTATCGCTTCATCAAGCGTTATGTCCGTAGACGAAATCCTCTCCGCACAAGTCTCCAATTTTTCCAATGCTTCCTCGAAGCTAAGCTCTTTCTTTGGCATTAATATCCCTCCCGAAGGGCAACAATACATAGCCTGGGCCAGTCGTGTTCAAGCTGTTACTACCTATTATACCGCATTCCGACTGGGATTTCACAGTTGCATGCCGCCTTGCATGACCTGTTTTCTGCTGGGCTGCCGCCCATCCCCTACAGCACGCGCATCTCTGCTGTGCCGTCCTTCATCCTGGCCGTCACCTCGTCGCCTGTGTGCAGCTCCGACGCGGAGCTTATGTGCTTGCCGCCTGATGTCAGCGCCGCGTAGCCCATCGACATGATTCGGCCTGGATCCGAGGCCGTCAGCTTTTCGTGCGCTAGTTCGGCGCGCCGTTCGGCCCGTTCCACGCGCGAGAGCGCGTCAGATCTCATAGTCGCCGCCGCGCCTTCCAGCTTCAAGCGCGACATATCGACCCTGGCGTTCAGCATATATCCGAGCTTCGGCATCGCGCACGCGTCCATCCGCATCCTCATGTGCTCTGTCAGTGCGGCAAGGCTGTTTGCCAAATACGAGAAGGCGCCATCGACGCTCCGCCTGATATCCGCCATGTCCGGCACGGCCATATCCGCGGCGGCGGTCGGCGTCTCCGCCCGAACGTCCGCCACGAAGTCGGCTATGGTCACGTCCGTCTCATGCCCTACAGCCGAGATGACGGGTATTTCCGACGCGGATATCGCCCGCGCCACCCGTTCCTCGTTGAATGCCCAGAGTTCTTCGGCTGAGCCGCCGCCGCGCCCCGTGATGATGATATCCACTTCGGGAAATCGCTCGTTGATATACGCAAGCCCCTCTGAAATCCGCGCGGCGGCTTCGGGGCCCTGCACGAGCGTAGGATAAATCAGGATATCCACAAAATCATTCTTGCGCGTGATTATTTTTATCATGTCCTCTACGGCCGCGCCCGTGCCTGAAGTCACGAGGGCCACCTTGTACGGAAATACCGGAAGCGGCTTCTTGCGCGAAGCGTCGAACAGCCCTTCTTCCGCGAGCCTGGATTTCAGCTTTTCGAACTCGACAGCGAGACTGCCCGCGCCTTCCGGCGCAATCTCCCTGATGTTCAGGGAATACGTTCCGCCCTTCTCATACACGCTGATATATCCCGTCGCCGTGACGCTCACGCCATCGCCAATCCCGCGCGGCAGGGAGGCGAACACGCCGGACGGCAGAAAGCAATTCACCTTCGCGCCCGCGTCCTTCAGTGAAAAATAGACATGCCCGCTCGTGTGCCGCTTGAAATTCGACACTTCCCCAATTATTGAAATATTGGCAAGAATCGGGTCTGCCGTGAGGATGCGCCTGATATACGCGTTCAGCTGGGATACGCGGATGGGCTTCATGGCGCACCCGCGGCATCCGCAAGGGCGCGCGCCGGCTCCGGCGGCCGGCCAGTCCATGCCACAGGTGCGGGGGCAGCTTTGCTCATGCCGGCTCTACTATCTTCCCGAGCACGCCGTTCACAAATTCATAGGATTTCTCGCCGCCGTATTTGCGCGCCAGCTCGACGGCTTCGTTGATGGACACGGAGATGGGGATGTCGTCCGCGTGCAATATCTCCGCCGCCGCCAGCCGGAGGATGGCGAGATCCACCTTGGATATCCTTTTGATTTTCCAGTTGAGACTGGCTTTTTCAATCAGCTCGTCCAGCTCGTCCCTGTGGCCGCGCACCGCTTCCAGCACGGCGTCGAAATACGCGCGGTCGGCTTTGCCGTCCAGCCTGTAATTCGGCTTTGGCATTCCCTCGCCTTCGGCCAGAAAGCAGTCCCTTTCGTCGTCTGACCAGTCGTCCGTTACGGACATCTGATAGACCAGCATCATGAGAAGCTCACGTGCGCTGCGCCTGTCAGCCATTATTCGCTCTCGCCTTTCGCGTCGGCGGCCGCGGCATCAGCCGTAGCAGCGGCACCTGCGTTCTTCGTAACGCCCTGCACATGGATATTGATGTTCTCCAGCGTGATGTCCATGACATTGGAGAGCGACGACTTGACGTTCTGCTGCACGTTCCACGCCACGTCCGGAATCCGCTCGCCGTAGTACACGATGATATGTATGTCTATCGTGTAGCCGTTCTCGCCCGCGTCGATTTTGATGCCCTTGAAATCGCTCTCTTTGCCGAGAATTTTCTTGGTAATAGTGTCCGAAATATTGCCGGCCAGTTCAGCTACGCCCGAGGTCTCCGCCACAGCCTGGCTGATATACGCCACGATTACGTCCGGCGAAACGAAGACGCCGCCGATGTCTTTCTTGTTGTCGTTATTCTTGCTGTCGTTATTTTCGTTATCGCTCATATTATTCTCCTTAATCATTTTCCATTATTATTTATTATTCGGCTTCTATCTAATCCGCTTATATATATTCTGCTTCTATCAAATTCGCTTTAATTATTCCGCTTCAATTATTCCGCATTATCCCGCATTCAATATTATTCGGCTTCCGGTTCGCCGCCTGCGGCTTCGCTCTCCTGCGCCACCGTCAGCCTCACCTTGTCGATGCGCCGATCCTTCCACGACTCTATTTGGAACGTGCAGCGCCCGTCCTCGATGACCTGGACCTCGTCGTCGTCGCCGTCCGGAATCTCGCCGAGGGCGTCGATGAGATAGCCGCCTATCGTTTCATAGTCGTCCGACTCGAAGGCAAGCCCCAGCTCGTCGTTCAGGTCGTCCAGATAATAGTTGCCGTCGAGAAGAAATTCGTCCTCGGCCACCTGTTCCAGCTTCGGTTCGGTGTCCTCGCCCTCGTCGTCTATCGCGCCCATTATTTCCTCGATGAGATCCTCGGTCGTGACGATGCCCGACATGCCGCCGTACTCGTCCACGAGGAAGGCCATGTTGATCTTGTCCTCCTGCATCTCGCGGAAAAGGTCGTCTATCTTCTTGCTCTCGGGCACGAACAGCGGCTTCTGCAATATCTTGCGGATATTGACCCTCGCCCAGCCCACCTTCTTCGCCTGGATGATATAGTCCTTGATGTAGAGCACGCCGATGATATCGTCGTTGTCCGAATCGAAATACGGGATGCGCGAGTGGCGGCTCTGCAAAAGTTCGTCAACGTAGTCCGCGAGCTTGTCGTTGATGTTCTTCATGTAGACATCAGTGCGCGGCGTCATGACCTCGTAGGCGAGCTTGTCGTCGAACTCGAAAACGCTCGCAATCATCTCCATGCTTTCCTCGTCGATATGCCCGTTCTCTATGCCGACTTCGAGGTGTGACTTGATATCGTCCTCGCTGTAGGCCAGGTCTACGCCCTCTTTTTTGATGCCGAACGGACGCAGTATGACGCGGACTGTCGCCGACAGAAGCGCGACGAACGGCTTGAAGAACACGGAAACCACTTGGACCGCGGGTGCGCAGAATATGGCGATGCGCTCGGGCTGCTGCAGGGCTACGCGCTTCGGCACCAGCTCGCCGAAAACGATGTTCACGAAGGACAGCACCAGCGTGATGATGACGACCGCGGTCTGCAGGCCGTACTCCACGCCCTGCGCGTGAAACCATTTGCCGAGGTCGTCCGCTATCGCCGTTGCCGCCGACGCGCTCTGCAAAAAGCCGGCCAACGTTATGCAGACCTGTATGGTGGACAGGAATTTGTTGGGGTGCTCGATGATGCCTTGCAGCATGGCCGCCTTCTTGTTGCCCTCGTCCGCAAGCCGCTTTATCGTGTTCTTGTTGACTGATACCGTGGCCATCTCTGCCATGGCAAAGAACGCATTAATAGCAATAAGTATGATTAATAGTACGATTTGCCATAAGTAACTGTTAGGGTCAGGGTCGCCTATGTCCATTGTCCGAAATATTTCCTCCTTGTCATCATTATCTGATTTTACCACATAGGCGGCCCGTGTTCAAATAATTATAGTTAGAATAATTATAATAATAATATCGGAATGCGGCGGGCCCTAGCGCATTCCGTCTGTCAGTGCCTCTATCCGCGCCTCAATACATTGCCTTGGAGCTCCGCAGCACCTGCGCCGGCCTGTTGGTTATCACGTAACCGTATCCCGCGCTGTCGAAGGTGATGCATTCAAGCTCCTTGCCCGTCTGAAATCCGGTAGCAAGCAGCTCCTTGCCCGTGAGATTTGACGAGGAACCTTCCGCGTACCTGCCCCGATACAACAGTGCGTCTATGTCATACGCCGCAATGGAATGGTCCGAGACGAGCACTATACGGTTTTTCTTCCGGTCGTAGCCGATACCCTGCGGGCTGCCCTTCATGTTGCCGTACCCTATGCTGCAAAACCGATTGCCGTTTTTGTCATAGGTGAATCCGCCGCCCTGCCCTGCGCCCGAACCGCCGTTCGGCGGAATCATGCGGTTCCATTCCTTGATGGATATGCCGACCGGCTTCAGTGACTGCTGGCTGATTTCGTAAACGCTATCGCCGCCGCCGAAGCTGTCGGAATAATTCAGCTTTTTCGTCTTGGGGTCGTATCCGAAATGCTGGCCGTGGCCGATATTGAATTTCGGTCCTTTTTTCACGAGCTTCTTCTTCTTTAGGTCGTATTTCAAAAGCCAGCCCTTGCCGTTCTTGACGGACGCGTACTCCGTGCAGGCTATGTAAATGTATTTCCCGACTATCCCGCACCACTGCGGGTTGCCCGATGGGTCGATTTTCATATAGGCGTTCAAATCGGCCTTGTAATTGCCGTACTTGCCCTTTACCGTCCCATAGCCGGTGGCGGGAGTCTCTGGGATAGTAATTTTCTTGTTCATTTTCTCGAAGATTTTCGGGTAATCGCCCACGCTGTTTAGCCACGATGATGTTACCGTCACAGAGGTTCTTTCAACACCGTCGGCGGACGCGAACGAAGTAAACGCCGCCAGCAATAGCGCAAAGACCAACATGATTCCAATAATTCTAGTTTTTCTCATAGTTTCCTCTCAATTTCACGATTTGCATGTCTGACAGGATTTCTATTATAACCGATTTGCCGGCTCTGCGCTATACTGAATTTTGTTCTTCATATTCCCGATGTCCGGCGGGCAAGCCGGCGGCGCGGCGGGCTCACTCGGGGCTGCGGCCATACCCTTCCAGTAGGCTCATCACCTCGCGCTGCGGGAGCGCCGGCACGTAGTTGCCGCCCATCCCCGTCATGCTCTCCGCGGCGAACAGCGCGTTCAGTATGGATTCCTCGACGGCTTCAGCGGTGGCCTTGTAGAGCGGGTCCATCTGGTCGTCCCCAAGTATCTCGATATCTGTCTTGGTGTAAGTGAACGCGTCCTGGTTGGCGGTCGAAAACGCGAGGAAGATGTCCCCCGAATCGTTCTCGTAGCCCGAGCCGAGCAGCCCGATGCCTATCGGTACGCGCTTGCAGAGCTTCGTGAGCTGGTGCGGCAGCAGCGGCGCGTCCGTAGCTATTACTACGATAATAGACCCCGTCCCGGGCGCGGGCCTCAGCGTGTTGAACTTGGGGCTGTATCCCGTCAGCAGCTTGCCGACAGGGACGCCGCCAATCCGGAAATACGGGCGGATGCCGTGGTTCGCCTGGACGAGGACGCCCAGCGTGTATTCCCCCGCCCGCGTACTGACAACGCGCGAGGACGTTCCCGTGCCGCCTTTGAAATCGTGGCAGACCATGCCCGTCCCGCCGCCGACATTGCCCTCCCTGATCGCTCCGGAACGGGCGTCGTTCAGCGCGCACAGCACATCCTCGGCATCTATATGAAACCCGTTGATGTCGTTCAGCAGGCCGTCCCACGTCTCGCCGACGGTCGGATAGAAATAGCCGCAGGCGGGAATCTCGGCGCCGTCATAATAGTAGTGATAATAATAATCGTTTTCCACCATCCATTTTGAAACCGTGTCGCGCACTACGCCCACGCTGTTCGTGTTCGTGATCATGAGCGGGCCGTGCATGAACCCCGAATCGTCTATCCAGTGCGTTCCGGTCAGCTCGCCGTTCCCGTTCATGTCGTGCCTACCCGCGTACACGGCGCTGCGCGTGCGTCCCCTCGGCAGGATGGCCGTGACACCCGTGCGCGCGAACGGCCTTCCCGCTTCCGCGTCCTCGGGCTTTCCGACGATTTTCGTGGCGTATCCGACCTCGACACCTCGCACATCCGTGATGGAGTTCAGCAGCGCGGGCGTCCCTTCTAGCCGCAGCCCTGCTTCGCGCGCCCTCATCTTATTTTTCCTCTCCATTATTGCCTCCTTGTATCAGTTCATCAAATCCTTCCGTCGTATAGCTGAGCCCTTGCCGTTTCAGTTCCAGGCTTTTCATCAGCGCCGCGAAATTTTTCTTGTTAATCGGGTAGAGCAGCACGAAGATGGTTCCTGCCGCCGTGACGATGCCCGGGAACAGCGTGTTCATCATGAGTATTCCGTGCGTGGCATTCGCCGTCTGTTCGGCCAGCTCCGCGTTGTAGCCCACCACCGTCAGCAGTATGCCGCAGACCCACATGCCCACCGCAGACCCGAGCTTTTGTGAGAACGACGCGAAGCCCGTGATGGAGCCTTCCCGTCTCTTGCCGTAGACGAACTCGTCGACCTCGCAGCAGTCGTAGGTCAGCGAATAGCCGATGGTCCAGAACGAAGTGCCGCCGAACTGGTAGAGTATCGTGAATCCAATCAAATCCGCGTAGCTGTCTATGCCTTTGAAAAAATAGAATACGCAGCCTATGGCCGTGATGATATTGAATACGATCATGGCGGGCTTCTTGCCGAATCTGTTTGCGGCGGCATTGATGATCGGCAGCAGAATGAACGTGATAACCGCGTAGGCCGTCCAGTAGACAGCCTGCGACGCTTCCGACATGGCGAGGTTGTTCGACATCATGTACACGAGCGCGGCCGCCTGGATCGCAAACGAGATGCAGTAAAACAGTATCGAAAAGAGCAGATGGCGCATGGCACGGCTGCTGAACAGCTGCCTGTAATGCGTAAAGAAATTCAGGCCGGCTTTTTCCTCGGACGGATCTTCGCGGACCGCCAATTCCTTGCCGCGCGTGAAGTTCCAGCATACGAGCCCGCCGATGAGCCCTATGGCGCCGAAGATTGCCGCCGAGAGCATCCATGCCGTGCGGTCGTCGCCGCCCGCCTTCAGCACCTGATCCCAGACGAACATCGGGCCTGCGGACGTGAACCACGAAGCCAGATAGATGACGAACCCCGCGACGGAGCGCAGCGTGTTGCGCTCATTGAAATCCTGCGTCAGCTCCGCGCCGAGCGCGAAATACGGAATGACGAAAACCTTGTAGCACGACCAGAACAGTATGCCCACCACAAGGTAATAGGCGAAGGAGCCCGCCGCGCCAAAATCCACGGCCGTGAAAAGCAGCAGAGTACACGCGAACAGCGGCACGATGGCGGCTATCATGAATGGCCTTCTGCGCCCATATTTCGAGTTGCAATTGTCGGACAGATAGCCGATAACGGGGTCGGTGCAGGCATCCCAGATGATGACGATGAGCGATATGGTGCCACCCGCGGCCGGCGACAGCCCCACGACATCCGTGAAGAAAAACAGAAAATAGAAATAGAAGATATTGAATGGTATTGAGTCCGCAAACTGACCGGCGGAATAGAGCAGCCTTGTGCCCCAGGACAATTTTCCCGCGGCAGCCATTTTTTCGTTCATATCACATTCTCCTTAACATTGCTTCCGTGCGAGTCGCCGCGCGCAAATCCGGCGCGGGCGATAGCGCCCATTAGTATAAATCCGATGCCGTATTGTTATAGCATGTTTCGTGCCAAGCAGCGGACAAGACATGTAAATCCGCGGCAATCAAGGATTTTCACCGGTTTCGGCGCGGCACGGGCCATCCGCTTCCCTCGCTTTGATGTCAGATTTGTTTACAGAGTTTGCGTAGAGAGGTGAAATTTATTGAATAATTAAGATAATGACGCAGTGTCAGTAATATTAACAGTGTAAAATTTACTGACATATAGCATGGTTTCTCAGAGGAACGACAGACTGCAAAAAATCGTCATTGCGGCCCACGAGCCGCAATCTACACGCAGCCAATCGTCATTGCGGCCCACGAGCCGCAATCCACACGCAGGTAATCGTCATTGCGGCCCACGAGCCGCAATCTACACGCAGGCAATGCAGATGGGCGGTTCTTTTGCATTCGCCGCTACTCTATGATGATTTCGATCTTTGCGCCCGGGCGGTAGCCCTCCAGCTCCGACACTACGGCCAGCGCCGTGTTGCGGACCATGTTCTGCACGAAAGGAACCAGCTCCAGCTCCGTGCCGTCAATGCGCACCGTGACCTCATTCGGCACGGCGCGCGTGCCGCTGTTGCATTCCGTTCCGAGCCTGTAGTTTTTGTCTGCCATGATTTCTCCTGTTGTATTCACATTAGGAAGCGCGAAGCGCTATCTGCGCTACGTTTTCGTAGATGTCGCCTGTGGTTTCGATATAGTCAATGGTCTGCCGGCTCACGGAGAAGCGGCCGCCGCCGTCCGTCAGGAACCTTTCGCCGCCCTGCGTGGTTATCTCGAAAGCACCGCCGCCGTAGTCGTCGTATACGTCCGCAAGCGCGACAGACAGCTCACGCGTATAGACCTCGGACGAGAGCTTGCCGCCGTCCGCGTCGCTGCCCTGACTGTCCGCGCCGCTATCGCCATTGCCGGAATCGCTATCGCCATTGCCGCCCGCGTCCGCCCTGCCCTCCAGGTGGTAGCGCATGAGCATGGGCGAGGTGAGTATCTTTCCGAACGTGACCACCTCGCGCGTTCCGTCGGGCTTTACGATATCCAGCCCTTCACTGCCGCCGTCCGCGACCACTATTATTCTGTCCACGTCCTGCGCGTTCGCGCTGATGGGGTGTTCGGGAGCGGCTATCGTCCACCCGTTCTCGCCGCTGAATTTGATATAGGCTTTCTCCGCGCCGGCCCACGCGATTTTGACGGCGAAGCCGTCGCCTGACGACATGAGCCACAGCTCGCGCGGTGTGCCGGACAGCCCCGCCTTGCCGACGAACTCGGTCAGCGGCGTTCCCTCGAAATCCTTGTCGCCTGGCAGGGCGCTATCGTTTTTTACTGGTGTGCCGGTCTTGAACGAAACGTATTTCTGCACGTCTCCCTCTATCTGAATAAACCGCTGCGGAGTGGCTTCGTCTTTCGGCGACGCGCCCTGCTGACACGCCGAAAGCGAGACTGCGGCGCAGAGCAGAGCTACCAGCATAGCTGCGACGGTCTTATTGTTATTCCTTTTCATCCACCACCTCTATCGAAACCACGCCTGTTATCGGGTCTTTGCCCTCCTGATAGAAGCTCCATATATCCGCGCCGTCCGGTTTGGCATCGGGCTTGCCCGCCGCGTCACCGGCCGCGCCTGAACCGGACTCCGCGCCGTCATTCGCAAAGACGCCCTTCACCATTTCCTGTTCGCTCAGCAGCACGGTGTTGCCGTGCTTGTCGGTCAGCTGGAACATACCGCTGCGGTCAAGCCCCTGATCCTTCACTATGTCCGAGAAGCCCACGCCCGCTTTGCCCGCCGCGGATTTGGCCTCCCAGATTTCCGCGCCGCGCGCCAGCGAAACGTACAGGGATTTGCCCGAGCGCAGCGTCACGATGCCGTTCATGTTCATGCCTTCGGGCAATTCCGGCGAGCAGAACTGCGGCACGTTTCCGCCCGTGTATTTGATATAGCCCTTCAGGAAATTTTCGATAGTCTCGTTTTTCTTCAGCCCGTCGAACGCCGACATGAACACCTTGCCGCTCTCGCCGCCGTCCAGTCCGCCGTATTTCGAGAGCAGATCC
Organism: Eubacteriales Family XIII. Incertae Sedis bacterium; assembly: GCA_031256875.1. Taxonomy (GTDB): domain Bacteria; phylum Bacillota; class Clostridia; order Peptostreptococcales; family Anaerovoracaceae; genus JAIRPC01. The sequence continues at coordinate 14,689 of JAIRPQ010000074.1, read as the reverse complement.
ACCGTGCTCACGATATAGCCGCCTTCTTCTTCGCTCAGGTCACCTTTCAGCGCGGGCAGCGCGCTGTCGAGGAAGACGACCATGTTCGTAAGGGCTTCGCCCGTGCCTGTCTCAAATTCGATCTTGTTCACCATGCGCGCCCAGTACATGGCCCGCTCGCCTATCACGACCGCCCGCAGCGGGGCATCGTCTTTCGTGAACGCTTTGTCGCCGTCCATGTATGCGAGAACCACTTCGCGCTTGGCGAGTATCTCCTTCGGCACGGCTATCGAATAGCCGTCCTTAGAGCTGAAGCGCACGGACGAAAAATCGGCAAGCTGCTTGCCGCCGCCGTACCGTTCCAGCAATGTCGCCAGCGTGGGGCCGACCGCCGTTATCTTCACGATATCCCCGTTCGAGCGCATCGCTTCCGCTTTCTTGGAGACCGTATCGAGCTGGGACAGCTCGTCTATCGAGACCGAAAGGCTCTCTCCGAGCCCTTCGACCGCCACCGTGTCGCCGAGATACGCGAGCGACGAAGGATCAGGACTGCCGCACCCGCCTAGGCCCAAAGCCAAGGCGAGTGCGGTCAACGCCGCGAGACAGACCGCGACAAGCCGCCTGCCTCCACCGATTTTCAAATCTATTCTAGCCATATACACCTATTTCTTTACCTTCACTTTTATCGAGGTTGACCAACTTGTGTAAACGGTTGTGTCGCCGATTTTCATGTATCCGCGCAGCTTGAAACAATAAGCCTTGCCGCCTTTCAGCCCTTTGACGGCTTTTTTCACCTGACTCGCGCTCGCCACGTTCACGGTCTTTCTGTCCGTGAAACTCCTGTCGGACGCGTAGATGATTTGGTAGCCCTGTGCGTCCGTGACATTCTTCCATGTGAGCGTGGCCTGCTTCTTGCCCGCCGTCACCTTATATAGCTTCGGCGTGATGATGGCGAACGATGCCTGCTCCGCCGCGTCAATCTGCTTTTGCAAATCGGCTTTCTCCGCCACGAGCTTCGCCTTTTCGGTTTCAGCCGCCGCCTTCTCGCTGTCCGACTTTATTTTGCCGCTGTCCAGTTCCTGCAATTTCTTCTGCACTTCCGCAAGCTGTGACTTGATGGCGTCCAGCTCGTCCACCGCGTCTGTGTTCGGCGCGACGGTGACGGCATAGCTCAGGTATTCTGACTTGTCCCCGAATGTCGCCTTGACGATAACCTCGTCGTCATCTTCGGTAAGCGCGCCGGAAGGCTTGCACGTAATGACCGCCTCCGCCATAGTGTAGTCTGCCGTCAGCACTTTGACGCTCAGGCCCGCCGTGTCGAAGAAATCGCCGGCCGTATAGCTCAGTTTGGCGGGGTCTCCCGATTTGATAAATCTGTTCAGGAACGCCGGCGGAATATCCGTAGGCTTCAGCGCTGGATTTCCGTCCGCGCCTGTATCCCACGCGGAGCCGAGCGTGGCAAGGAAATCGAGGTCCTGAATTTCAGCCGCAGTCTTCGAGGAAACTGTATCTACAGTGCCGGCAGTACCCGTACCCGCGAGCTTCTCGTTGGCCACCGAAGTGTCAAGGAAGTAGCAGTTTTTCACATTGGACGTTCCGCCCCTTCTCTCGCCGAGTATTGCGCCGTAGGCAACGCCGCCCGAGCCGACCGTGCCGATATTGAGGCAGTTCTCTATGACGCCTTCATTTCCCGCGACTATGCCGCCAGGATATGGCGAACCCGCAGTAGAGGATTTGAGGTTGTGGATGCTGCCGTAGTTGGCGCAGTCCTTTACGACGGGAATATGCCCGTTGTTGTAGGACATGCCGACAATGCCGGCCCCGCCGCCGCGCCCATTGGCGCATACCGTCGCGTAGTTGGCGCAGTTGGTCACTTCGCCCCAGCTCCTGCCGACGATTCCCGCTGTGCCTCTCGCGCCCTTTATGAAGCCGGAGGCGAGGATGAGGTTTTTCACCACGCCGGCTTGACCAAGGTCACCGAATATGCCGTGGCTGTTGTCGTAAGGGTTGTCGTCGCTTGTACCTGGCTTCGGCACATAGATATTGCTTATCGTGTGGAAGCCGCCATCGAATATGCCCTTGAACGGACGCCCTTTTAATCCGTTGTTGCTCCCTGGTGCGGCATCGCTGACGCTATAGCTGCCGATAGGCTTCCATTCGTTGCCGATCCATACGGGATCCGTCCAGACGCCGACGTCATAGCCGCCCGCCACTTCCTCTACGCCGCCGAGGTCTACATCGACCGTGAGGATAACTGTCTTGCCGAGAAAATCGTCCGCGGGCAGCGCGGTGTCGACTTTCATGCCATCGTCGCTGACCATGCCCGCGTCCGCGGCGTCGGTCTTGTTGTTCACGATGTTCGCAAACGCCTGGAACTGTTCCGCCGATGTGAGGATGAAATCCGTGTCGGTGTCGTTGTACCAACTGTAGTCGGGCGTTATCGCGTCCGACGCGTAGGCCCTGCTCTCGCCGCCGAGAAACGGCACGAAGGCCAAGGCCACGATAGCCGCGACGCAAGCCGCAACAAACCTATTGCTCCTGCTGATTTTGTAAGTGCCCATCTTATTCCTCCATTCTGCTACCACGTGCCTAGATCGGCGGGCGCATTCCGAAGCGCGAAACCGAACGCTATCGTAAGCACCGCGCCCGCCGTCAGGCATTATTACGCTACTGCAACTAGACTATCACAGACCTGAGAAAAAGTCGGTTGCCACGACAACATTTCGGAAATTTTTTTATTTTCGGGCATTCCGGCGCTACCGTACAAGCGCGTACGAGGTGCTTCTGCCGCCGCCTTCTTTCGCCAGGACGCCCCTGGATACCAGCCCCTCTATGTCGCGCAGCGCGGTGTCGTGCGAGCATTTCGTGAGCTTAGCCCATATGGAGCTCCTCATCTTGCCTTCAAACCCGTCGAGCAGCAGGTTCAGCATACTGACCTGTCTTTCGTTCATCGGTATGCCGCGCCATTTTTCAAAGAGGCGGGCTTTCTCGACGGCGAGTTCCAGCTGTGACTCGCTCGCGCGCATCGCCCTTGCAAGGCACCCCAGAAACCAAATAAGCCATCCCGCAATATCGCCGGTTTCCCTTTGCGCGTTTTCGAGCGCCCGGTAATATTCCCTGCGTTCGGCCAGCATCTGGTTTGACAGGCTGTAATATCTGTCCGTGCTGCCCTCCGCGCGCGCGAGCATCATGTCCGCGATAGCCCTGCCTATGCGCCCGTTGCCGTCGTCGAAGGGGTGGATGCTCACGAAGCGGAGATGCGCCAGCCCCGCCCTGACGAAGGGGTCCGTGCCGCGCTCCGGCGATTCCGTCCACGCCAAAAAAGAATCCATCTCGGCGGGGACTTTCGCCGGCGGCGGCGCGGCATAGTGAACCTTTTCGCTTCCGAGAGGTTCGGACACGACTTCCATCCCGCCCGTGCGATACGCTGCCACGGATATCTTCCGAAACCCGCTGTGGCCTGTCGGGAACAGCGCGGCATGCCATCCGAACAGCCGCTCCTGCGTCATCGGCTCATCGTAGTTTTGGATTGCGTCCAGCGCCATATCGACGACCCCCTCGGTGTAGCGGTCGGGGAACGCTCCCGCCGCGTCCGAAGATTCCATCCCCAGCCTGTGCGCGACTGACGACCTCACGCCGTCCATGTCCAGCTTCTCGCCCTCTATGCCGAAAGAACCTATTATCCCGCTCGAAACAGATTCGAGCGACAGATTTTTCTGAACGGAAAATCCCAGCAATTCCAGCTTTCCAAAGAGCTTGCCGTGCGCCTGGTACATGTCCGCGAGCGCGCGCCCCAATGCCTCGCCGTTCCACTGCAAGTCCAGCAAATCCGGCCAGTCCGCCCTGTCATAGATGTATTTCTGTTTACGCGCCATCGCTTGACCTCTTTGTTGTCGTGCCCGCTACCTGGTAATTGAGTGAATAATCGCGCCGTTATCGCATCTGCGATATGCTGCCCGAAAGTTTCGCTTGCGTCGAATCTCTTACTGAATCAACGCTTTTTGCGCGTTAATTATAATTATTAATCTACGCATATTATGCTCTAATTATCTTAATTATATCCGCTGCGCCTGTGAATTTCAATGGTTTCATGAAATTTTCCGTTAATTTTCGTTAATTTCGTCAATTATTCCATCCCAGCAGCACGAATAATATGATGAACGCCGCGGGGAGCAGCACGAGCGCGGCTATGTCCGTTCGCTTCAGCGTGAGCTTTCGCATATAGGTGCGCCCGCTCATGGCGCGGAACCCGCGCAGTTCCATGGCCGTCGATGTTTCGTCGGCTCTCCGCAGTGTGCTGACGAGCACGGGCAGGCATAGGCCGGCGTAGGCTTTCAGCTTTTTCGGCAGGCTCGTTTTTCTGAACGCGACGCCGCGAAGCTGCATACAGTAATATGTGCTCAATGCCTCGTCACGCAGTATGGGCAGGAAGTGCAGCCCCATCACGACCATGAACGCAAGCTCATAGGGCAGGCGCATCTGCGTGAACGCGAGCATATAGTCGCGCACCTCGCCTTCGAGCAATATCTGTGCGGATACGACTATGATAATGAGCCTGAGCGCGAGCATTGCGGCAAGGTATACGCCCGAGATATGCACGAGCGAGATATTGCCGATGTTGATGAGCGCGGGGTCCGTCAGTGCCGCCGCGCCCGATGTTCCCTGGGCGTCCGCGCCGCCTGGCCATGAACCCCCAGCGGCGGGCGCCGCGAACAATGCCTGAATAACGAACAGCGACGCGATGAGCGCGATGAGCGTCCTGCACCTGCGCCAGAGGAGCGCGAAATCCGCTCTGCCGACGGCCAAAACTACGAGCAGAGCCGCCACTTCCGCGAGCAGGAAAACCATGTTCTCCGTCAACATGCAGAGCGTCGACACCGTGGCCATCAGGAGCAGCTTTGGCCTGGGGTCGAGTGACCTAAGCCCGCGCTTGTTTGCGCTCACGCTCATGACGAACCTCCTCCGGTATCGGACCTATAAGGCGTCAGCTCTATCACGGCATCCGCGTGCTCGCCCACGAATTTCGCGTCGTGGCTGATGAGTACGACTCCCACGCCATCCCTGTCCCGAATCCCCGACAAATATCCGCCGAGCGTTTTCCGGCGGCCGATGTCGAGCGAAGAGGTCGGCTCGTCAAGTATCAGGTAGGCGGGCTTCGCCGCGAGCACGGCGGCAAGCACCAGCCGCTGGCGCTCACCCGTGCTGAGTTCGAACGGAAAGCAGTCCTTCTTGTCCGCCAGCCCGAACAGCGACAGGTATTCGTCAGACAGCCGCTCGGCGTCGCTCTTGCCCGCGCCGATATTTTCCAGGCCGAACATCATCTCGTCCCATACGGACGTGGTGAAAATCTGGCGGCAGGGATCCTGCATAACGATGCCGACGCGCCTTCCTACCTCGGTCAGGGTAAGGCCGGACACGGGAACCCCGTCTATGGATATCCCGCCCGCGCGGGGTTTCAGGATGCCGACGAGCAGGCGCGCGAGCGTCGTCTTTCCGCAGCCGTTCGGCCCCGTGACCGCCGTTATCGCGCCGCTCGGGAATGTGGCGGAAAAATCGTGCAGGATATCCCGCGCCCCGCGAGCGTCGTATGAAAAACTCACGCGGTCCGCGGTCAGAGCCATAGCCCGTCCTCCAACAGATCGCGCGGCGCAGCGCTCGGCGGCGTCACGCTGAGTATCCGGCCGCCCTTCATGAGTATCCACGTGTCGGCAATGGCCAGTTCGCCAAAATCGTGTTCGACGATGAGCATGGTCCTGCCCTCCGCTCTCATGTCCCTGATAAGCCCCGTGAACGCCGCGCGCCCCTCGGCGTCAAGCCCGCTCATCGGTTCATCGAACAACAGTATGCTCGGCAGTGACGCCATCGTGCCGGCTATCGCAAGGCGCTGTTTCTCGCCGCCCGACAGCGCGTGGAGGTTCTCAAGTTTCTTTTCGTGCAGCCCTACCGAGCGCGCGCAGCTGTCCACGGCGGCGCGTATTTCGTTCGGCGGCTTCCTCCTGTTTTCGGGTCCGAAGGCGATATCATCCTCGACGGTGGTCATCACGATTTGGTGGTCGGGCTCCTGCATAACAAGCCCACAGGCGAGCGATATTTCGTTGGGCTTGGTCGCGGTACTTGCTGCGCACACTTCGTTCGCTTCGCTCGTTGCGTTCGCTTCGTTCGCGGCAATTATCTCGCGGCCGCCCAGCTTTATGGTGCCGCGAAGCTCGCCCTTTATAATAGAAGGAATGATTCCGGTCAGACATCTGAGCAGGGTGGTCTTGCCGCAGCCCGACGGCCCGATGACAACGTTTATCGTGCCGCGCTCTATGGCAAGGTCGATGCCGCGAAGCATCGGCGGCCCGCCGTCGTAGGCGAAGCTCAGCCCGCGCACCTCTATCATCATTCCCCCAGCTCGACGGAGACGACCATCTGCGCGGAGCGGTTGCCGAACTCGTCCGCAACGACTATCACCCTGAGCGGCCCCTTGCCGCCGTCCGCTCTGTCCGGTATCGCCCTGCCGTCCTGCTCATACGCGACTATCACGTTCTCCCCTTTTTCTATATCCGACTTGAACACCGAGGAGATGAACCCATCCTCCGCCCGAAAGGTGAACTCCGTGTATTTGTCACGCCAGCCCGCCGCGGCATCGTCGAGTATGCTTTCGAGCGGTACGCCCGTGAACGCGCCGCTCTCGTCGTCGTGCTTGCCGGACACCAGCTCCTTTTCGACCGTGACAGGCCCATAATTTTTCAGCTCGTCTACCGTAAATGTTTTCAAGGCGCCGCCGTCCGCGATGACCGTGAACGTTCCCGCCGCGCCGATAGCGCCGGATCCCGCGCCCGCGTCCTGTCGGTTCAGCGCCGCGAACACAGCCAGCCCCGCCGCAAGAGCCGCGATTATTATTATAATAATTATTGTCTGTTTAGTATTTTTTTTCCTAGCTGCCACTTCGCCGTTCATCTGTTCCTCACGAGTCTGTATTTTTTTATTACCTTATATAGCCCCCACGCGATGAGCCCGCCGAGGCCGCCCGAGAGCGACGCCGCGCACAGCGCCACGGCCAGCGGTATCGCCGGCAGCTTCATGAATATGACATTGGTCATCAGCGTTCCCGCCAGGTTTGTCACAAGGCCGCCGAGGAACGCGGCCAGGCGGTCAAAATCGCGCCGCGCCAGCCCGAGCATGAGGAGCATCAGCGCGTCCAGCGCGATGCCGGGCGCCGTATAGCTGATGAGCGACATCGCGCCGTGCGACCCGGGTATGGGCAGCAGCATTATCATGATGGCTTGCACGAGCCCTACGAGCGTGCCGGTGCCGGCCTTGCGCGTTATGGCAAACGCGAGCACGAGCCACATCATATACAGCCCGCCCGCGAGCGAGCCGCCGGGCAGCATCAGCGGCGTGCTGACGATATGCACCGCCGCGACGATGATGGGCTTCAGCGCGATGCCGAGCGCCGCCATCACAGCGATGATGATAAGGTCATAGATTGTAAATCGTTTCAGCGCCACGGTTTCAGAGCAGCCCCCGCCTGACGCCCAGTACGTACAGCCATGCGCCTATGCCGGCCAATCCGCCCAGCCCCGCGCCCACCGGACCTTCGAGACCTCCCTTCAGCCCCGCAGCCTTCAGAGCTTCGGCTTCGTCCGACATGTCGTGCGTCCTCCAGGGCTGGTATGCGCCGTCCGCCGCGTCCGCGTCTGCGCCCTCGCCATCCCCGTCTATCGTAAGCTCTTTCAGCGTCTTGCCCGCCAGCTGCGATCTGCTGCCCGCCGTTCCGCTATTCGCCGCGGCCGCGATTTCGGCCGGCGCCGCCGGCGTGGGCTCTGTAACCGCCGCCGTCGTTATCGCGGTAGGTGTGGCGCTCTCGGCATTTTCGCTGCCGCCCTTCTCATTTTTCGACTTCTTCGTTTTTGTCTTGCCGCTCTTGCCGCCGGCGCTGTCTGTGCTGCCCGTGCTGTCCTTGGGCGGATTCACGATGTCCGCGCTGTCGGGCTTGCTGCCTTTGTCGCTGCCGACCGTCACGTCCTTCTGCGCATCTTGGCCGCTGTCGTCATTCGTTTCCTCCGGCGGCGAACCCGCGAGCATGACCTCGATGGACGTGATCCACATGGCCGAATTATAGGCCGTCTGCTTATCCGTATCGGTCATGCCGAACACGAGACGGAATCGCCGTTCCCCGTCCATGTCCTCGAAGCCCACGAGCTTGTCGTCGGGCGAGAGCACCCGCTGCCAAACGTCCTCAACAGCTATTATCGTATCCACGCGAATCCTGTCGGCGTCCGCGCCGACCCCCGATTTCGCGTTCTCGTAGTCCCAGTATTCGAACAGGTTGGGGTAATAATATTTCGTGACGTCGAAAAGATACGGCGCGGTCAGTTCCTCGGTTTCATGCTCGTCGTTGCACGTGAAATGTATGCGCTCGGCGGAAGCGTAGTCTATTCCCGCGTCTTTCAGAATATCCGCGAGCTTGACTCCGCGCGCGGGATTGATGCACGGCGCGGGCATGCGGTCTATCCATGTGTAGAGCTGCTTGACCTCGCCGCCTATCCGCATCAGGCTTTCGGGCGTATACGACTTGCGCTCCGTGTACGGATGCCCCGCGTATCCGACCATTATCGTAAGGCCGTCGGCGGCCTTGCCGTTGCCGTTGCTGTCAGGCGCGGCTGACGCTCCGCCGTCACGCGTGAAAACCGACGGCATGGCCAGCACCAAAGCCAGTGCAATAATAGACAATAACGCGGCGCGGGCAAACGCCATGCCTATGCCGCGCAGCTTTGGACTTCTTGTGGTTTGTGCGCCCTTGCCGGACGGACGCGCCCGCCGCGCGGCATCGGTAAGATTCATCCTATTCACCCGCGCTTCCCGCGCCCTGATCCGCGCTGCCTGAGATGCCGCCCACTTCCGTGCCGGAGTCTGCGCCGTCCTCCATCAGGTAGAGTTTGCCTGTGGCCGGATCGCGGTAGACCTGGCCTATTTTTTCGTATTCGTCCGTGCCGCCGCCCTGACCGTTTTCGCCGCCCTGCATCTCGTCGCCCGACACGGCCGCGCCCTCGGAGACGGGCGTCATGCCCGCGCTCGTGCGCAGATCGACGTTCCAGTAGATGACGAGGGAGAGCATGAGCCCAACCGCGAACACGAGGAACGCGTCCACGATGTTGATAGCGCCTTCCATCGGGTTCACGTCGTCCTCCTGGAACACGGGCGCTTGGCTGAAACGGCGGCGTATCATGGGTTCACCCCGCAGGAGGATTCGCGCGTGGATTGCGGGTCGGAGCCCGCAATGACGTGGTGGTGCGATCCTTGGTATAGCACCGACATGGTTTTGGCGGCTGGGTCTGTGATTGGGGCGGTGTGTGGCTCTATTGGTGGCTGTGGCCTTGCGGGTTGCCGGCTGGCTGTGTCCGCCGCTTCCGGCGCTATGCGCTCCGCTCCCGCCTTGAATACTTCGTCCAGCAGTCCTACCAGCACGGACTCGAACGATGCCGCATCGCGCGTGTACCAGCCGCGCCTTACGCGCGAGACGATATATGCCACGAAGGACGCGGCGAGCCCCGAAACCGTCGCGTCGAAGGCGGTCAGCAGGGACTGAGAGAGCAGCAGCGTGTCGCCCTGCCCCAGCGCTATCAGCCCGGGGCCGAGCGGTATGAGCGTAGCCATCAGCCCCACCATCGGGCCGACACGCGCGATGGTGTCGGTCACGGATACTATGGCCTGTACGCGCGAGCGTTCCGCCGCGAGCGTTTCGGCGGCGAGGGCTTCCACTTCGTCAGGCGTGAATCCGGCGCTCGCGTGTGGCAGGAACGCCAGCAGCGCCTTTTTCTGCGGGCTTGCCAGGCCGCTCGCCTGTATCGCGGCTTTCGCGCCCTGTTCGCCTTTGCCGCGCATGGCGGCGACGGTCTTTGCGGAGTCACGGCGCACGCCGCGCCGCTGCGCGACCAGCTCGGCTATAAGGCTGCCGACCATTATGGCGGTCACGGCGACCGCGCAGACGAGTACGATGATAGCGGGTATTTCCAGCACACCGGCCAGGCTGTGCAGCGTAGACTTTACGGTAAATGGTTCCAAATTTCAATCACTCCTTCGATGTAGTCAATATGAATATTATACAGCTAAATTTACCGCTTTTTCCAGTGCGCGTAGATTTTCGTGTTTTTCTTTATCGCCACCTTGTCGTTTGCGGTTATCTTCTTGCCGCCGCCGGCTTTCGTGTACCAGCCTGTGAATTTATAGCCCTTGCGCGTCGGCGTGGGCAGCTTGCCGTATTTCGCGCCATATGTGACGGTCTTGTATTTCTGGCCTTTCAGCTTGCCCTTGCTCGGGTCGAAGGTCAGCTTGAATTTCTTTGCCTTGGCCGCGGGCTTTGTGGCGGTATCTCCGACCGAGGGCTGCGTGGTTCCCTGCGGCGGCTCAATGTCTGAAGACGGTGGGGTCGTGGGCGGCGTCGGGTCGGGGGGTGGCTGGCTCAGGTCTACGACTATCTCGCGGTCGGGGGAATATCCCGACGCGGCGAGCGTCACGATATACCGCCCCGCCGATTTCATCGGTGAAACTGAATAGCTGTAGTACGACGGCGCGATGGAAAGCCTGCTGCCGGACGTGGCGTAGTATTGGGCGTCGATGGTGTAGTCTACGTCCGTGCCGTCCTTTCTGACGGAAACGCTGTTCACGGCCGCGAGGTATGCGGCGTCCGTCACGGGTATGTCTATCCTCTCGCCGAACTGCGCCGTCACCGCGGCTACCGCGGGCGGCGTTCTGCGTACGGAGAACGACAATGTGATTTGTTTGTAGCCCGCGGAGTTTATCGTGAGTTTGTATTCGCCGCCGTCAGGCATAAGACCGCCGTCTATGGTCACGCTCATCGGATCCGCGCTGACGGTCAGCCCGCTGCCCGAAGCCACGGGTGCCGCCGCGCCGCCGTCGCGCTCTAGCTTGGACGTGGGCTGTATCTTCTGCGCCCAGTCAGCCCATACATCCGCAGACACGCCGCTGCCGCTGATGGTGACGCTGCTGTCGGGCACGGAGGTGGGCGGCTTTGACAGGATAGGCGCGGCTGACGGGTAGGACGCCACGAGCTGCGAGCCTGTGTCGTCGTATCCCTCTTTTACTGCCGACGCATACAGGTCAAAGGCAGCCGGCGCACCAGCGCTCACTGCCGAGACCGTGATGGGTCGGGCATCGTCATAGAGTTTTACGGCATCCCTTCCGTTCAAGGTGTAGTAGATGGACGCGCCCTCTGTTGCGCTGGAGAGCCTTATCGTAAGCACCTTTGGGTCGTAGGCATCGTCGGGCGTGACTGTGGCTGTGGGTGTAGCCACGGTGCCGCGCGACGCGAAGTACGAAGTGTTCGGCGCGTTCCCCATGTCGAGCTGCACCTTGTATACCCATTTGAAGCAGTGGTACATCGTGCGGTTGCCCGAGAACAAGACATCGGGCGTCTGCGGCAGCAGCAGCGTCAGGGCTTCTATGTCGCTGCCCTCCGCGCCGACTTTTTGCGTGAGCGAGCCGCCCGTGACTATCTGCTCCCACGATCCGGCAATAGCTCTGTAGTCATCCTGTAGCTCGCTGAGCCTGCCCGAAACCTTGTCCACCGCGAGGATGGGCATGGTCGCTATGCCGCCGGACGACACGGTGGCCTTTGCCTGATAGTATTTATCCTCAGCCTTGTGGTCCGCCATGTACGTCTCAAGCGGCATCGGTATGCTGCTAGTCGCGGTGTATCCGCTGCCCGATATTTCCCACGACTGCGACCAAGCCGTGAACAGTCCTGGATAATAATAACCATGTTTCTCATAAAGGTCCGCGTAGGTGTGCGAGCGCGCGTAGTTCACCCCGCCCGAGTCCGTAGCCATCAGCCGTATCGTATCGTTCGGCGCCGAGAATGACAGTACGTTTGACAGGTCACCCGCGCCCGACTGCCGCGCCGCCTTAGACACCAGCTCGGGAATGGTGAACCCCCTGCCCTCCGAGTAGACGGTGACGGGAAAATTGTCTGTGGCCGAGTATTTGTACGTGCCAGTGAAATCGTCCGCGCCGCCAGGACCGTGCTGCATGGCTTTCAGCTCGTCCAGCGTGAAACTCTTGACAAGGACGCTCATGCCATTGATGTCCTTCGCGTAGACGAACAGCGTTTCGGCCTTGGGGGATTCCGCGGTCTTAGCGTAGGATTCACCGCCGCCGGAGCCGCTCCGCCAAGGCGGGGATGTCGGAAGGAGCAACGCTATCGCGAGCGCCGCACAGAGCAGCACACGCGGCGCCGACCGCTTCCCGCCGATTGCGAGTGCATGGGATTTAATCAGTGCTTCCTTGACGCGCCACGCTGTGCCGCCCCATCTTGTCATTTCTTTTGCCATTGTGCATATACCTTCGTATTCTTCAGTAACTGTACCTTGCTTGTGGCGGTTATCTTCTTGCCGCCTTTGGGCTTCGTGTACCAGCCCGCGAATTTGTAGCCCTTTCGCGTCGGGGTGGGCAGCTTGCCGTATTTCGCGTCGTAAGCGACGGTCTTGTAATTCTTGCCTTTCAGCTTGCCTTTGTTCAGGGCGAATGTCAGCTTGAATTTCTTCGCCGTCCACTGGGCGTAGATTTTGTCGCCCGCCTTGACCACGTAAGACGGCGAGAGCTTTTTGCCGCCCTTCGGCTTCGTGAACCACCCATTGAAATTATACCCTTTTTTGGTAGGCTTTGCCACGCTGCCTAGCGTGTCGCCGACCTTCGCCGTGGCCTTCGTGCCGCCCGCCGTGTTCAGCGCGACTGTTTCCGCCGCGTTTTGCCCGCCGCCGGCTCCGTTGTCCACACTGTCCGGCGTCGCGCCCTGCTGAGGACTTTCGACCGTCAATGCGAGGCCGCCGCCGCTGACGCGGTTCACCTCGAACGCCACGTCGTCCGTCAGCAGCGAGCCAAGGCAATCGATGCTGAACGCCTGCCCCGCCGCGAGCGACGGCGGCGGCGATATGTCGAACGTGGCTATGGCGCTGTACGCGGGGCACGGCGCACCCGACACGCTTCCTTCCAGCTTCGCGAAGGTCAGCACGGTACTGCCGCCGCTCTGCGAGACGCCGCACTCCCACCCGTTCTGCGCAGCTATGTTGCCGGCCGCAGCCCCTGCGGGGAGCGCTATCCGGTACTGCCCCGCGTAGAACGTGAAGCCGCCGCCGGCAGTGAGCGACGCCGTGACGCGCACCTTGCCGCCCGCTGGAATCGTGGACAACGCGGTGGCCGCGGCCTTTGCGGAGAAGGCCCCCGCGCCCGCGGCGGACAGCCCGAACGCGAACGAGCCTGACGGTGCCGCGGCATTGCCTGGAGCCGTGCCCTTGACGTGCAGCTGTATGAACTGCGCGTCGCGGATGTCCACCTTGCCGTCGCCATTCACGTCCAGCGCGGGATCATATGCTTCGCCGCCCAGCACGGCCGACTTCGCCTCCGTCACGTCGTTCATGTCCACGCGGTTGTCGCCGTTCACGTCGCGCGGCTCGTCCGCCGTCTGCGAGGTCTTTGACCACGAATCCAGCTCGCGCCCGCCCTTGTCGAAGGTGCGCAGCGTCAGCGTGTCGCCAGATATGCTGACCTGCTGGTAGGTCGGCGTGCCGAATATCTGCTTCTCGTAGTATGTAGGGTCGCCCGTGGCGTAGTATTTCAGCCCCGAGTTGCCCATCACGTACACCACGCCCCCCGCCGCGTCCTCGCCCTTCATCACATCGCCGCCCGCCAGCGGCGGGGTCCTGCCGTAGACGTGCTGGTGCCCGACGAGCGCGAGATCCACGCCGCCCTCCACAACGAGCGGCTCCCACTGCTCAAGCACCCTCGCGGAAACCGCGTCGGTCGCCATCGGGTAGGCGGGGTGGTGCATGACCACTATCTTGAACTTGGCCGCGTCCGCCGCCGCCAAATCGTCTTTTATCCAATTGTTCAGCTTTTCTAGCTTCTCACTGTCCGCCACCTCGCCGCCGACTTTCTTGTCCTCGTATACGCCCTGCTCGTCGGAGAGCGCCCACGAGTTCAGCACCGTGATGTGCGCCTTGCCGTAGTCGAACGAGTAGAACTCGCCCTTGAACCCGTCGGGGCCGTTCTGCGGGAAGCTCAGCAGTTTCAGCATGTACTCGGGCTTGCCCGACGCGAAATTGCTCTCGTGGTTTCCGATCGCGGCGTACATGGGGATGTCCGAGAACGCCCCCTGCGCATACGAGAGGAAGTATTTCCAGTCCGTCATGTCCGAGCCGCCGTCCACCATGTCGCCGCCGAACAGCCCGAACGCCGCGCCCGCGGACTTCGCCGCCGCCGCTTTCACGAGCTTGCCGAACTCGGGGTATTCCTGTTCGGCCGTGCCGCTGTCGCGCTGCACGTCGCCGAAATAGAGGAAGCCGAAATCGCCCGCCTTTCTCGCGGCCGTCGTGAAGCTGTGCGTATCCGACCACGCGCCCGGCCTGCCCGCGCGGTAGTAGTATTTCGTGGACGGGGAAAGCCCCGCAATAGTCGCCTTGTTCCAGTATTGCGTGATGCCGCCTGAAGTGATGGCCGTCTGTGCGCCGACTGCGGTCTTGGCGGACGCGCCCGCGAATGAGCTGTCGCCCGCATACGACGCGGCGGGCACGCACTGGACGCTCTCGGGAGCCGCGCCCGCGCCGCGCCACGAGACGGACTGCGAGGTCTTTCTGTCCGACGCGCCTGTCAGCACCACGGGGTTCGGCTTCGTGTCCGTCGCCATGTCCCCTATGAGCGACACGGAGAG
>JAIRPQ010000056.1 GCA_031256875.1 Eubacteriales Family XIII. Incertae Sedis bacterium | reverse complement strand
ATATATTGACTAGTTCCTTTTCATCATTTGCTTGGCGGCTGCCACCAGGGTAGCCGCCTTGCTCTTTTTTGTGAATATTCTGCGGTTTCACAGGAGATGGCCCATACTGTTCACAAACGCGCGGATCTGTGTTATTCTAATACGGCGTTACCGTCGGGCGGCCTGGATTTCGCCCGTCGTGGGAACGGCAATAATTGTTTCGGAAGCCACGCATGAGCCGAGCCATATCGACCCAGCGCGGACAGGCGGAACCGAAGCAAGGAATAACGGAATATTGCGGATATACAAAGGACAGGATTGAAAATGAGCGAACAAAACAATGCAACCATTCAAACGGAGAAAAAATCAAACCCCGGTCCGCTAGGGCTTCTGGGCTTCGGCATGACGACCGTGCTTCTGAACCTGCACAACGCCGGCATCATCGAGCTGAGCGTGGTCATCGTGGCGATGGGGTTCGCGCTCGGCGGTCTGGCGCAGATCATAGCGGGCATATTCGAGATGAAGCACGGCAACACCTTCGCCGGCACGGCATTCACGGCATACGGGCTTTTCTGGTGGTCGCTCATCTTCATATGGGCGAACCCGGCCAAAGAAATCGCCCCGGCCGACGCCACCTCACTCGCGTTCTACCTGCTGCTCTGGGGCGTGTTCACGCTCTGCATGTTCATAGGCACCCTGCGCCACAACCGCGCGACCCAGGTGGTGTTCCTCTCCCTCACCGTGCTGTTCTTCGGGCTGTCGCTCGGCGATTTTACGGGTGTGGAACAGATACACCTGGCATCGGGGTGGATAGGCATTTTCTGCGGCGCCTCGGCCATCTACAACGCGATGGGGCAGGTGATCAACGAGGAGTTCGGCAAGGCAGTCGTGCCGCTTGGGTGAGGGGCACGAACCGCCGAGCGGTCCGCAGCACTCGCCATCGCGTACTGCGGACCGCAGGCTTCGCCACCTGGCTATTTCTTCGCGATAACCTCCTTGGCCTTCGCGGCTATGTCTGTTGCCGCCATTCCGTACACTTCTTTCAGGTAGCCCACGTCGCCTACCTGTCCGAAGCAATCCCTCGCCCCTATTCTGCCCAGGGGTACGGGGCAGCTTTCAGACAGGGTTTCCGCAACGGCAGAGCCTAGCCCCCCTATGATATTGTGGTTCTCGGCTGTGACTACCGCCCCTGTTTCGCGGGCGCATTTTATGACCAACTCATCGTCGAGCGGCTTGATGGTGAACATATCCACCAGCCTGGCTTCGATCCCCTCCTGCTTCAGCAGCTCCACCGCCTGCAGGCTCTCCTCGACCATTGCGCCGCACGCGATGATGGTCACGTCCCCGCCATCCTTGATGACATTGCCCTTTCCAACCGTGAACACAGAGCCATCCTCGTAGAGCGTCGCGGCCTCCTTGCGCATGAAGCGGATATAGAACATCCCGTAGGTATCGGCGGCGGCCTTGAACAGCGCCTTTGCGATAACCGCGTCCGACGGCTCCACGATGGTCATTTCCGGGATCGAGCGCATCAGCGCGACATCCTCGAACGGCATATGCGTGCCGCCGTTGAAGGCCGCCATGATGCCGGGATCCGAGCCTATCAGCTTGATATTCGCCCCAGCGTACGCGCCGGAAATGAACACCTGGTCGAACACGCGGCGCGTGATGAAGGTGCCGAACGAATGTACGAATGGGATGAACCCCTTTGCCGACATGCCGCACGCCACGCCGACCGCGTTCGCTTCCTGTATGCCTACGTCTATGAACTGAGTGGGGTATTTTCCCTGTATTGTCAGCGCGTCGAGCTTCAGTATGGCCAGCCCCAAATCGGATTCTATATGTAAAATATCGGGATTCACCATATTCTCGTCCAGATACTCAAAATACGCTTTCGCCATTGGCTTTTCGCTTATCTCGTTTGTTTTGCTCAATATTATGCTCATGTTCGTCTCCTTTCACTGCTTCAGGATGGCATTGATCGCTTCGTCAGCGGCTTCGCGGCTTACTTCAATATGATGGTTGAACTGGCCCTCCGCCCAGAAAACCCCCTTGCCCTTTTCGGTGTCCGCGATAATGGCATGCGGCTTGCCGCCCTGCTGCTTCGCTTTCTCTATGGCTTCGTCCAGGGCGTTAAGGTCGTGTCCGTCCACCCTCTGCGCGTCCCAGTTGAACGCGGCGAATTTCGCGTCAAGGCTTTCCATATTGCTGATGTCCGCTGTCACTCCGTCGAGCTGGACGTGGTTGTTGTCCACGAGGACGATCAGGTTGTCCAGGCCGCGCTGTGCGGAGAACATCATGGCCTCCCAGTTCTGACCCTCCTGCAGCTCCCCGTCGCCCACTATGGCGTAGACGGTGTTCGCCTCGCCGCGAAGCTTGTGCGCGAACGCCAGCCCCGCCGCCAGCGAAAGCCCCTGGCCTAGCGAGCCTGTCGTCATGTCGATTCCCACCGTCTTGTTCCTGTCGCAGTGGCTGGGGAGCTTCGTGCCGCGCTGGTTCAGCGTGAGCAGCTCCTCCACAGGGAAAAACCCCTTCAGCGCCAAAGCCGAATACAGCGACGGGCCTGCATGCCCCTTGGAGCAGACCAGCCAGTCGCGCCCGTCCCATTTCGGATTCCGAGGGTCATATTTCATCTGCGACCCGTACAGCACCGAAAGGATCTCCACCATCGACATCGCGCCGCCGAGGTGGCCGAAGCCGCGCGTCGCCATCTGCTCCAGGGTCTGCACCCTGATTTGCTTCGCGAATTCCTTTAGCTCTGCCGTCTTTTCTTGTGTCAACATATTTCTGCCTCCTATTCTCAACCAATCAATCAAACTCATAGGCCGTATCCCTGCGCGGCATTATTACGCATACGCATTGAATTAAATATAAAAAATCCGCGGGCGATATGAAAGGCGATTATTCCTACATACCGCCCACAGGAATCAGGACAATGTGAACTCTTTCGCCGCCTGGTTCAAATGATTGGCACAATATGAACTTTCCCCGTCCTTTGTTGACAATAGGTCCGTCATATGATTTAATACTGTTCTCTGTTGGCATTCACCGCATCAGGAGTGGAAAGGCGGGATTTATGCATCATGTGCTTCTAGTATCGGAAAACCGAATTTTGCTGAAGGAGCTGTATGGCTTTCTCTGCGACAAGCCGGACTACCAAATACATATAGTCCCTTTCAGCGCAAACGCCTACGAAGCCTTTGTGGAGGTTCGCGCCGATATCGTCGTGCTCGACGTTGACGTGCTCATGCCCTACAAATCAATACTTCAGCAGCTGGAACAGAGCCAATGGAACTACAATGCTGTAGTGCTGATCGACTTCGCCGATCGGCTGGTCGAGCGGGAAAATATTACTTATCTGGAAAAAAGCCATCTGAGCGCAAGGCTTCTTGAAAAAGCGTTCTCGCCTGCCGAGGGCGCACAGGCAAGGCCGAGGGGCGGCGTTTCCATTGCCGTCAACCTGGATGGCGGAATGGAATTTTTCTCGTACCCCGATATCTACTACATACTTCTGGCAAAGAGCGTAGGTCCCGTTCCGAATATCTCCAAGGAGGAAACCATGCGCCGCATACGCGCACAGACCAGGCATATCGGGGAGATCGAAATAATGTCGGCAGGCAGCAACGATTACATCTGTTCCGTCAGAAAGTCAAAGCTGCGGCAGGGGTTCCTGTTCTCCGAATTTGGCAGGGCCATACTCAGCATGCTCGGCAAAAGCTATGCCGTCATCTATTCCGAAAACATCAAATGGAGCGAGCTTGAAAGCGTGTATTCAGGCATTATCGGCATATCGCCCTACTGCTATTACCTGAAAGGCGAGAGCGTGGATGTCCAACGGCTGAGGGAGAGGATTTCGCCCGTGGACATGCGCGGGCTGAAGGAGCTTCTCGGCAAGCTGGTGGGGTATATTTTCGACGGCCGCGAAGCGCCCTTGCAGGAGTGCCTCAGCGAGATATATTTCCACAAGCTGAAGCCGCATCTGGACAGGCCCGCCCACGGCTATGTGCGCTGGTTTCTAGGCCTCTGCATACAGATGCTGTCGTTCCCCGTCGCGCCCGACTGCACGCCCCTGCCATCGGGCCACCCTTCGGCGGAGCTGGAGTACGAGGACGCGCTGGCAAGGCTGAAGCAGCTGGCCGCCGCGACTGCGGGGCTGAAGCTCCCACACGCTGTCCACGAAGCGATTTTCACATTGCTGACCTGCTTCCACCAGGAGCTTTCATTATATGATGTCGCCGACAAGCTAAACCTGAACAAGATCTATATAGGAAGGATTTTTCATCAGTGGACTGGCGTGACCGTGCTGGAATTTCTGCAAATAATACGCATGCAGAGCGCCTACTACATGCTCAAGGAAACGGATCTGAAGATACGCGAAATCGCGCTGCTGGCGGGGTACAGGGATTCGGGGTATTTCAGCCGTGTGTTCAAAAAGAGGGCGGGGTATTCGCCGGAGGACTACCGCAACGAATTCCAGCCCGAAAGAAAAACGGA
>JAIRPQ010000027.1 GCA_031256875.1 Eubacteriales Family XIII. Incertae Sedis bacterium | reverse complement strand
CTCTACCTGCTGAGTTAGGGCAGCGTATTTTGTTGTTTTCGTTCTTATACCTCGCCCCAAGCAGGAGGTACTCTACCGACTGAGTTAGGGCAGCATTTGCAGCATTTGCGGTATCGCGGCGCTTTATTGCGCGGCGTAGAATAGTATACCATATTGGCGGGGGGATTTGAATGTGTATTTGCGAATTTTTGTGAATTTGGTTTTGTTTTATTGCGGGAAGCCTTTGTGCTGTGGATGCCTTGTGTTGCTTGGGGGGAGGTTATGTTCGCGCTTTGCGGGGGGCGCGTGGCGCCTTCGCAAAAAAAGAAGGACGCTACTGGCCTAGGTGTTGCCGGTAGCGTTTTAAAAGGTGTATTAGGAGGATGTAATATATTTATACCCCTTTTTGCTTAACTTAAACATAAAATCGGATTTTTTTTGATTTTTTTTTCGAGGGCTTTGGTGCGCGGGGCTATATGGAAACAGAATGCGCTATTGTTCTAGCAGTGCGCGCGCGACTTTTTTCTTCATTCGCTGGAGGGCGTTGTCTATCGCCTTCGGGGTTTTGCCGAGGATTTTCGCTATCTCTGTGTACGCCATTCCGTTCTTGTATTCGTTCCAAACGCACAGCTCGAATTTGCTGAACAGATGCACGCACTCGGCTTCGAGCCGCTCTATCCCGTCCTTTGCGAGCAGCGCTTCTTCCGGCGAGCCGGCCGCGTCGGGCAGCATGTCGCCCAGGCTCGCGCCGCCTTCGCCGCCCACGCCGGCTTCGCCTTCCGCGCCGCCCGAGATGGGGCCGGCGCTTGCGTCGAGCGACAGCGAGGTGTTCAGGGGGATATGCTTCTGGCGCGCCGCCGAGCGGACTGCCGCTATCATCTGCCGCGCTATGAGAAGCTCGGCGTAGGTGCGGAACGACGCTTCCTTCGATTCATCGTAATCCATTATGGCGCGGAACAGGCCTATCATGCCCTCCTGCACGAGGTCGCCGGTATCGCCGCCCGCGAGAAAATACAGGCTCGCCTTTCCCCTGATGGTTTCGCGGTACTCGCGGAAAATCAGTTCTAGGGCGGCTTCGTTTCCGGAGCGCGCCAGCTTGACAAGTTTTTCGTGGCTGAGTTTTTCGTATTCCGTGTTCATCGTAAGCCGTCCGCCCGCCTGACGCCCTGCCGCTACCTGTCCTTCGCCATCTCGTACAGCACGATGGCGGCGGCGGCGGACGCGTTCAGCGAGCTTACCTTGCCGTGCATGGGGATGCTGACTATCTTGTCGCATTTTTCGCGGACGAGCCGCGACAGCCCGCTTCCCTCGGCACCGACCACCAGCGCCGCAGCGCCTTCGTATGTGACCGAAGCGTAGTTTTCGCCGTCCATGTCAAGCCCGTACACCCACACGCCCTGCTCTTTCAGGTTGTCGATGGTCTGCGGTATACCGGCTACGCGCGCGGCGGGCATGTGCACGGCCGCCCCAGCCGACGCCTTCACAGCGGCGGGCGTTACCTGCGCGGCGCGGTTCTTGCGTATCACAAGGCCGTGCACACCCGCCCCGTCTGCGCTCCGCATGATGGCCCCCAAGTTGCGGGGGTCCTCGATGCCGTCAAGCACCACGATAAAGGGTTCTTCGCGGAGCGCAGCGGCGACCGCGAGGATTTCGTCCACCGTGGAATACGAAAACTCCGAGATGTACGCGACCACCCCCTGGTGCGCGGTTCCGCCAGCCTCGCGGTCGAGCGCGCGCCGGTCTGCGGTTACAAGGGGTATCCCCGCTTTCTTGGCGGCGGCATAGACCTTGCGCCCCGCTCCCTCGATATCGCGCTGTATCATTATACGTTCGATTTCCGCGCCCGACCTGAGCGCCTCCAGCACGGGGTTGCGCCCGTAAATCACCTGCCTGCCCTCACTCACCTGACGCACCTCCTAACATCGCACCCATCAAAATCTCACACATATATTCAAACCAAACCTTTCATTCTTCCACTCATCCACCAGCGCCCCTCACCATCGCATCACACCGCAACCACTACCACCGCACCTGCCATCTTCTCCATCGCATCACACCGCAACCGCCTACCACCACACCTGCCATCTTCTCCACACGCATCACACCGCAACTCCCCTCCAGCACGCCCCACCACCCACACAACCCTCCAAACCCATTAATCCCAAATTTTACCATCTCCCCGCACCCCAGCGCACCCCTGCCACACGCCTTCCACCTCCATCACGCCCAACCACACTCACACAACTCTCCAAACCCATTTATCCCAAATTTTACCACCTCTCCGCGCACCCAGCACACCGCGCACCATCCCCGCACCCCCGCGCACCCGGCACACCGCGCACCCAGCACACCCACCCCACCCCGCACACCCAGCACCCCCCCCAATCACCCCCCACAACCCAACTCCACAAACCGATACTCTACGCCTGCCCATTCTAGCACTCGCACTATATCCTCCGGCAGCAGCACCACCGTCGCCGTGTTGTCATTCGGATGTATGCCGAAGCCTTCAGATTTATATATGTCGCGGTCGATGAGCACCGTGACCTCCGTGCCCACCGCGTCCACGACGTTTAGCAGCGACACCGTTCCCGCCGTGATGTGCAGCTTGTCCCACAGCGCCTCCGCGCTCCCGAATCCCAGCTTCTTCTCGCCGAGCAGCTTCGCCAGCCCGGGCAGGTCGGCCCGCTTGTCTATGGGCAGCGAATACAGGTAGTAGCGGCTCTTGTCCTTGTTGCGCAGGAACAGGTTTTTGAATATGACCGCACCGCCCGCGGCCCGCTCCATCGCGATGCTGTCATCGTTGTCCTTCGCCGAAAAAACGGCCGGATGCTCCACCAGCTTGTAGCCGATGCCCAGCCCGTCCAGCGCCGCCAAAACCCTCTCCCGCCTGTCCAAATTCTCTGTCCGCATTATCGTTACCGCCTCTAATTCCTTCATATTTCCTTCGATTATTATAACATGCCCCTGGTTGTGTTATGATTAACAGTGAGCCGCACGGCTTT
The DNA here is from genome assembly GCA_031256875.1 of Eubacteriales Family XIII. Incertae Sedis bacterium. Taxonomy (GTDB): domain Bacteria; phylum Bacillota; class Clostridia; order Peptostreptococcales; family Anaerovoracaceae; genus JAIRPC01. The sequence goes on along the minus strand of JAIRPQ010000027.1, from coordinate 19,089 downwards.
GATGGAATAACAATTAATAGAATAATAATAATGCTGCCGCTCTATTGCGGCGATGAAAAGGGAGGTTTGGCTATGTTGTTTGATGAAATCGTTCTGCGGGATATGACGCTGAAAAACAGGATCGTGATGGCGCCGATGTGCATGTACTCGGCGGGCGGGGACGCGGCCGCCACGGACTGGCACCGGATGCACTATGCCGCGCGTGCCATAGGCGGCGCGGGCCTTATCGTTCAGGAAGCGACCGCTGTGTCGGGCGAAGGGCGAATCAGCTCGCGCGACCTCGGCATCTACGAGGACGCACACGTGGCGGGGCTGAAATCCATCGTGGGCGCGGTGCATGGGATGGGCGCGAAAATCGGAATACAGCTCGCGCACGCGGGCAGGAAATGCGAAGCGGATGTCCCGAAAATCTACGCTCCCAGCGCCATAGCCTTCGACGAAAAATCCCGCGAGCCCGTCAGCGCTGACGCGGCATACATCGAAAAAACCGTCGCGGACTTCCGCGCGGCCGCGGCTCGCGCGCTCGAAGCCGGTTACGACATCGTGCAGATACACGCCGCCCACGGCTACCTCGTCAACGAATTTCTCTCGCCCGTGACGAACCGCAGGACCGACTCCTACGGCGGCGCGCCCGAAAACCGCGTGCGGATTCTCGGCGAAATCATAGACGCCGTGCGCTCGGTATGGCCGGAATCGAAGCCATTGTCCGTCCGCGTCACGGCCGAGGACTACGAGCCGGACGGCAATCATCCCGAGGACATCGCGGCCATGCTGAATCTCGTGAAGGACAGGGGCATGGACTGCGTTAACGTGAGTTCGGGCGGAGTGACGCCCACCGCACCGAAAGCCTTCCCCGGGTATCAGATACCCTACGCGGAAATCATCAGGCGCGAAACAGGGCTTCCCGTCTGCGCGGGCGGCCTGGTGACGGAAGCTGCCATGGCGGAGGAAGCCGTCTCGCACGGCAGATGCGACGCGGTGTATCTGGGGCGCGAGCTGCTGCGAAACCCGTTCTTCCCGCTGCTCGCGTCGGTCGAGCTGGGCGCGGACATACCCTGGCCCGCGCAGTACGAGAGGGCGAAGCCAAGACGGTAAGCCCAGCCAGACGCAAGCCCAGCCAGATATGAGCCCAGCCAGACGCAAGCCAGCCAGATATGAGCCCAGCCAGATTGCCTCATATCTGGCTAGCTAGGTATGTGCCAGACACGTGCCGAGACGAACGTCCGCACCAAAAATTACCGCAAGATAAAGCGCAAGTTACAAGCATAAAACAAACGAACGTTTATGTTGAACCTTTCAAATGGATAAAGTATAATATCATTGTCCAGTATAGGGGATGGCTAAATGGGTGCAGATTTAGCTAGGAATCAACTTTCACCACCCAAACCATAGGTGCGTGGCGCGATGGGAAGTGTCCGACACCGATACATATAGTATCCGACGCGGCGAAAACAATATGCGTATTTTCGCGTATTTTGTTATGCAAATTATTAGTTATATCAGCGTAAAGGTTTAAAGGAGGCAGAGCAATTTATGAGTGGCAAACAGATGTTAAAGGAAAGGTTTAAGAGATGGGCAAGGGGCAGAGGGCGCACGGCGATAATGGCGTTCCTGCTGTCCGTCGCGATGGTAATAACGTCGGCCGTGCCCGCGATGGCGGCCGGTGCAGCCGACGATAAGACGAAGCTGGAGATCAGTCCTCTCACGGTCGCAGAAAAAGAATATAACGGCAGTGAGCAGTCTTTCCCGTATATCATCAAGATAACGGGACTGAAAAGCGATCATGATGTATACTACTGTGAGAACCTCTTGATATACGATTCAAATGGCAATTTCACAGGCAAGGATAAGGATGGAAAGCAACCACTTAACTCAAAAAGGCTGAAAATTGACAGCAACGGCACTGTAACAACAGGGTTCCTCAAAGCGAAGAATGCCGGCAAGCATACATTCTCCGTGGGAAAGGGTCACAACGATACAAATATCTACGTGGTGGACGACGATAATAATAATGTGACAAACGAATACGCCATAGGCTATGCCACTCCATCGTTCACCATAACGCGCAAGCCGGCCAAGATAAAAATCACCCTCGGCGGCGCGGCGGCGGGCGGCAGAGTGCTGGAAGGAACGAACCCCGACGCCATCACCTACAACGTGAGCTATGAAGGTCTTGTAGCTGGCGAATATTTCGAGGACAACGTCGAAGCGACAAAGCTGGTTGTCAAGAGCGGCTATTCGACAAGCGCGAAGTCAGGTGATGAGTTCACATGCTATCTGGAGCTGTCGAACATACCAGGTAAAGATCCCAGCGATATCGCCAAGGTTGACGAGAGTAATTTGAACGGACTTGACGACCTGCTCGGAATGAAGGATGGCAACGAAGCCGCGTTCAATTACACCTTCACGGTGGCGCTCCCGTCTATCACCGTCTACGTGGACAAAGGCGATCTGAAGAACGCGATTGACTGGGCGGAAATTGTCAGCGAATGGCTAAAGCCAAACGTCGGGAATGGCCCCGGGCAGATAACCCCTGATTCCTACCAAAAGCTGCTGGATGCCATAGCTGAGGCACAGAAGGTAATGGACAAGGACGACAAGGAATGCACGCAGGCGGAAATCGACAAGGCCATCGATGATTTGAAAACGTCGGTAAGCGGTCTCGGCGTCACGCTGCCCGACAGCCTGAACAACGGCGCGGACGGTAACGGCAATGGCGCGAACGGCAACGGCACGAACGGCAATGGCGCGAACGGCAATGGCGCGAACGGCACCAATGGCACCAACGGCACCAACGGAACCAACGGCAGCAATTCGAGCAACAGTCTGGTCACCACGAACATCACCTCGGGCGCGGCTACGGTCAGCACCCTGAAATCGACGGACACAAATTCATCGGTTCGCGCGAAAATCCGCACGCCGCTGAGGACCATCTATCTGACGAAGGGCAAGAGCTACAGGGCACCCTTCGTGGTGGACACGGCGCTCGGCAATCTGGGCAACAACATGAAGCTGACGGTCACCGCGTCGGGCTCGAAAATCAAGGGCAAGAAAGCCATAGCGAGGGTTTGGAGAAGCGGCTCGTCGCACTACAGGATTAAGGCCCAGCGTGTCGGCAAGGCCGTGATCAAATTCAAATGGCAGAATGGCGCGACACAGCGAATCAAGGTCGTCGTGCAGAAGAAGAAGGTCTCTCTGAGAAACTTCAAGGTAAAGCTGTCCAAGAGGATGAAGGTGGGCAAGAACTACCAGGTGAGGATCAGCAACCTGACCAAGAAGGCCAGCAACATAAACACGGTAACCTTCAGGTCATCGAAGAAATCTGTCGCGATAGTGGACAGAGCCGGAAGGGTCACCGCGCTGAAAAAAGGCAAGGCAAAAATCACCGTGAAGGTCGGCAAGATAAAGAGGGTCGTCAAGGTCACAGTGAGATAGAGCTACATTATGACGGGGGCGGCCTTACGGCCGTCTCTGTTATTTTGCGCTTACTGCGCGAACCATCAGTTATAGTGAGACAGAGAGAAAGACGGGGTAGAATGAATTGAAAAAGAACGGACAAAAGTCGAACGGCAGATATGTAAAAAGAACAATGGTCATGTGGCGCACCGCTGTACCGGCGCTGATTTTATCCATCGTGATGGTGCTGGCGCAGGCCACGCCCGCGATGGCTGATGAGACACCGAATGAGCCGAGCGAGCGGACGAATCTCGAAATCTTCGGCAACACGGTTACAAGGGTATACAACGGCGAGGTGCAGGCTTTCCCAAAATGCGTCACGATAAGAGGACTCAAGGACGGGCACTCTGCTTATTACTGTAACAATCTCCTGCAATACGACGGCTCGGGTCGTTTCACGGGTCTGGACAGATTTGGCGGCGCCGCGGAAGGAGCAGTCAAACTGAGATGGACGGCTACGGCGATGTCACGACCGGCTTCGCCACCAGCAGGTACGCGGCTTCCATGACCTGGCCTGTTGGCAAGATCGGGGATGTGACGAATATCTATGTCAAGGACGAGAACGGCAAGGACGTTACGGACGAGTACAATATCGGATACGCCGACGCGAGAATAATCATGGCACGCAAGCCTGTCATGATAGACATCAAGCTCGGCGGCGCTGTCAAAGCCGATGGCAAGGTGATAGCGGGGACGAATCCGGAGCACATAGAATATAACATCAGCTACGACGGGCTTTTGGGCGGAGACTATTTCACGGACAATCCGGACGCTACGACTCTGGTAGCCTTGAGCGATTACTCGGCGGACGCGAAGGCCGGCGACGAGTTCCCTAGCAGCCTGGTGCTGTCCGGAATAAACGGCTCGAGCTCCTCCTACTCCGTCAAATTCGACAAAACCACTTTTGTGCCCGAATGTCTCGACGCGATGATGGCACTCAGAAACAGCAGCGGCAATACGATCTGCAACTACACGTTCCTCGTGAATTTCCCGACGCTCAAGGTATATGTGGACAAGGACGCGCTCCGCTATGCGCTGATCTGGGCAAAGCACGTGAACGAGTGGGCCGACACCAACGCCGGTGATGACGCGGGAAAGATCACCGCAAGCTCCCGCGATGCCCTCTCGACGGCCATAGCGGACGGCCAGTCGGTAATGGACAAGCCCGACAGGGACTGCACGCAGGCGGAAATCGACAAAGCTGTTGAAGTGCTGGAAGCGGCGGTAAGAGGCATGGGCATCACGCCACCCAAGAACCCCGAGAACAACAATCCCGCCGGCAACACGGACGGCAACAACTCGGGCAACAATTCGAGTAACAATTCCGGCAACAATTCTGGCAACAATTCGAGTAACAATTCCGGCAATAACTCGAACAATAATTCAGTCAATGATTCAGGCAGCAATCCGATTAACATTATGACAAATCCCTCGTTATCGCCCGCCGTTAATTCGATGGCTACCGTCACGAATACGCGCATAAGAGCCAAAATCCGCACGCCGCTGAAAACGATATACCTGACGAAAGGCGGCAGCTACAATGTCCCCTTCGTGATAGACGTGCCAGGCAAAAAGTTTGCGGACAGCGCGGGCATGACCGTTAAGGCATCCAAGGTAAAAACTACCAATGCAAAGGCTTCCGGCAAAAAAGCGGTGGTGAAGGTGACAAAGAGAGGCCGCGCCCATTATCGGATTAAGGCGCTGAGAACAGGCAAGGCCACTGTTACTTTCAGGCTGAATGACGGCGCGGTTATGAAGGTTCGGGTCATCGTGCAGAAAAAGAATGTATCCCTGAAAAAATACAGGGTGCAGCTGCCGAAGAAATTGAAGAAGGGCAAGCTCTACCAGATACGAATAAGCGGGATGACGAAAAAGGCGAGCAATATCCGCACGGTCACGTTCAAGTCCTCGAAAAAATCCATCGTGACCGTTGACAGAGCCGGCAAGGTGACACCCCTGAAAAAGGGCAAGGCGAAAATTACCGTGAAGGTCGGCAAGATAAAGAAAATCATCAAGGTCACGGTACGGTAAGCGCGTAACGGGTGAAGCCCGCAAGCCACATATCGTAAAATCGTATATAAGCACATATCGCAAAAACAATGGCGGCCGCGGCGGGTCGCCATTGCTATTCGTGCGTCTATTTGCATGCCTGTCCGCGTGCCTATCCGCGTACCTATTCGCGCGCGTATTCCGTAAATCTGTATGTCAGCCCCGATTCAGTGACGGGCGGGGATTCGCTGATCTTGCGGAAGCCGCCGAGCGCGTCTATGTCGGGGAAGAAGGCATCCGCGCCGCAGACGGTATCCACCTTCGTTATCAGGCATCTGTCCGTGAGCGGCAGCAGCAGGCGGTATATCTCCTCGCCGCCACATATGTACAGCCTGCCGAATCCGCTGGCCGCGAGCTCCTCCTGCGACAGCACCACTGTCGCGCCTTTCGGCTCGTAGTCCGCCTGTCTGGTCATCACGATGTTCTCGCGACCGGTGAGTGCGCCGCCCGGCAGCGATTCAAAGGTGCGCCGCCCCATCACCACGGCATGCCCCAAGGTCTTTTCCTTGAAATAAGCGAGGTCGCCGGAAAGCCGCCAGGGGAGCTGCCCGCCCTTCCCGATACCCCAAACCCTATCGACCGCAACTATCGCAATAAGCTCGATTCCGTTCAGCATTATTTCACCTTTATTACTCCGATTCCAATGCTTAGGATTTTTTGCGTTTGGCTAGGCGCGTGAGCGTTTAGGAGCGGAGCGTACTAACAGTACGTGAGCACCTAAACGTGAGCAGCAACAACGCCAAACGTAAAAAAGACAAGCATTATACTGCTATCTCGATTCCTTTAATCTGCGCCCCTGCCTTATACCCTTCCAGCCTCACGCTTTCCGGCGTGAAGCTGTAGAAGTCCTTTACCGACTCGTCTATCCATAGGCGCGGCGCGGGGTGCTGCGGGCGCGCTATCAATTCCTCTATTATCGGAATATGTCTGTCGTATATATGCGCGTCGGCTATCACGTGTACGAACTCGCCCGCTTCGAGCCCGCTCACCTGCGCGAGCAGATGCACGAGCACGGCGTACTGGCAGACGTTCCAGCCGTTTGCCGCGAGTACGTCTTGCGAGCGCTGGTGCAGTATGGCGTTCAGCCTACCGCCGCCCGCTGTGCCTCCCGTCACGTCGCGCGTTACATTGAAGGTCATGCTGTACGCGCAGGGTTCCAGGCCCATCTGCGCTATGTCGGAAAAATTATATATATTTGTCATTATTCTCCGAGAGTATGGCGTGTGCTTCAGCTGCCAGAGCACGTTGTCCACCTGATCCATGACGCGCCCGCCGCCGAAATCGTATTTGACGCCGAGCTGGTAGCCGTAGGCTTTTCCGATGCTGCCGCATTCGTCGGCCCAGCTGTCCCAGATATGCGACGAGAGGTCGCTGATATTGTTGGACTTGCGCTGCCATATCCAGAGCAGCTCGTCTACGCAGAGTGCGAAGGGCACGGGGCGCAGCGTGAGCGCGGGGAACTCACAGCTCAGGTCATAGCGGTTCACTACGCCGAAGCGCTTGACCGTATGCGCGGGTGCGCCGTCTTCCCAGCGCGCGCGCACTTCCTGACCCTCTGACGAACAGCCGCCGTCAAGGATGCCGCGACACATATCTACAAAAATTTCATCCGCCCTGCTCATAAAAACACCTCACGCGCTATTGAAATGGGTTGCGGGTCTGCGCCCGCAATGACTATATGGGTGCGCATATACACTTCACGCGCTCTCTATGTGATTCAGCGCGAACAGTATTACGTCCTCTATCTTGCGCTCCTGCTCTGTCACATGGTAGTAGCCCAGCAGCGCCTCGAACGCGGTCGCCCATTTGTAGTCCATCGGGTCGGCGTTCTTCGGGCGCGTCGAGTTCTTCTTGTTGCGCGCCCTTCTCACGAGCGCCATTTCTTCTTCGCAGAGAAGCCCTTCGGCCGATGCCGCCGGATTCATTTCGCCCGGCTCGCCGCCTTCCGCCGCCGCGAGCAGCGCTTTCATGATGCCCGCCTGGGCCGCCGCGTTGACGAAACGCACCGACTCCACATGCAGCCTGTCCGCGTGGGCTATGCCCGTGTCGACGATGTATTTCCGGACGTACATCTCGTAGAGGGCGTCTCCGAGCCAGGCCAGCGCGGTCGTGTTCATGCGCATGGCGGCCGCCATGTTCACCGGCTCTGGATAAGGCTCGACGCACGAGCCATGCACCTCGCAGGAGCTGTGGTCGTGCTCCCCGTCCATAGGCTCATCGCCCATCAGCTCGTCTGCCGCCGCTTCCTCGCCCACCGGTTCGTCTGACATCAGTTCGCCTTCTGCCGCAGCTTCGCCCATCAGTTCAGTTTCCATTATTCTTTCATCCATATCGTTGCCATCCATTATACCGCTATTCCGTTATTCTTCCAACTATAATTATTCTACATTACCCCCAGCCACCGGATTGCGGCGCGTAGGCCGCGGTGACAGGCTTGGGGCTCGCTCGCGGCCTAGTGTATTGCCGCGCCCGGGTCCTTGCCTTTCAGCCATATCACTATGCTGCCCGAGACTACCACTATGGCGCCGCCCGCTATTTGGAGCGGCGATATCAGCTCGCCGAGAAACAGCCAGCCGAAGAACGCCGACGTGACCGGCAGCATGTTCGAGAACAGAGCCGCGGGGGTCACGCCGATGGCGCGCAGCGCGTTGACGTAGACGAGGAAACCGAACGCGGAGCTGACTGCCGCGAGATAAAACACCGAGAACACAAGGCTCTTGTCCACCAGCTCGGGCGGCGGGAGCCGGAACAGCGCATACGGCAGCACGACGAGCATGGCCGCGATCAGCTGATACAGCGTCAGGTCGAGCGGGGTATAGTCGCCCGTCATCCTCGCCGTGATGAAATTGTATACATTCCACGAGATGACCGCCATGAACGCGAGCAGATATCCGAATACGCGCCCGCCCGCGAGCTGCTGTACGTCCGCGCCGACCACGAGCATGACGCCGACGATGCAGACGAATATCCCTATCAGTATGGCGGGCGTTGGCTTGGTTCTGTAGACGATGAACTCCGCGAGTATCGACACGGCCGGCACGAAGGCCAGCACGATGGTCACGAGGGATATGGGCATATAGGACATCGCATTGTACTCGCCGTAGAAATACAGCACGTCGCCGAACACGGCGCAGAGGAAGAAGAAGGGTATGTCGCGCCGTTGGAAGGGAAATCGCCTGTCGCGCACGAGCTTGACGGCGAGCAATATCACCGCCGCTATCGAATATTTGAAGAACACGAGCGTGAGGGGCTGCACGTTGTCGAGCGCGGACTTCGCTACGATGTACTCGAAGCCCCACGCCGTGACGAGCATCGCCATCATAGCGTAGTTCAGGCTTTTGGATTTCCAGTTGATTTTTCGCATAATTTTATCGGTCAATTTCCTGGGTTTGCCGCTGCCGCAAATCGCCGCGCACTTAGCCGTTATGACACCTCCGGCGCATATAGTTCATCCGGCACCTCCGGCACATCGCCTCGTCAGGTGCGTATGACCTGAACTCCCTGCGGCGTGTCCTTCAGCGTGATGCCCTTCGCCGCGAGTTCGTCCCTGATTTCGTCCGCGCGCTGCCAGTTCTTTTCGGCGCGCGCCTTCGCCCTCTCGTCTATGAGCGCCTGCAGCTCCGCGTCTTCGTCCGCAGCGCCGCCCGCCGCACCGCCGGCGCCTTCACCCGCACCGCCAGAGCCTTCGCCGTAGGGCGCCGCGCCGCTTCCTTCCAGCAGCCCCAGCACCCGCGCCAGCTCGCGCAGCTCGGCCAGCGCCGCGCCCGCGTACTCCTTCGACGCGCCGCCCTTGCAGATGCCGTTCACTTCCGATATCAGCTCGAAAATCGCGGCTATCGCGTCGGCCGTGTTCAGGTCGTCGTCCATCGAAGCGATGAATTTGTCGCGGTATTTGCCAAGCCCGAGCAAGGACTCCCGCTCCGCGTCCGAAAGCTCCGCGTCGCCGTTTTTGACCAGATGTTCCAGCGTCTGTTCGGCGTTGTATATGCGGGCGAGCGCGCTCTTGGCCGAGTCCATCAGCCCGCGCGAAAAATTGATCGGGCTGCGGTAATGCCCCGACAGCAGGAAGAAGCGCACCACCTCTCCCGAATAGTCCTTCAGGATGTCGCGCACCGTGAAAAAATTGCCCTCGGATTTCGACATCTTCTTGTCGTCTATCGTGATATAGCCGTTGTGCATCCAGTAGTTCGCGAAGGGCTGCCCGTTGCGCGCTTCGGACTGCGCTATCTCGTTCTCATGGTGCGGGAAGGTAAGATCCTGGCCGCCCGCGTGTATGTCTATCGTATCGCCGAGGTATTTTTTCGACATCGCGGAGCATTCGATATGCCAGCCGGGGCGCCCCATCCCCCAGGGGCTGTCCCACGCGATTTCGCTATCGACCTTCCGCGCCTTCCAGAGCGCGAAATCGAGCGGGTCGTTCTTCTTTTCATCCACGCCCACGCGCGCGCCCGATTCGAGGTCGTCGATGTTCTGCCCCGACAGCTTGCCGTAGCCCGCGAACGCGCGCGTCGAAAAATAAACGTCGCCCTCCGACTCATAGGCATAGCCCTTATCGATCAGCGCCTGCACGAAGGCTATGATTTCCTCTATGTTCTCCGTCACCTTCGGGTGTACGCTCGCCTTTTTGACGTTCAGCGCGGCCGCGTCCTTATAATATTCGGCGATGAATTTCTCGCTGACCTCGCCGGCTTCCACGCCGTCCTCCTTCGCCTTGTTGATTATTTTATCGTCCACGTCCGTGAAATTCTGTACGAACGTCACCTTCCGGCCCCTGTATTCGAGGTAGCGGCGCAGCGTATCGAACACGACGAACGGCCGCGCGTTGCCGATGTGAAAATAATTGTAGACGGTCGGCCCGCAGACGTAGATCTTGATGTCGTTCTCGTCGATGGGGGTAAATTCCTCTTTTGAGTTTGTGAGCGTGTTGTAGACCTTCATTCGTTTTCCTTTGCTTTTGAAACTTCTTTCAGTTTTTCCTCTAATTTCTTGATGCGTTTTTTCAGCGCGGCTATCTCTACGGAGACCGGATCGGGCAGGTCTATCTGGTTCAGCTCCCCGCCGTCGTGCTTGACGCGCAACTTCACCACTCTGCCGGGCACACCGACCACGGTGGAGCCGGGCGGAACTTCTTCCAGAACCACCGAGCCCGCGCCTATCCTAGAGTCGTCGCCGACCTTGAACGGTCCCAGCACCTTCGCGCCGCTGGCTATCATGACGCGGTTGCCTATCGTCGGGTGGCGCTTGCCGGTTTCCTTGCCCGTGCCGCCGAGCGTCACCGCCTGATAGATGGTAACATCGTCGCCGATTTCCGCCGTCTCGCCGATGACCACCGCCATGCCGTGGTCGATGAAGCAGCGCTCGCCTATCACCGCGCCCGGGTGTATCTCGATGCCCGTCCAGAACCGCGTCGCCTGCGAAATCACGCGCGCCAGGAGCTTCGCGTTGTGCGTGTAGAGCCAGTGCGCGGGATGGTGCCACGTCAGCGCGCACACGCCGGGATAGCAGAGAAATATCTCCAGCGATGTCCTCGCCGCCGGATCCCTGTCCTTCGCCGCCCGTATATTTCCCGATAATTCGCTAAAAAAGCCCATTCCTCACCAATGCCGATCGCTGTTCCGGTTTTCGCCGGCAATAATTTCTTCCGATGATAATCATTACCCAGCTGATTATTCCAATAATAATTTAGGCAGGGGCGCGCCCTCGCGGGAAACTACCCTTGCCTATTAATTATATACTAATTCAATATGCGATGGAACAACGCAATGACCGGCGTTTCGTCAGAATGCCGACGCCGCCAGCTCTGCGGCCTGGCCGCCGGCTATCATCATCGCAATCAGCACGACCGCGACAGTGCCGACCGCGCCACCCGCAATCCACGCAAACGTCGTGCGCGTGGGGCGCGGCGGGTTTTTCAGCGTGTCGATAATAGCGGTCAGCTCGTTGACGTCATCGTAGTCGTTTTCTTCAAGCGCCGGCAACGAATGCGGACTGCTGTGCCGCAGCGGACGACGCGGTGCTTCGGATTCGGTCTCTTTCGCGCTGTCATGACTCTCGACGAGTACGGGCTTGGCCATTGAGAAGGCTTTGCGCTCGGGTTCGGTCATGATTTCGGGCTCGGCCTCCGCAGGTTCTGCCATAGGTTCTACCATAGGTTCGGCCATAGAAAACGCCTTGCGCTCGGGTTCCGGCGCGGGCTTGGCGGGCGGCCTTCTTCTGTCCACCGCTTGGGGTTCTACAGCTGCCATCTCCATCGTCTGCCTGGTGGGACGCGGCCTGCGTCTCGGCGGCATAGAATATTCGCTCTCCTGTTCCGGCTCGCCGACCAGCGACGAAATATATTCCTCGTCCCTCGCCATGGCAAGGGCTTTGATGGCTTCCTCGGCTTCCCGCTCGGCCATATCACGCTCCTCGTTGTTCACGATGGGCGCACCGACCTTGCCGAATACGTTCTTGAATCCTTCGCGCACGACGAACAGCGCCGCCGCGGTTTTCATCTTGGAGTCCTCGTTCTCGCCGCGCTGACGCCTTGCGGCTTCCGCGCGACGTCTCTCGCGTCTCGCCTTGATGCGCCTTTCTTCCTCGTCCTGTCTCTCCCACTGGGAGATGATGTCGGGTTCTTCTTCCCTGAACAGGTCGCCCAGCTTGAATGAGGGGTCGGAGGAGGGGGCGTATTGGCGTCCTCTGTTCCTGTCGGTGTCGGGTGGAGTCTGGCGCGACTGGCGCGACTGTATATCGGAGTCCTTCGACCTGACGGGGTTCACGGGCTTGACCCGCTGTGCCTGCTCTATGCGTTCGCTGCCCGCCCGCTCCTGCGCGGGGCGTTCGAGCGTATTCTCGCTGTAACGGTTGCTCCTGCCGCCCTGCTGCATGGCGTCCGCGGATTCAGGTCTCCTGCGCGCGGTGCGCTGCTCGGCGGCATCAGGCTGCTGCGGCCTGGGTCTGCGCTGCGGGCGTTGTTCCTCGGCCATATCAGGCTGCTGCTGCAATGTTCTCTGGGCGGGGCGGGGCCTGCGCTGCGGGCGCTGTTCCTCGGCCATATCAGGCTGCTGCTGCGATGTTCTCTGGGCGGGGCGTGGCCTACGCTGCGGGCGCTGTTCCTCGTCCATATCCGCCTGTTGAGATGTCCTCTGGGCGGGGCGGGGCCTGCGCTGCGGGCGCTCTTCCTCGTCCATATCCGCCTGCTGCTGCGGCCTGGGTCTGCGTACGGGGCGAGCCATCTCCTGCGATGCCTGGGGTGCCTGGCCCCTGCCCGAACCGCGCGCGTCCATAGCCGCGGCCTGCTCTTCCTCGTCGCCCATAAGATTCTTATTGAAAATGGCGAACGTACCTGTAACGCGATTCTTGAGCCTGTTGCGCTCCTCCATCTCGCGTTCGCGCTCGTCGCCTTCATCGAAAAGGGTGAACAGCTTCGACCTTACGTCAGCCATCCTCTCCTCCTCGCTCATGCTATCCCTTTCGGCTATGGTAGTCCTCTTGCCGGACATGGTATAGAGGGTCATAGCTTTATCTGTCGGGCGCTGCGTGGGCGGGCGCTGGGCCGCCGAACGCTGCCCACCGGATCTCGCACTTCTCGCACTGCCGGCTCCACCGTCCTGCTGTGATAGTTTTTTGCTAGGTTTCTTGCTTGACATACTCCAACCGCTCCTTTTATTACAGAAATATTACAGCAAAAACGCGCCGTAGTCAATGCCTAACAGGGCAATTGCCGATGTTTTCAGTTAATCTACATTATTATCAGTGAAATTTTCAGCGAAACTTCACATAACATAGCCAAATATGAGTCGAACCTCGTCGCCTCATATCTGAGCCTCATATCTGGCTACCCACATACGAGCCGGCACTGAGTCGCAGTACCGGCTCGCATGTGAAGCGCTTTAATGCGCCATGATGCGCTATGATGCGCTGGTGTTGCGCGGTGTCGCGGTAATCGCGAGGAGCGATACGTATTCTGTGGAATCCCTCACCGACACCTCATCGTTCAAAAAGATATGGTATACGGGGCCGTTCAGCTCAATATCGTTTTCCTCGGCGTACGCTTTCATCCGCTCCGGCAGATCGCCCACCTCGCCATAGCCACCTCTCAGGTAGCTATACAGGTAAACGCCCGCCTCTTTTTCCTCGCGTCCCATCGGATCCATCAAAAAGAACCTGTCGGGGCGCCCTGGTTGGCCGAAGAAACCTTCGGCTGATTCGAAATATCCGGCTACGGGGAAACAGAGATCCATCTTCAGCTCCATCGCCGACATGCAGAAATTCTGAAATCCTACGAAGAAATCATCCCTCTCTCCGAAATCGTTCACAGGCCCGAGTGTGCCGGCCTGCGCGGGGAAATAGTCGAGCGATATCCCAAATTCGTCAGAGCTGCCCACCTTCATGCTGTCAAACAGCAGATTTTGGAAGGCCGATATAATATTGTTAAGCCTGGTAGTGCGCCTGAGTATGGTGTCCAGCTGCTTCCTCGTATCGAAACAGAGGTTCAACATTTTCTCAGGTGTACGCCCCTGCTGTATCTTTATGATGCTCCTCATAGGCACGTTCAGCTCTATCAATACCTGTATGGCATTGAGTGCCGTTATCTGCGTCGGGGAATAATAGCGATACCCGCTATCTGTGTGCAGAACCGGCGAAAATAGTCCGATATCGTCGTAATACCGCAAAGTCGTCTGCTTGATTCCCGTAAAATCCGAAAATTCACGTATTGATAAAAGATGCCTGTCTCTCTCCATATTTCTTACTCCCTCTGTACTCACTCCTGTATATATTTTACTATATCGGGAGCAAAAATGCAAACAGCCCGAACGGGCTGTTTGCATTTTATAGGCCGCGATATATCTACGGGGAAGCAATTACGCTTTGAGACTAATTGGGGGACGATATACGGGCCTTATGGAGTTTTCGCTTATTTTGGCATCACATTTTCTTTTCACCTTCCCATTCGTCGCGTGTCTTGCTGTGTACGCCTGCTACGGCGAGCATATTGATGCCGAATATCGCCGCGTACAGTATCGCCCAGACATCGATGGTCTTCATCTCGCCGTCGAATTTTTGCGTCAGCAGCAGCACCACTATGGCCACTATGCCGAGCGCCGCGCCGAGGACACCCCACATCCTTATCTGCTTGCCGCGCGAGGTGTTCTGGAGATCTTCGTCGTCCTTCCTGCGCAGCGCGTAGCCCGTCAGCCATAGCCCCAGAACCATCGCCGCCACCGCCAGTATCAGATCTATCAGATACCAGCTGTCCGGCTGTTCAGGCTGCGGAGACGGGGCTTCCGCTACGGCGGACTCCTCGATGGCCGTCTCCGTCGGATACGTTACCGTTACGGGTGTCGGTTCTATCGATACCTGCGGCGTAGCGGCCGGCGGCGCGGGTTCGTTGTTCACCACTACCGGCGGCGGAGCCTGGGTATTGTTGTTGGTCGTGTTCGTCGTGTTGGTCACCTTGGTCACGGGCGCTTTCGGGGTATCGTCGCTGATGGATGCCCTTATCGTGGTCCTGACCGACGTAGACTCCTGTACGGCGAAGGTGATGTTGTAATGGCCCGCCGCCTTCTTGTAGCCGCCC
The DNA here is from genome assembly GCA_031256875.1 of Eubacteriales Family XIII. Incertae Sedis bacterium. Lineage (GTDB taxonomy): Bacteria > Bacillota > Clostridia > Peptostreptococcales > Anaerovoracaceae > JAIRPC01. The sequence goes on along the minus strand of JAIRPQ010000027.1, from coordinate 4,022 downwards.
AGCGACAGCACCGCGACCGCCGTGAACCTGCCGAAGCCCGAGCCGGACTGGTCGCCGACCCACACGGCTACAGCCTTGGCGAAGCGGCGGGCTTCGGCGCTCGTTCCGGTCACCTGGCTCAGCTTCTTCGCGAAGTCCTGTGCGTATATGGCGTACCCGCCACGCACGACCCATCCGCTGCCGACGAGCATCACGCAGCTCTTTTGTACGTTGTTGCCGTCCGAGTCGGTCACGCTGTACGTCACCCTATACGCGCCCACAGAGCCTGTGTTCACGGGCGAATTGTGTATGACCTTGGCCGTTATATTGCCGTCCTCGATGTCTACGGCGCTCACGCCGAACATGTATTCAATGCCCGAACCGAGCGGTACCCTGCGCGTGGCCGGCACGTTCAGCGTCGGCGGGTTGCCCGCCGTGACCGTGGCTGTGATAGCCTTGGATACGCTCAAATCCGCCTGCACCGCCACCACGATGCGGTACACGCCCGTCTTTTTGGCAGGATAGCCGCCGTCGCTCGTGACCGTCACGGCCACCGAGCGCCCATAGCTCGGGCTCGTGCGCTCGAAACACACGGCCTGTGCTTCGGCCGAGCCGGTCATATCCGTCACCGTGCCCGTCACCATGGCCAGGCGCTTCGTGAAGTCGTGCGCGTTAATCGCGTAGCCATTACCTACGGCCCACGCGCCCACGAACACTATGGAGGTGCCGTATGCCGTATTGCCGTCGGAGTCCTTCACGCTGTAGTTCACGGCGTAGTAACCTTCGGCTCCCGTGTTGACCACCCTGTCGAAGCGCACGGCTGACGTGATGTCGCCGTCCTCCGCGTCGCTCGCGCTCACGCCCTGCATGTACTGGGCATCGCCGAACGCGCTTCCGAAAGCCGCCTGCATGTACGCGGGAACGCTCAATGTCGGCGCGGAGCCTGTGCCTACCGTCGCCTTGGCCGCGATCCTCGCGCCGCTGTCCTCACTCACCTGGAACGTGATGTTGTAGCTGCCTACCGCCTTTCTGTAGCCACCTGAATCCGCCACCGTCACCGTTCCGGCCTTGCCGTAGTTCGGGCTGCCGGAGTCGATGCAGATGGACTCCGCCTTCGCGGACGATATCATCTCCGCGTCGGAACCGTTCATATGGCCGAGCGTCTTTGAGAAGTCGTATGCCCTGATCGCGTAGTTCGTTCCGATATCCCACGGGCCTACGAGCACGATGCCGGCTTTCGTCACCAGGTTCATGTCGGAGTCGGACACTTCGTACACCACCGTATACGCTCCGTCCACCCCTGTCGCCACCGTCCTGGCAAAGGTGATTTTTGGCGTAATGATGCCGTCCTCGGGGTCATCCGCAACCACTCCGCTCATGTATGAGGGGTTCGTGGTGTTGTCGTCGAAGAACTGCCCCTTGCTGATCTTCTTGACGGCGGGCACGACCAGCACGGGCATTCCGCCATCCTGTACTGTCGCCTTCTTCGTCACGCTCACGTCGGGATCCGCAGCCACCGCGTATTTGATGTTGTAGACTCCTACGGCGGCGCCATAGCCGTCCAGGTCTGTCGCTGTCACGGCCACAGGCGCGCCGAAGTTCGGATTATCGCGCCCGCCGACCTGCGGCCTGATGTCTATCGCGTATGCCTGCGCGAAGCTGATGGCTTCGTCCGTAGTGCCTGTCACCTGGCCTACGCGTTTCGTGAAATCGTTCGCCGTTATCGCGTAGCCGCTCGCGACAATCCAGTCGCCCACGAGTATCATACTCTGCTTTGTGGCCGTGTTGCTGTCGCGGTCGGTCGCGGAGTACGTCACCTTGAACGCGCCCCTCGTCGATGTGTCGAGCGGCAGCGGGCCATCGTGCGTCACGGGCAGATCGCCGTCCTCGATGTCGCTCGCGGACACGCCGCTCATATACGACGGGCTGGTCGTGTCGTTATCGAACGCCGCGCCGATGGGCACGATTTTCTGCGCCGGCACGGTCAGCACGGGGGCGTCCGCGTTCGAGACTGTCACCTCGACTTCCACGAATGTGTCTTTTTCCTCGACTACCCTGAACCTCGCAGTAAATACGTATACGTTGCCGCTCGTGAAGTCCGTGTCCTCGAACCTCGTACCCGAGCCGTCCTTGTTCACGACGCTCTGCAGCTCCAGCGCGGCGCTGCCGCTCTTGGCCAGCGTCGTACCTGTCCTGATATAGCTGATAGCGTCCGCTAGCGCCTTGAAGCTGTCCTCGTATGCCGCGCCGCCGTACTGCGATTTCAGCGCGTTCGCCGTGCCGATATTTATCCTGAAGTCGTTCGCGCCTATCGAATACTGGTCGCCGTTTTCAGGATGCTTCACGCTGTCGTCCACCACGGTGGCCTGTATCTGCTTCTGTACGGCAGGGTGTCCGGATATGCTGATCAGCGGGAAGTAATCTCCTGCCTGCGCCTTGTACGAACCTGTGCCTTGCACTATCGCGGCCACCGTAGCGCCGTTCGTGTCCCACGCCACCGCGCCGGACTTGTCGAGAATCTGGCTTATGACGTTCGGGGCAGCCGCCACATCGGACACGCCTATGATGAACGAGCGCGCCTGGAGGATATAGTATCTGTCTATTACGAAGCTGTCGCCGCCTACCACGACCGCCCTCGTTATCTCATCGCGGTTGCCGTCGGAGTCCTCCACGGCGAACTTCACCTGATACACGCCTTCGACGTTCAGCGGTATGTTCGGGAAGGTCTCGGCTCCGTTCGCGTCAGGGTTTATGACGATGCGCGAAGTGATGTCGCCATCATCGTCATCATCGTACGCCGTAACGTCCTTCATTATCTGACTCCTGTCCGCGTTGCCCGCGTTCGACGGATCCGCCGGTATCACTATCGGCTTCGGCGCGTCCAGCTTTGGCCCGTCGCTGGGCCCTACGATAATGGTGTTGTCCACCACCTTGCCGACTATGGCCTTCGTCACCCAGCCGGAGCTTTCCTGCGGATCTATGCCGCCCATGATGATATCGTAGTCAGCCACCGCGTCCGTGTAGCCGTCATAGTCTCTGACGGTCGTATCGTCTATGATGTCGCCGGTCACACCGTCGTAGAGCGTCACACCGGACAGCCCCTTGACCTGAAGTTCCTTCAGCGCGGCGGTCGTGGATACGTTCTCCACAGGCACTTCGAACGAATGCGCTTCCAGCACCCTGCTCTTGCCGACCGTGTATGTCCCGTCGTTCACCGTCACCGTGCGGCGCTTCGATACCCTGTTGCCGTCGCTGTCCGTGACCGAATAAGCGACGCGGTAAATCCCTGGCTTGGCCGTGTCCACCTCCGCGAGTATGGCTTCGCTCGTGACAGTAGGCGTGATGTCATAGCCGTTCGACGCGTCGCCGTCCTCGGCATCCGACGCGCTCACGCCGTACATCCTATCGGCCGTCCACTGCGCGGCGTCAATGGCCTTCGCGGGCTTGGCGTTCGGTGCTCCTATCCAGATCTCCAGCGGCGTTGACACGTTCAGCGTCGGTGCGCTGCCTTCCGCGACCACTCCGTCTACGATGGCCTTCAGTTCGTTGATATCGTGCCCCGCCACACCGAAGCGTATCGGGTAGGTGTTCGGCACCTCCGAGAACGGCCCTGTCGACGAGTCGCCGCTGCTGACCACGCTGACCTGCGCGTTCGGTGCGGTATCCACGAGCTTGATGACCTGCGCACCCGCCGCCTGGATAAGCGCGCTTGCGATATTGCCGCTGCCTGTCATGGCCCTGGCCTGCGCGGTCGTCTTGGTGAAGCCCGACGCGATGAGCGCGTACTGGCTGTCCTTCGTGCCCGGGTCGACGACCTGCGCGCCCGTCACGGTGCCCTTGATGGTCTTCGTCTTGCTGTGTCCGTCGGCCTTCCACGTGAACGTGTATTCGCTCACCGGAGCTTTCGCCGTATAGTTCGCGGGTGCGGCCGTCCACGAAACGTGCAACTGGTCGCCTATGATATTGAAGGCTTCCGCGTAGGAGCGTCCCTTCGCCTGGACTTCCGAACCGTCCACGTCCTCCTGCGCTATCACGAAGTCGCG
>JAIRPQ010000031.1 GCA_031256875.1 Eubacteriales Family XIII. Incertae Sedis bacterium | reverse complement strand
ACGAGCTTACCCGAGCGGCCGGCGCATGTGGCCGCCGCTTCGACGGAGGCCGAAACTCCCGCAGCGTCAAGGCATATATCGGCGCCTCTGCCGCCGGTCACGGACATCACATATTCCTCGGGGCTTTGCGCGGTGGAATTGACAGCGTGTTCGAACCCTATGCGCTTCGCGAAATCGAGACGGCCATCGTCGATGTCGAAGAACATCACCTTGCCCGCTCCGCGCACCTTGGCGGCCTGTCCCGCAAGCAGCCCGATAGTACCGGCTCCGAAAATCGCGATGCTGTCGCCATGCGCCACTCCGAACCTTTTCAGGGCATGCAGCGCTACGGCGCAAGGCTCCGCCATTGCCGCTTCCTCAAAACTCACCCCGTCAGGCAGGGGAATTAGATTCCATTTTTTTACAGCGAGATATTCGGCGAAAGCCCCGTCGCGGCGTGAGCCGTAGTAGCTGTAATCCGCGCATTGCTGATACTCGCCCGTCGCGCAGGCATCGCACCGAAAGCAGGGCAACAGCGGGAACACGGCGAATCTACAGCCGAGCATATGCTCATCGCCCGCATTCGTTTTTACAACCTCGCCCGCAAATTCGTGTCCGAGGATGGTCGGAAAGCGGTAGGTTCCCTTGCTGAATACGCGCGGGATATCGGAGCCGCAGATTCCCGCCGCGCGCACCCTGAGCAACACCTCGCCCCGCGCGATCTCGGGAACGGCGGCCTCCTCATACCTGAGATCCCCTACCTTGTGCAGCACGCATGCTTTCATGGCAAAATCATCGCTGTTCCGGCTCCACCGTTTTCGTCCAGTCGAACCTGAAAAACCGCGGCAGCCCGCCTACTATGGTCTCGGACGATTCGCCGCGTACGAGCGGGCGCAGGTATTCCATCATCTCCTGAGAGACGTTCGTGCCGCCGTCGGATATCCATTCGAGGGGAACTGTCCTCTCGGCGTTCGCTATGTTGTCGAGCGCGCCTTTCTCATAGCGTACGAGATAAGGGTCGTCGGACTCGCGCTGTATGGTTATCATGATGCCGCTGTCTCCTGCGAGCGCGGCTTCGACCGCCCGCCATCCGCACTGATACGACTCTTTCAGGTCGGTCTCGCTCGCGTAGTGCGCGGCGGCTCGCTGAAGGGTGCTGAACATGATGGCGCGGCTCTTTAGCCCCTCGATGCCGGATTTTTCTTTCAGCAGCGCTTCAAGGATAGCCGCCACGCCGCCGAGTGTCTTGTGCCCGAACATGTCCTCTTCCGCGCCCGTGTCCGCCAGATATGTGCCGTCCGCGTATTTGACGCCCTCGGAAACCGCGACGACGATTTGCCCTTCCTTCTTGATAAGGCCGCATGCGCGCTCGATGAAATCGTTCGGATCGAACGGCAGCTCGGGAAGATATATCAGGTGCGGCGCCGGTACGCCCGTATCCCTCGCGAGCGCCGAGGCCGCCGTGAGCCAGCCCGCGTTGCGCCCCATGACTTCCATGACCGTAACGGCCGGAAGCGGATATACTATGGTGTCGAGATAAACCTCGGCTATGCTTGCCGCGACATACCTGGCCGCGCTGCCGAATCCGGGCGTGTGGTCGGTTTCGGCAAGGTCGTTGTCGATGGTCTTGGGGATGCCGATGGCCTTTATGTCCTCGCCGCGCTCCTTGAAATAGTTCGCCACGCGGCACACCGTATCCATAGAGTCGTTGCCGCCGTTATAGAAGAAATAACCGATATCGTATTCCTTGAGTATGGTCAAAATCTGTTCGAATACGGCATTGCCTTCCTCGCCCTTCGGTATCTTGTATCTGCTGGAGCCGAGCGCCTGCGCCGGCGTGTGGACGAGCATGTCCAAATCGTCGGACGACTTTATCTGCTCGGAGATGTCGATGAGCTTTCGGTCAAGAAAGCCCTGCATCCCGTTGACGGCGCCGTAGACCTTGCCGATTTCCTGCGCCGCCATCGCGCGGGAAATCGCGCCCGCGATGGAGGCGTTGATGGCCGAGGACGGCCCTCCACTCTGAGCGATTACCATATTCTTTTTTCCCATTACTATACTCCTTCCCTAAAAAATAAGCCCGAACCGCATCCGCAGCACGGGCATTCCGTTACAGCTTTATGGCCGTTTCCAGTGCTATCTCCATCATGTCCGTGAAGGTCTTTTCCCTTTCGTCAGCGGGCAGCTCCTCGCCCGTCAGCACATGATCCGAAATGGTGCAAAGCCCGAGCGCTTCCTTGCCCGCCTGGTGCGCACAGAAATAGAGCGCCGCGATTTCCATCTCCACCGCGAGGCAGCCCAGCTTGCCCCAGTTGACGGCGGAGCCGTTCGCGTCGTAGAAATGGTCGGACGTGAACACATTGCCAACCACGAGCTTCTTTTCGAGCGCCCTCGCCGAGTTCACCGCCGTTTCGAGCAAGCGGTAGCTGGGCGTCGGCGCATAGTGCTGGCCCGCCAGGTCGGGGTACTGCGCGCTGAAAAAATTCGAGCTCGTGCAAGCGCCGATGGCCGCCAGCACGTCGCGCACCTTCAGGTTTTCGCTCACCGCGCCCGCGGAGCCGATGCGTATGATATGGTCGACGCCGTATGTGTTGAACAATTCGTATGCGTAGATGCCGATGGAAGGGCAGCCCATGCCGTGCCCCATGACGGATATCTCCTTGCCCTTGTAAGTCCCCGTGTAGCCTTGGATACCCCTAACGTTATTCACGAGCCGCGCGCCCTCGATGTAATTCTCCGCGACGTATTTTGACCGGAGCGGGTCGCCCGGCATCAGGACAGTTTTCGCGAAATCGCCGATATTTGCTTCATTTTGTGCAGTAGCCATGTCTAAATCTTCCCTCCTGTTATGCTAAATGATTTTTATATAATAATAATTATTTTATAATAATTCGCCGTTGGGCTTGAACAGCGGCAATTCCTCGAGGTAGATGATGTCCTCTCTGCCGATGGCGTCTCCCTCGGCGAGTATCGCCATATTGCCGACGATGTTTCCGCCCGCGCCTTTGACCAGGCGCTCGATGGCTGTCAGGGAATTTCCCGTCGAAATCACGTCGTCCACTATCAGTATGCGCTTGCCGTGCATGAGCTCCGCGTCCAGCGTGTCGAGGTAGAGCTTCTGCACGCCGGCCGTCGTTATCGAATCGACCTCGACGCCGAACACGCCCGTCATATAGAGCTTGGGCGCCTTGCGCGCGAGGAAGTATTTTTTGTCGCCATTCTGCCGTGCCATTTCGTGCACGAGCGGTATTCCCTTCGCCTCGGCGGATATCAGGTAGTCGTATTCAGGCGCCTTCTTCAGCAGCTCCGCGGCCGCGGCAACCGTCAGCTCCTGGTCCCCGAAGATAACGAAGGCCGCAATATATATCTCGTCGTTCAGCTTGCAAAGCGGCAATGAGCGCTCCAGTCCGGCAATTGTCATTTTGTATTCCAAGAAAAAACCTCCTCGTCAGATATGAAATGCTTCTAAAAACCGTTGATATCGTATCAATTATACCATAAATATCAGGGAAGGGGATGAGGCGGCTTGGGCGGTTGGTTTGGGTGCGCTCAATGTGGCGGGCAATGTGACAGGGTGGCGGAGCGCTGCGGTGCGAGGGTTCGGCCGGAGGCCTACTGCCCAGCCGGTTGGTCCGCGGGATAGACCAAATCAATCGGGTCGCCGAGAAATTTCGGCTGCCTGTTCGCGAGAATGTAGAAGAAGTCCTTGGTGCGCGCGAATATCTCGCGTATCTCGCGCTGGAGCTGCCCGCTTTCGCGCGTTTCGGCCGCAACGCCATAGGCATCGATGCCAAGCCTGTGCGCGATATAGAGCGCACGGTACAGGTGGTATTGCTGGGTCACGATGATGGCTCTTTTCGTGCCGAAAACGTCACGAAGCCTATACATGCTGTCGTAGGTGGAAAACCCCGCGTAATCAAGATAGATGTTGTCCCCGCTCACGCCGTAAGGCCCGCCGTTCTCCGTCGCGTATTTTTTCATTGCCGCGACTTCATTGTATTCGTTCGTGCCATTGTCGCCTGAAAAGAGCAGTATATCTGTCGCGCCGTCCTTCACGGCTTCCATGCCCACGTTGATGCGGCTTGCGAGTATCGGGCTGGGCTCGACGCCCAGAACCGACGCGCCGAGAACTTCCGCGCAGGGGAACTTGCCCTCGCGCTCCGCGACGGCGGCGACTTCTTCGGCCGATACGATGCGATCCTGCGTGGATGCCACCATGATGACATTCGTCACGCCGATGAACGCGAGAACGACCACCACGCAAACGATTACAAATTTGAAGAAAGCGCGCAGGACGAAGTGGTCCGTGCGTTTAGGTTTTTTTTGTCTGTTATTTGCCATAATCCTATCTATATATTTTACCACACCGCCGAGCGGCGGCCGCAAAAACGAACGCCATCAATGATATCATAATTTTTATAATAATAAAACTTGACGCGTCGGAGCTGAATAGGATATAATACGCTTTGCGCCGTAATGTGGCCGTTTGCCGCGGGGCAGACAGCGACGACTCGGAATGCCGCGAATCCGTTTCGCGAAAATCATATATGCGCCTGTAGCTCAGCTGGATCAGAGTACTTGGCTACGAACCAAGGGGTCGGGAGTTCGAATCTCTCCAGGCGTACCAACGGAAGACGCCGGAATCTCAACGATTCCGGCGTCTTTTTCTGGTCTGTTTTCATTAATGAAAAACCAAGGAGAACATCAGCGCAGCTCCTATGCATGCGGGGTGTGGCGGTGCCAATTGTGGCATGGTAACGATAAACGGCGGCACGGTCATCTCCACCGCGGGGCACAGCGTCAGCTCGTTTCTTGTGCCTTATACTCTCCGGCATAGATAAAATGTGGATCTCAGCGCTTAGGCTCCGAGGACTTCCGTTTCATCAGCCCGTCGATGGTGGACTGCACGACATAGACGTCGTCATCCTCGATTTCGCGGAGCAGCCCCATGACCTGGCGCAGCTGCGAGTTCGTGCCCACTTTGTTGTCGGGGTAGAAAAATTCGTCGATGGAAATATTGAACATGGTCAC
>JAIRPQ010000141.1 GCA_031256875.1 Eubacteriales Family XIII. Incertae Sedis bacterium | reverse complement strand
TACGCCACGTTGGGGTCTGCGCCGTTCTCCAGCAGATATTCGGCGAATCTATCTTCGTACCTGCCAAGTTCATTAGAGAACACAAGATACAGCGGGGAAACATCTGTTGAAAGAAATATATTTTTGTGCGGCAGCTTCCTGTTTACGTTGGCCTTGTCCGCATCGATGTATTCTTTCAGCAATTCAAAATCGTCGCAGTTGATGAATATGGCCGCGTCGTACTGCTCCTGGAAGCTCGGCTGCTTGATTGCGTTCTTTACGATGCCAAGCACGGAGCACCCCGCGAATAACAAGAGCATCGACAATGCGACAATTACCGCCATCGCCAGTTTTATTTTTGCGTGTTTCAGTCTCATTCGCCCAATGCCATTAATACTACCTCGCGCCTTCCAGCAGCTTCATCACATCCCTGTGCTTCCCGTCTTTCGCATAATCAATAGCGGTCTTGCCGTCGTTGTCTTTTATTGATTTGTCGGCGCCTTTTTTCAAGAGCATTTTCACGCACATCGCATTGCCTTGGTTGGACGCGTCTATCAAAGCCGTCCTTCCCCTACTGTCTAAAGTGTTTACATCCGCACCGTTATCAATAAGGTATTCTGTGATATTGCTGCTATCGGTTGCGGCATACACCACATAAGAATATCCATTGCTGTCGCTGGAAAGGTCTATGCCGTGTTCCACCAAGGTCTTGACTTCATCCATATACCCATGCCCGATGGCTTCATCCAATGCAGAACCGGAATAGGAGCTGTCCGCCTTTACACTCGGCAATTCGGGTGGGATGCCTTTTTCGAGAAGGAACTCCACCATTTCTGAATTGTGTTGACCAACTGCCGCGCTAAGCGCTTCGATGTCCTTTGCGCTCAGGGTCAAACCATGTTTTATTAACAGCTCCATCATTTCGGTCGTGCTGTATGCCGCACATTCGTTGACGATGAGTTCCGGCGTCGAGTTGAACCTATCGTCCGCATAGTTGGGATTCGCGCCTTTGCCAAGCAATATCTCCACCATCTCATATTGGTTTTTGTATGTGGCATTCTGGCTGTTACGCATGGCCTCCATTATCGCTCCATACATCGCGTTTTCATCGAATGGATAGCCATTCTGCTCAAGCAGGCTTATCATCTCTTTGTTGCCCGACTGAATTGCGGCTTTGAGCATCGCTCCCGTAGCGCCGTTGCTCGCTTCATCGACGCCGCCCTCAAAGCGCTCGTCAATATTGAACCCTTTGCTGAACAGATATTTTGCTATGTCATACTGGTTATTCCTTATGCAAGCGACCAAGGGATTGTCATATTCATACTGGGCGCCAAAAAGTTCCTCATGCCCTACATACTCAAATTTAGCACCCTTCCCTACGAGATAGCTGACAACATCCATATTTCCTGTCACGGATGCAAGCCAGAGCGTGTTTATTTTTGCTTCCGGATTTATTCCTATGTTGTACCCTTTTTTATCTAAAGCATCCATCACTCCCGCATCGCAGTAAACCGCCGACATTATCGGCAGCGAATCATCTGGCTCATCTATATTGGACAGGTGGTTTGTCACGCTTTCCATATCACCCGATACCATCTCTTTGTATACGGATGATTCTGAAATTTTTACGCCTTGTTTTTCAGCAGCCGCATAGACAAGCGGCGGTATTGTATAAAGCTGGTCACCGTCATACAGCCAGCTGCCGCTGTCGTCATTTATTTTCCTTATGCATTCTTCCATTATATATATCGTGTTTTGTGACAGTTTTGCCCCGCTATCAATCAGCAGCTTTACGTAGCCCGTCGAGCCGAAGAATATGGCATTGTCAAGCGGCGTTCGGCCTTCCCCGAAGTTCGCGTTGACATCAGCTCCGTATTTTATATACAGCTCTCCGTACTCGGGAACGGGATTGCTTGCCATACCGCTTTCGTCGGTCTGGCACATGAGAAGCGTCATGCCATCAAACGCATAGTCGGGATCGGCTCCGTTCTTTAGCAGGTACTCTGTTATCAAGAGGGCTTCGGTCAAATCCATCGGGTCGCGCTGCACAAGGAACAGCGGCGATACCTTTTTCATCTTGCCCGTAAAAAACAGCTTGTCGTTCACGCCCACAACTTCCGCTTCGACGTTTTCTTTCACGTACTCAAGATTGGCCGTGCGAAAGACATACCCCCTCTCATCCTGCCCAAACATCTTGTCGAGGTCAACCGCGCCTTTGTCCATATAAATGGAATCCACGATGTTGCACCCGCCAAGTAGCACGACAACGGCCGTGGCGAGAATCATTTTGGCTATTAAATTCCTGTTCATACCCATTGTATGTCAAACCCCACACTTTGGTATCTCGCCACGTTCCGTAATGAATTATGAATTTTTTGGACAGCTTCTTTCGAAATTGTCTGCTTTACATCTTGCGCTCAGAACTCGGGTAGGTAAATCCGCTCGCCGCCCTTCAGCGCCGACTCGTGGCCGAGTATCCCCGCCGCCGTGATGTTCGCGGAGACCTTTGCGTCCAGCAGCGGCGGCCTGCCTTCCGCGATCGCGGCTACGAACTCCTGCACGAGATGCGGATGCGAACCGCCGTGACCCGCCCCCTGGATGAACGACACGTTGTCCTTGTTCAGTATGACTTCGCGTTTCGTGAACGGCTTCAGCTCCTCGATGAGCAGCCCGTCGGTGTCCGGCGCTTCCACCCTGCGAGCCGACTCGCCGCCCTCGAACAGCGCCGCGCCCTCGTCAGCTATCTGCTCCCATTCATACGCCATCTTCGTGCCATAGATATCGAAGCTCTCGCGGTACTGTCTGACCGTCTCGTACAGCGAGCGCGTCGCTTCGGCGGCGATGTCCGAGTCCTTCAGCTTGATGGTGACCGTCTCGACCGGATATGGCGAGCCGTAGCGCGACGCCAAATCTTCGGAAAGCGTACCCGAGCCGTGGCCGACCACGTATTCGGCGGGCTTCCCGTTGATGACGAGCAGCGGCGAGATGGCGTGCGTGCCGTACCAGAACGGCGGGAACCCGAGCCAGTATTCGGGCCAGCCCTCCAGCCCCATGTCCTGCATATGGCTGCCGCGCACGAACTGTATCTTCCCGAGCTTGCCCGAGTCGACAAGGCTTTTCACGTAGAGAAATTCACGCGTGTAGACGGCGGTTTCCATCATCATATAGACCAGCCCCGTCTCCCTCTGCAAATCGCAGATATCGCGCAGCTCCTCCACGGACAGCCCCATCGGTACGGTGCAGGCGGCGTGCTTTCCGGCGCGGAGCGCATTGACCGTGTACTCCGCGTGCGTGGATATCGGGGTGACGATATGCACCGCGTCTATCCACTCCTGCGCGAGCACTTCTTCGAAGTCGGTGAACCGCGCGTCCGCGGGCACGCCAAGCTCCTCGCCCGCCGCCATAAGAGCGTCCCCGTTACGCTGGCAAATCGCGACCCTGCCCACGTTCGGATGCTTCTGATAAAGCTTCACAAACTCCTTGCCGAAATTCATTCCGATAACAGCCACATTCAATCCTGACATTTTGTACCTCCCTGCCATGGCCTGTGCCATGCTTCGCGACAACGCAAACCGCTATGTCCTTATTGAAACATTTCATGCCGTAAATGTCAATTGATATCGCCTGAAAATCCACGAAAATTGATATCGCTTGAAATCCACGAAAAAGGCAGCCACGCAATCGCGCCGCTGCCCCTTCCCGCCGACCGGCACCCTGTCACGCCAGCCGGCTTCCTGTCACGCCGCCAGGCTTCGCGCATTAATCAAGCTGCGGCGATTACCGCACAATGCTTACCAGTTGCCCTCGATGTCCTTGAACTTCGCGTCGTTGATGTCCCAGACGAATTTGTTCTCGTTCATGCCTTTCAGGAAATCGTCGGCGTTGTCGCACGGCACGAGCGAGGCTTCCAAGTCCGCGATATTGTCCTGATTGTACGGGGTCAGATACGGATGCACGTGCTTCCTGTATTCCTCTCCCTTGAAATACGATTTCACCATCTGGTAGAGCAGGCAGCCTTCCATATTCGCGGGCTGGTTGACGTCCATCGAAATCTTCTTGTCGCGGGTCCACTGCCAACTGATGTCGCGCCCGTTGCAGCAGCCGAGCCAGTAGTCCGCCGTGGACAGGCCCGCGTCGGCCACCGCCATCATCGCGCCCTCTATCATGGCGTTGTTGTGGACGTAGGCGCCGTCCCAGCCGCCCTTGCCGAGCGACGAAATGGCGTTCGCCATTTCCCTCTGCGCGGGCTCGGAAACCCACTCGCCCGACGACCACTGCACTATCGTCATGTCGGGGCTTCCTTTGATGTCGCCTGCGGAAGGCTTCTCGGCCGCCAGCTCCTCAGCCGTCCATTTCGAGCCGTCGGCTTTTTCGCCCAGGCTCTTGCCCGCATCCTCATACGCCTTGATGAATCCCAGCGACTGATCCGATGCTGAGCCTTGCCCGAGCACGCCCTCGATCATGACCACCTTGCTGACGCCCTTCGCGAGCGCGTCTTCGCCAGCCATCCTGCCGGCTTCAATAAAGTCGTAGTTCGTGCTGCCCGCCGACAGCCCCGCGTTCTCAAGCTGTCCGAAATAGTGGCAAGCTCCGAAATACGGGATGCCCGCCGCGTTCGCTTTGTCGAGGCATTCACCCGTCGTGTTCGGGTTGTTCTGGATGACGACCATCGCGTCATATCCTGCCGTTATGAAATTCTCCACGGCCGATATCTGGTCCTCCGCTGTGCCCTGCCCCAGCTTGTAGTCCACTTCCCAGTCGCATTCGGGATCCTGCGCGGCGCAGCCTTTCAGCACGTTCACGAGCTGGTCGTAGTATACGCCGTTCGCGTCGGCATATACGCCGATGGTTTTCTTGCCGCCCGAGTCCGCAGCCTTGGGCGCTTCCGTGTCTCCAATATCCTGTTCCGTTCCGCCGCCCGTATCCGTAGTCGCGGCATCGTCCGAACCGCCGCCGCTGCAGCCGGTCGCTATCATGCCCCACGCGAGGGCCAGCATCGCACAAAATATAACCAACAGCATCCTTCTTCTTCTCATGGCCTTCCTCCTTAATTATCAATAATTATCTAGATTTGTCGCTCTCTGGAAGCCCAAAGAACGAGCCAACCAATGACCCGCCGGCTTGGAACCGGCAGGATAGAGCCCTACCTGTTTGCGTCTGCCGAATGCGCCGACCCGCGGCCGAATGCGACGAGTGCGGCCGACCCGCAGCCTACCCGCGACCGAACCGCCGACGAACGCGGCCGAACGCCTCTGCCTATTATGAATTATTTCCTTCCGTACGTCTCCACGGTTTCAAACATGGCTTCGATATTCTCCACCTTCGCGTCGTCCACCATCGTGCCCGTGTCGAGTATGTACCCGCCGCCGGGCGCGCAGGTGTCGATGAGCTGCTTGACCTCGTTCACCGTGTCCTCCTTCGAGCCGTAGCTCAGCGTGAACGCCTTTACGTTGCCGGCGATGCACGAATGCCCGCCGAGCGCTTTCTTCGCGGCCGCCATGTCCGTGTACTCAAAATTGAAGACGCATTTCCCGCGCGGCACTTCCTTCAAAAATTCAAGCCTGCTGTTGTAGGCGCCCTCCACGTAGATGACCGGCGTCAGCCCCGCGTCTACCACGCCCTCGATATACTTCCGCAGCGAAGGCCAGTAGAATTTCCCGAACTGCTCGTTCGACATAAAATCATCCACGCCCTTATGCAGCCAGTAATAAACATAGGGCACTGCCTTGCCGCTGCATCCGGCTATCGTATCCGCTATCGCGTTTTCCGTAACGACGTCTATCATCGCGAGCAGCTCGTCCGGCCGGTCATGCATATCCATCAGTATTTCCGTCGTGCCCCTCATGCTGTCCCCTATCATGTCGAACGGGGCGTAGGCAAACCCCGCGCAGAGCGGCGGCATCCCGAATTTTTCCTTCATGCGCCCCTGGTACTCGCCCAGGTAGATGAACCAGTCGAGCAATATCTGCCCTGTGCGCTTCAGCGCGTCGAGCGTTTCGATGACCTCCGGATCCGCGAAAGCCGCCATCTCGCCCATATGCCCGAACCACATGGCGTTGCGGAAATCCAGCTTGGCCATCCCCTGCAGGTTCGCGAAGCTGCGCGGCATCCACTTGTTCATCATGAATTTGGTCAGGTCGCGCGTGGCCTCGTGGTATTCATCGCCCTTCATATAGTCGCCTTCGATATACTGGTACATCGTCATCGTGTCGTCAAAATGCTTGCCCGGCCACCTGAACCATGTGATTCCGCAGCTCTCCATATACTGTGTGGGGAAGAAAAGTATCGGGTCCCAGCCCAGGTCTGGCTTGAAATGCTCGTAGAAAACATCGTAGACCTCGGCGGTCTTTTTGTAGTCCTCGAGCAAATCCTTTATCGTGTATTTCACGCTCGTCCTCTCCTGCGCGTAATACACCGGAAAAGCCTGAAACACCGGCACGATCGGTATCCTGTCGCCCGCCTCGGGCTCGTTCAGCAGCACCGCATTCTCAACCCTTTTCAGCCTAGCGTCATACAATTCTTGATTATTCGCCATGATGCTCCTCCTCTTTTCAATTGTCAAAACCGGAAACCATTTTGCCCTTGCCCTGCGCGTCCCGCGCAAAACAACTGCTACACTTTATATGCTATATGTGCGCACGGCCCGATTGCAATAATAAAAATAACGAACTTCACATAATATTTCGTGCCATTTGTACTAAATTTTTTTTTGGAATAATTATGGAATAATCGTGCCGGAGTGCGGCGCTTCGCCTGATATAATGGGAAATAATAATTGTTATGGAATAATTGGAACTATTTTTCCCGCCTATTGCCGTATACGCTGTCGGCATATGCGACGGCCACGCCAGCGTTGGAGCCGTAGGCATCCGCGTTGCAATACTTGGCGGCCTTTTCGTTGAGCGGACCGCCGCCCACGATGACCTTCACCCTATCCCTGAGCCCCGTGTTTTTCAATGCTTCCACCGTGTCGATGATGGACGGGAAGCAGGAAGTGAGCAGGCACGACAGCGCGAGTATCTTGGTGCCGCTTTTCCTGACGGCCTTTACGAAATCCTCGGAGTGTACGTCCACACCCACGTCTATGACCTTGTACCCCGCGCACCGCAGCAGATTCGTCGTGATGTCCTTGCCTATATTGTGCAGATCGCCCTTGACCGTTCCGATGACGACTATCCCCTTGCCGCCGTCCAGCAGATTGGGCTTGTTGTACGGCATGATGCTTTTGACGGCCTTGCGGAACATCGAAGCGGAGAGCACCAGGTCGTAGACGAACATCCTGCCCTCGCCAAAGGCATCGCCGACCGCCGTGATGCCGCGCTGCAGCTCGCGTATTATTTCCTCGTCTGAAGCCCCCGCCGTCTTTAGCGCCTTGACTCCGTCCATTATATCCGATTCGGACAGCGCGAGAAATCCGTCTATTAACTTTGTTTCATGCTCATACATTCACATTTTTGCGGCTCGGGGCGTGATGCCGGCAGCCCCGAACCGCTCAATTTCACCGTCAAGCCCCTAAGCTTTTATGCCACCAGCTCGCGCGCCATATCCGCAGCCGACGCTGCGTCTGCCGTGTAGCCGTCCGCCCCGATATCGTCGCAGAACGCCTGCGTCGTCGGTGCGCCGCCTATCATGACCTTCACCTTGTCGCGGATGCCCGCCTCGTTCAGCGCGTCAACGACGGTGCGCTGATACGCCATCGTGGTGGTCAGCAGCGCGGAAAGTGCTACCACGTCCGCGTTGTTTTCCTTGACCGCTTCGACTATCTTCTCGGCCGGAACGTCCACGCCGAGGTCGATGATTTCGAACCCGACGCTCTCCATCATCATCTTCACGAGGTTCTTCCCGATATCGTGCAGGTCGCCCGACACGGTGCAGATGACCACCTTGCCCACCGTGTTGGCGCCGGCCTCGCCGAGCTTCTCCTTCAGAACGGCTGTGCCCGCGTTCAGCGCGCGCGCCGCGATGAGCACCTCCGGCACGAATACCTCGTTGTTCTTGAACTTGACGCCGATTTCGGTCATCGCCTTCAAGAGCCCTTCGTCCAGAATGCACTGTGCTTCCTTGCCTTCGTCGATTCCCTGCTGCACAAGCGCCGTGACCTTGCTGACGTCGCCCGCCTTGACCGCATCAATCAGTTCCTGAAAATTCATGTATATCTCCTTCCTGTTCTATAAAAGCATGACACTGCGGAAAACGCCCCGCAGTATCATCATAGAGTATGCAGCCCTCGCTTGCAATCGGGCGGCGTGAGCGATTTTGCCCATCAATTTAGTACAGAATGTACGAGGGGCTGACAATAGATTGCTCTGTAACATATGCCCATTCTTTAATTTCACTATTTTTCTATTGCCACGACCATACCGTTACTGGATGTCCTATTGTATATTCACCCTTTTTTGCGGTTATTGTTCCGATAGTCTGCATTCTGGAAACAACCGTATCTAGCCCGCCTTTCTTGAAAAAAACTAATAATATAAAATACCAATGCGACAATAACTGATATTACAAATAGTATTGCTGCCGAAAAACTTATTAGATTGATTGGAAAACTTGTTTGCTCTGCTGATAGCACAATTTTTGTGACTAATAGTGTATAGAGCACCGATGGGAAAACCATAATAACATTAAGCACAGGATGCTCACCAAATTTGTAACCTCTTTTTTTAACTATATAAAACATCAATCCTATCGACAATACGAACAAAGCAACAAGTATAGCGAAAAAAAATATCTTCCAAGTAATAGCATCCATACGATTCCTCTTTTTTTAACTGTATCCGTCTATTTTCGTAAAGCAAAATAATATATTTTAGTTTTTATGTAGTATTCTACCGAGCCTACTCAAAGATATAGCTGTCTTCCTCGCCTGTGTTCAGCGCTATCGCGCCGCCTCGGGCCATGTCTAGTATCTTGTATTCGGACAGCAGGTCCACGAGCAGGTCTATCTTTTCGGGGGCGTCGCTGTGTTCGAGCATCAGCGTCGTGGGCGAGATGTCCACTATCTGGCAGTCCATTATCTTCGCGAGGTCCACTATCTCGGCGCGCTCCTGCTTGGTCGCCCTGACCTTGATGAGCATTATCTCGCGGCGCGTCGACTGCGTGGCGGAAAGCCTCTCTATGCGTATGACGTCCTCGAGCTTGCTTATCTCCTTGGCGGCCTGGTCCGCCACGTAGTCGTCGCCTTCGACTACCACTGTCATGCGCGTCACGTCGTGGTCGCGCGTCGGGCCTGCCGTAATGCTGTCTATGTTAAATTCCCTGCGCGCGAGCAGCTGCGAAATGCGCGAAAGCACGCCTGGCTTGTTGTCCATCACAACGCCTATCGTATGTCTCATTTCAAGTTCCTCCTTCGCTTACGACCATTGGATTGCGGGTCTGGCCCGCAATGACAATAGTGGGTTCCGTCGCGGCTTCCGGCATGCATGCTGCCTGTATGCCTAAGCAGTCAAAATCGCCGGCCCGCAATCTCCTGTGTCGTTATTGTATCACAAATCGGGTACGAAAAGGGCGGCCGTCCGGCCGCCCCTTCCATATCATCTACGCATCGCAATGCGGTACGTAACTGTGCCTATGGCGAACCGCCGCGCTACCTGCCCGCGCCCTTTTGCGGGCGGGCGGAACGCAGCCCGCGCCATGCGCCCTGCGGCTATTCCTTCTCCGTCGCGAAGCCCTGGGAGAGATCGCCCTCCTCGGGTTTCAGCCAATGCGTTTTCTTGGCAATCTTGTGGCAGAGGAACAGCACGAGGAACAGCAGCGGTACGCTATACACCGAGAGGATATTCGCTATGTTGATATCGAATCCCCAAATCTGTCCGGCCAAAACGATGGCGCACAGAACGAACGCGAATATCGGCCCGAACGGGAACAGCTTCGCCTTGTATTTCAGCTCGTCGAGGCTATGCCCCTGCGCGAGGAACGCCTTGCGGAATTTGTAGTGGCACACCGCGATGCCGAGCCACGCTATGAAACCTGCCGTGCCCGAGTTGTTGACGAGCAGCAGGTAGAGCGCACCCTCGCCGTCCTTGCTGGCACCGACGAAGCTCAGGAAGAACAGGCCGGCCGCGATGAGCGTCGTCGCGATAAGCGCGATATACGGAACGCCGCGCTTCGTCACGGTCTTGAACACCTTCGGCGCTTTGCCTTCCATAGCCATCGAGTAGAGCATGCGCGTAGAGGCGAACATGCCCGAGTTGCCGCAGGACAGAATCGACGTGAGTATGA
This sequence comes from Eubacteriales Family XIII. Incertae Sedis bacterium, assembly GCA_031256875.1. Taxonomy (GTDB): domain Bacteria; phylum Bacillota; class Clostridia; order Peptostreptococcales; family Anaerovoracaceae; genus JAIRPC01. The sequence goes on along the minus strand of JAIRPQ010000141.1, from coordinate 17,384 downwards.
CCGCCGTCAGCACTGCCGCCGCAAGCGCGATGCCTGCGTTCTGGAACACGAGGGTGAAGGGGCTTGACGAAACATCGTCGCCACCGTTCAGCAGATGTTCATTATTATATGGAAGCAGGAATCCAATAACAATTATTGCTCCCACATAGAACAGCATGATGCGGAAGAACACCGTGCGAATCGCTTTCGGAATGGCACTCTGCGGATCTTTGACCTCGCCCGACGCGATGCCGATCAGCTCCGTGCCCTGGAACGAGAAGCCCGCTATCATGAATATGCCTATGATGCCCATGAATCCGCCCGGGAACGGTGCCGCGCCCTTTGTCCAGTTCGCGAACGGCATGAGTGACGAATACTGCGTCGGGTCACTTTTCATGATACCGAATATCATGAGCACTCCCAAAATGAGGAACACCACGATAACGACCACCTTGATGCCCGCGAACCAGAACTCCGCTTCGCCGTAGATGGCCACCGCGAAATAGTTCAACAGGAACAGCAGCACTACGCCGAGCAGACTCCAAAACACGGGGCTGTTCATCGGCGCACTCCAAACCGCGTCCGGAGCGACCGCTGATTTCAGCGAGAACACCATGATGGGCGTGGCCGCTATCTCCGCAGCTACCGTTACTGTCCAGTTATACCAATAATTCCAACCGAGTGCGAAGCCTATCGAGGGATGCACGAATTTTGTGGCATACGTCTCGAATGAACCTGTGATGGGCATGTACGTTGACATTTCGCCAAGGCTCGTCATGAGGAAATACACCATGATGCCGATGACTCCGTAAGCTACGAGCGCACCGCCAGGCCCCGCCTGCGACAGCGAACCGCCTACCGCCAAAAACAGCCCCGTACCAATAGCCCCGCCTATGGCAATCATGTTTACGTGCCTGACTTTTAGGCCCCGCTGAAGATCGCCTTCTGTTTGTGTTGACATGTTATTTACACCTCCGAAAAACTAGTGTCAGCAAATAATAAAAATAATTTCAAATCCCAAAAGGGACCGCAGCGCGAGCCGCAGCCCCTTCTAGGGACAGATTTGAATTTATGAGGCGAGGCCGTTTTTGGCTTCCACCTTCGTTATCGCCTTGTCAAGCTTGTCGACAATCATGTCGATTTCGTCGCTTGTGACGACGAAAGCCGGCGAAATCACGAGTGCGTCCCCGCTCGTGCCCTTGTTGCACCCGCTCGACGCTTCGATGATCATGTTCTGCCCGTCAAGGCATTCGTCCTGCACCTGCGATGCCATGCCGAGGGCTGGGTCGAACGGCTCTCTCGTTTCCTTGTCCTTGACCAGCTCGATGCCGACCATGAGCCCGCGACCCCTTATATCTCCCATCATCGGGTGACGTTTCGCGATCTCGGCTATGCGCGACTTCAGGTAGTCGCCCATCTTGCGGCAGTTCTCGACCAGGTCATGGTCGTTCAGGTATTTGTACGCCGCCAGCTGCGCCGCCGCGCCCGTGGGGTTGCCCGACCATGAGTATCCCGGCTTGAACTTCGCGCCCGTCTCATGATAGCCGTCGTAGAATTTCTTCGTGACGGATACGGCCGCGAGCGGATAGTAGCCGCCGCTGACCGCCTTGCCCGTACTGACCATGTCCGGCACGATGCCGTAGTGCTGGTAGGCGAACATCTTGCCCGTGCGTCCCCATCCCGTCATAACTTCGTCGAGGATGAGCAGCACGTTGTACTTGTCGCATATCTCGCGGATTTTTTTGAAATAGTCGGGGTGCGCTTCGGCCGCGCAGAGCGACATGCCGGAGACGGGCTCGGCTATGAACGCCGCCACCGTGTCGGGGCCCTGCGTGAGTATCTCGCTTTCGAGCGCGTGCGCACACTGCAGTCCGCAGCTCTCGGGCTTCTCGCCGAACCAGCAGCGATAACAGTAACAGGGCGCGATATGCCCATGCTCAAAGAGGTACGGCTCATATCCTTCGCGGCGTGACGAGAAACCCGAGATGGACATGACGCCCATGCTCGATCCGTGGTAGCTCTGCCACCTCGCGAGTATCTTGTATTTCTTGTGGTCGCCCCTGAACCTGTGGTAATTGCGCGCGAGCTTGATGGCTATCTCGTTCGCCTCGCTGCCGCCGCAGACCTGGAAGGTCGCGTAGAGGTCGCCGTTCGACGCTTCGGTGAAGGTCTTGCAGGACTCCTCCAGTACGGGGGTGACGCAGTCGTCCCTGTGGACGAACGCTATTTTTTTCGTCTGCTCGCCTACCGCGTCGGCAATCTCCGTGATGCCGTGCCCAAGGCTGACCAGCACGGGGCCGGACGCACCGTCCACTATCTCGGTGCCGTCCTCCGTATACATATATATGCCTTTGCCGCTCACGATGCGGGGGTACTCGCGGTCAAAGTCCAAGCTTAACACATGGTTGTTTTCCATTCAGAGCACTCCTTCCTATTTCGCGAACTGCCTGTTGCGGCGGGCCAGATCTTTCGGCTCGAGCGCGAGCTTTTCGCCCTCGACCAGGCCGGCGACGCCGCCGTACACATAGCTGTCCGTAACGCCCTCCGTGACACGGCCATCGCTCTCGCCCGGGCATGTCGGTTCGGTGTATGTGGTGACGACGCCCTCGTAGTTACGCAGCACCACGCGCTCGGGGGACTGCGATACAAGGTACTGCGGCATGACGGGAATCTTGCCGCCGCCGCCGGGCGCGTCCACGACGAAGGTCGGTACGCAGAAGCCGGAGGTGTGGCCCCTGAGACATTCGATGATTTCGATGCCCCTCGATACCCTCGTGCGGAAATGCTCAATGCCCGTCGAAAGGTCGCACTGATAGATGTAGTACGGACGCACCCTGTTCACGACGAGCGTGTGTACGAGGTCGCGCATGACCTCGGGGTCGTCGTTGACGCCCTTCAGCAGCACCGACTGGTTGCCGAGCGGGATACCCGCGTCGGCGAGTTTCGCGAGAGCGGCTTTCGCTTCGGGGGTTATCTCCTTCGGGTGATTGAAATGTGTATTCAACCAGATGGGCTGGTATTTCTTCAGCATGTTCACCAAATCATCCGTAATGCGCTGAGGCATTACGACCGGCGTACGCGAGCCGAGCCTGACGATTTCCACATGGTCAATCTTCCGCAGCTCGGAGATGATGTACTCAAGCCTTTCGTCCGACACGCAGAGACAATCGCCGCCCGAAAGCAGCACGTCGCGCACCTGCGGCGTCTTTTTGATGTATTCTATCGCCAGATCGATATCTTCCTTCGTGCGGATTCCGTCCGTCTCACCCGCGACCCTGCGCCTCGTGCAGTGCCTGCAATACATGGAGCACTGGTCCGTGATCAGCAGCAGTACGCGGTCGGGATACCTGTGGGTCAGCCCGGGCGCGGGGGAGTCGGTGTCCTCGTGCAGTGGGTCGTCCATGTCCGCGCTCGCGCGGTAGGTCTCATTGATCCTCGGTACGGCCTGCAGGCGCACGGGGTCCATCGGGTCGTCGGGATTTATGAGCGACGCGTAGTATGGCGTGATGCCCACGCGGAACCCGTCCATGACCTTGCTGATATCCTCTTTTTCCTTGTCCGTCAGATTGATGACCTGGGCGATATCCTCCACGCTCGAAAGGCGGTGGGCTATCTGCCACTTCCAGTCGTTCCACTCTTCCTCGGTCACATCTTTCCAGAGCGGTATGTCTTTCCAATTTCTCGCTTTGCCAATAATGCTGTTCATATTGTTGTTACCTCTAACCTGTTTTTGAACTGCAGGGAACTTGCTGCCCCTCTATAACTTATACGACTTCGTCCCTTCCCATGCAGCTACGGGCGCTCAAACATCGCTGCCGAGCCTTCGCCGCCGCCAACGCACATCGTCACGATGGCGTATTTGCGCTCCGCGTTCTGCATGGCATACGCGGCCTTCGTCGTGAGAATCGCGCCTGTAGCTCCGAGCGGGTGACCGAGCGCTATCGCGCCGCCGTTCGGGTTCACGCGGCTCTCGTCCAGGCCCAGCTCCTCGCAGCACGCCACGGCCTGCGACGCGAACGCTTCGTTTATCTCAATCAGCTCGACTTCGTCAAGGCTCACGCCCGTCTTGTCAAGCAGCTTGCGCACAGCACCGATCGGACCAAAGCCCATCACATGTGGGTCGAGCCCGACAGAAGCGAATCCTTTTACTTTCAGGAGCGGCTTCGCGCCTATCGCCGCGGCTTTCTCCGCGCTCACTACCACGACAGCTGACGCGCCGTCGTTCATCGGGCAGCTGTTGCCGGCGGTCACCGAGCCGTCTTTCACGAATATCGGGCGCAGCTTTGCCATCGATTCAAGGCTTGCGTCCTCACGCGGGCTCTCGTCCGTATCGAACATCACTTCCTCGCGCTTCACGCGAATCGGTACCGGTACGATCTGCTCTTTGAATTTGCCGGCGCCGATCGCGGCGACCGCTTTCTGGTGGCTTTTCAGCGCGAACTCGTCCAGCTTCTCGCGCGATACGGGATGCTCTTTCAGCACGTTCTCAGCCGTGATGCCCATGTCGGGGTTGCCGAGCTTCGGCGGTGACATCAGCACATAGCTGAACTCGGGGTACTGATAGCTGTACGGCCTTTTCGATTTGCTGAGGAAATACGGGTTGTTGCTCATGCTCTCCGCGCCGCCCGCGACATAGACATCGCCGTGGCCGCTCTCGATCATGGCCGCCGCCATGCAAATCGTCTCAAGCCCCGACGCACACTGGCGGTCGAGCTGGATGCCGGGCACTGTTACAGGAAGGTCGGCTTCGAGCGCGATAACGCGACCCGTGTTGCCGGGTGCGCCTTCCGCGAGCCCCATGTAGACTTCCTCGATTTCGGCGGGGTCGATGCCCGCGCGCTTCACTGCTTCCTTCACGACAATGCCGCCCAGCTCATAGCCTTCGTATGAGGAAAGAGAGCCGGCGTATTTGCCGATGGCGGTACGCACCGCCGAGATTATTACTGCTTCTCTCATAATATAGTAATCATCCTTTCTAGCTTAATACATTTACACCAAATTACTCCGCGTCGTAGTTGATGATACGCACGTTGTCCGCGATTTTCAAATCCGCGCCCGTCTTCTCTATGGCTTCCTCTACCGTGTGACCTTCGAAAAGCTCGGTCAGCACGAAGCCGCCATCCTCGACTTTCACGACGCCTATGTCCGTGATGATGAGCGAGACGCAGCTGAGCGCCGTCAGCGGCAGGTCGCAGCGTTTCTTCAGCTTTGGGTTGCCCTTCTTGTCCGTGTGCATCGTGACCGCGATGACCTCTTTCGCGTGACGCGCCAGATCCATCGCGCCGCCCATGCCCGGAATCAGCCCGCCGGGGACCATCCAGTTCGCGAGGTCTCCGTTCTCGGCGACTTCGAGCGCGCCCAGCACGGTGATGTCGAGCTGACCCGACCTGACCAGCGCGAAGCTGTCGGCGCTGTCAAAGAGCGACGCGCCCTGCGACATCGTGATCGGAACGCCGCCGCTGTCGATGAGCTCCTTGTCCTCCTGACCTTCCGCAGGCATCGGGCCCGCGCCGAGTATGCCGTTTTCCGCGTGCAGGAACACGAGCATCCCTTCGGGGATATAATTAACGACCTTCTGCGGTATACCGAATCCAAGGTTTACGACATTTCCGTTTTCTATTTCTTCGGCGGCTCTTTTAGCCATCATTTCTTTAACTGCCATTCCCATGTCCAGTCACCTCCTCCTTGTACTATTACGTCAACATAAGCGCCCGGCGTTACGACATGCTCGGGGTCGATAGAACCAAGCGGCACTATCTCCCTCGCGTCGACTATCGTAATGTCGGCCGCCCTTGCCATGTGGGGGTTGATTCCTCGCGCGGTCTTGTTGTAGACGAGATTTCCGAACTCGTCGGCTTTCTCAGCGAGAATGATAGCTACGTCAGCCCTGAGCGCCGTTTCAAGGATGTACTCCTTGCCGTCCAGCGTGACGCGCGGCTTGCCTTCCTCGATGACCGTACCCATGCCGACATCGGTGAGGAACCCGGGGATACCGACGCCGCCGGCTCTGATGCGCTCGGCGAGCGTGCCCTGCGGAGAGAACTCCACTTCGAGCTTGCCCTCGTTCAAAAGTTCGCCTGTCCTCGGCGTTGCACCGATGTGGCTAGCGATGAGCTTCTTGCACTGCTCATTCTTGATGATGTCCTCCGGACCTACGCCGGGGTCTCCTGCATCGATGGAGATGAGGGTCAAATCCTTGACACCCTTCTTCTCGATTTCCCGTATGAGGCGGAACGAAGAACCTACGCCGCAGAATCCGGCAATCATGATGGTGATGCCGTCGTTGATGTATTCCATCGCCTCCTCTACGGTGCGTATTTTTCCGAACCTGTTTTGTAGTTCAGCCATATGCTCCTCCTTTTGGTGGATGTGTAGATGATAGCCTGTCGCGCAGGACGCAATCGCTCCATCCTGCCATTTACTATATATAAGCAAATGGTATGCCATACTACACCCCAATTCGCATTTTTTTTATCGCGAACCTTTCGCGCAAGCCCAAAATCACTCTATTAATAGCCTAAAACCCTTGAAAAACGTGGTTATTTCTTATTTCATGCCAAATGGCAGCTTATCGTGCAAAATGTTGCTCGGGCAGTGTCTTTTCGGCACTGGCGCACGGTTATGTCTGGGGCTAGCGAGTCAGCGACTCAAAATTTGACTCAAAACTCGACTCACTATTGAATCATTGACTCAAATGCGGTAAAATAATTATTGGCCAATTATTCTATAAAAAATAATTGATTGCCGAAAATAATTTTGAAGTAATTGCACAGATTTAATGAGGGGACAATTATGAACAGCAAGTATATGCATGACGATTTCGGGACATACCGTTCCGTGCAGCCCAAGGGATATTTCCCGTACTCCGCATGGGAGCTGGACAACGACATGGAAATAACGGACCACGAGGTGCTCATCGACGTGAAGCTTCTGAACATCGACATGTCGTGCTTTCTTCAGCTGATGGAGAACAGCTACGGCGACAAGGCGGAAATCGCGCGGCGGATTCGCAGCATCGTGCTGGATCGCGGCAAGCTGCACAACGCGGTGACGGGAACGGGCGGAACGCTGCTCGGCACGGTGGCGCGGATAGGCAAAAATTACAGTAACAGGTACGGCATCGCGGAGGGCGACGACATCATCTCGCTCAGCTCGCTGACGGGAGTGCCGCTGTCCATAAGCCGCATCAAGAATATCGACACGGACATGGCGCAGGTCGAAATCGACGGCAGCGCCGTGCTGTTCGAGAACAGCCCCGTCATAAAAAAGAGCGATATCCTGCCCGACGACGTGCAGCTCTCGGCGTTCGAAGCGGCGGGCGAGGCCGCGGAAACCTGCCGCCTGATAGAGCCCGGCGACCGCGTCATCATCGTCGGTGCGCTGGGTAAGTTCGGGCTCATCTGCGGACTCGCGGCAAGGCGCAGGCTCGGCGACACGGGGCAGCTGGTCGGGGTCATCGACCACCCGAAAAAAGCGGCCTTGGCAGCGGGCGCGGGCGCGGGTTCGGGTTCGGCGGATTCGGATGCGGCGGGCGCGGGCGCGGATGGTTCGGCAGGCGTTGGCGGCGTGGGTTCGGCGGGTTCGGGCGCGGGCGGCGCGGCGGGTTCGGGCGCGGGTGGCTCGGATAGCTCGGAAGTGCTCATGCCGGACGAGATGGCGAAGATATTCGACAGGATAGTCACGTTCGAAGCGAACGACATCGCGGCGATGTCGCGCGAGCTGGACGACATAGGCAAATACGATGTCGTCATCAACTGCTCGCACCGCCCCGTGGCCGAGCCCGCCTGCGTCATGCTGCCGCGGCGCCACGGAAAGGTATTCTTCGCGAATCTCGGCGCGAACAGCAAGACGGCGGGGCTGGCGGCCGAAATACTCGGCAAGGAGCTGAGCGTGCATTATTACCATGGGTATCTGGACGACCAGGAGAACGCGCTTCGCGAAATCATCGCGGACACGCCGGACTTCGAGCGTCTGGTCAGAGCCGCGCTCGTCGGCGATTTCCGCTATCCATGGATACAGATACTGGACGCGGCCGGCCGCCTGTTCAAGCTGTCGAAGGGCATCATAGAGGACTCGCGCAGCTATGTGTTCGAAAGCCCGAAATCGCTGGAGCTGCTTTCCACCCTCATGCGCGTCGCGCGCTACGACTGCAACATCCTCATCTCAGGCGAGACGGGTGTGGGCAAGGAGATAGCCGCCGAAATCATCCACAAGAAAAGCTGGCGCAAAAACGGTAAGCTCGTCAAGATCAACTGCGCGTCGATACCGGAGCATCTTCTCGAAACCGAGCTGTTCGGATACGTCGGCGGCGCGTTCACGGGCAGCGACCCGAAAGGCAAGAAGGGGCTGTGGGAAGAAGCCGACGAAGGCGTACTGTTCCTCGACGAAATCGGCGAGATGCCGCTCGCGCTGCAAGCGAAGCTGCTACGGACGCTGGAAGAAAACGAGCTGTTCCGCGTCGGCGGCAACACGCCCATCAAGGTGAACGTGCGCGTGCTGGCCGCGACGAACAAGAACCTCGTAGACATGGTGCGCCAAAAAACATTCCGCGAGGATCTCTACTACCGGCTGAACGTGTTCTACCTGCACGTCCCGCCGCTGCGCGAGCGCCGCGAGGACATACTGCCGATGGTGGGCATCATGCTGCGCAAATACAACGACAAATACGGCACGGGTAAGACGCTCGACCCGAGCGGCGCGAAGCTGCTCGAAACATTCCCCTGGTATGGGAACGTTCGGGAGCTGGACAATTTCGTCCAGAAGGTTTTCATCGACTCGGCGGGCAACGAGATCACCGTTTCGGACATCAACAGGCACACGGGCTGGCTGCAGCCGAGGGAGCAGGACGGCGCCGCGGCCAGCGGCGCTTCGGTCAGCGGGCTTGGCGGCACGGGCTATGCAGCGAGCGGAGCGAGCGATGGTGCGGGCGATGGCGCGAGCGGAGCGAATGCGGTCAGCGGGCCCGCGCGAGACGGCATCGGCGTAATGGACGAAAAGGAGATGTTCAGGTACTATAAGGAGAAGTACGGCTCGACGCGCAAGATAGCGGGCGCCTGCGGTATGAGCCAGAGCAGCGTGGCGCGGCGTCTGCGAAAATACGGCCTGTCGTAAGCGAGCAGCGGCCGGCGGTATTGGCGCAGCGTGAACTGAGCGGGCTGTCATGAGCGAAGCAACTAATTTTTTGGAAGGAGAACAGAATGTTTGAAGCAATCAACGTAAGCGGGCACAGAGGCGGAACCTCCGTCCTGATAACAACGGCGAAAAGCGCGTTCTTGTGCGACACGGGGCTGTCGTTCAGCGCACCGGACACGGCGAAGAATATAAAGGCGGCGCTAGGGGGGCGCGGACTTGACTATATCCTGCTCACGCACTCGCATTTCGATCACGCGGGCGGCACGCCCATCATATCCGAGGCTTTCCCCGAAGCGAAAATCGTCGCGTCAGAGCACGCCGCGCACGTCTTTACGCGGTCGGGCGCGAGGGAGATGATAAGGAGTCTTGACATCGCTTCCGCGAAGCTGGACGGGATAGAGGCGGGCGAGGACACCACCTCGCGCCTGCGCGTGGACATCGTGGCGGGGGACGGTGACACGCTTAGCACGCAGGACGAAACCATACGCGTGTACTTCACGCCCGGTCACACCAATTGCAGCCTGTCGTACTACTTCGAGGCAGAAAGCCTCTTCGCCGTATCCGAATCCTCGGGATTCATGCTCGGCGATATCATCTGGCCCTCGTTCATGTCGAGCTGCCGCGACTCGCTCGCGTCCATAGATCTCATAGAACGGCTCGCGCCCGACTATCTGCTGCTGCCGCATTCGGGGCTACTGTCAGGCGACGACGCGAAAGCCTACCCCGCGAGAATCCGCGAGGAGACGCTGCAAAAATCCGAGTTCATACTATCGCGCCACAGGTCAGGCATGCCCGAAAATGACATCGTAGAAGCGTTCGTGAAGGAATATTTCGACGGAATTATACGCGCCACGGGGGTGCAGACAGAGGAATCATTCGTAGCCAATGCAGAAGCCCTGGTTCCCCGCCTTATCGCTGAATCTGACAACTAGACTCGAATTTAGCAAAACTCGCAGAAAGTTAATAATAAAGAAACCGCAGCATGGGAGTAAGGGGTATGCTGCGGTTAAAGAAGTGTAGATCCTCAAGCTGCTAGTATGCTTGCAGGATATTTTAGCGGCATGGCATAGGGGGGTTGTAAGAATAAAACTACAGACAACCATACCGCCTCATTAACATAATACACAAAATAACTCTCTGTTGCAATAAGATTAGTGTAAACTTCATATAGTTTTTTTGATACAATAATGATAAAAAATCCCACTTGATTTTTTCTCCGCTCCCTGATACATTGGGCATAGAGGTTATTGGCAACATATTTTGCGGCGCTCCATGACAGTGCGGCAGGAGGGATTCGAGGAAATCTACAAGCATGAAAACAATGAACAACAAGACGCTACAATCATCGCTGATATTATTGCTGACCGCATTCATCTGGGGCATGGGGTTCGTGTCGCAGCGGTTCGGGATGGATCTGGTAGGCCCGTTCTTCTTCTCGGGCGCGCGCACCGTTTTCGCCGCGCTCACCATACTGCTGACGATAGCGATATCGGGCGCGGTATCGAAACGCAGAGGCGACGCGCCATCGGCTCAGGGTAAGGGGCTGTCTCCTTGGATATGGAAAGGCGGCATCGCCTGCGGCGTCATACTGTTTCTCGGGCAGGGCCTGCAGCAGACCGGCATAGTATTCACCACAGCGTCCAAGGCCGGCTTCCTCACCGCGCTATACATCGTGCTCGTGCCGATACTCGGGCTTTTCATAAAAAAGAAAACGCACTGGAACACATGGGTGAGCATCCCCGTGGCGGCGATAGGGCTATACTTTCTCTCCATCACGGAGGAGTTCACGATACTCCCCGGCGACCTGATCGTTCTCATCGGGGCCGTGCTCTGGGCGATGCATATACTCGTAACGGATCATTTCGTGCCGTCGCTGACGCAGCGCGACATACTGAAGCTCGTGACGATACAGTTTTCGGTGTGCGCGGCGCTTTCCTTCGCCGCCGCGCCGCTGCTCGACGCGAGGTTCGTCCCTGTGCCGCTGACGATAGATGCCATCATCGCGGTGACACCCGCGCTGCTCTACGCGGGATGCATCTCCGCAGGAATCGGCTTCACGCTGCAGGCGATAGGGCAGCGCAATGTCAGCCCCGCCGCGGCCGGTCTCATAATGAGCCTTGAAGCCTTGTTCGGCGCAGTCGGTGGCGCGATGATTCTCGGCGAACGCCTGACGCCGCGCGAGATGCTCGGATGCGTCCTCATGTTCGTCGCGGTCGTGTTCGCGCAGATGCCCGTGAAAAGCGGGGCTTCCGAAAAAAGCAATGCGGAAAAGAGGTAAATGATGAACATCGCTGTATACTGTGGATCTACTCAGGGGAACAACACCGCGTATCTGGAGCGCGCCCGCGAGCTCGGCGCGTGGATGGCGAAAAACGGGCACGCGCTCGTCTACGGCGCCGGTTCGGTGGGGCTCATGGGCGCGCTTGCGGACGCGGTGATAGAGGGCGGCGGGAGAACCATCGGTGTCATACCGAAATTTCTGATGGGGCGCGAAGTTGACCATCAGGGGCTTGAGGAAACGCATATAGTCAAAGACATGCACGAACGCAAGAAGCTCATGATAGACCTGGCCGACGCATTCATAGCGCTGCCCGGCGGCGCGGGCACTCTCGAGGAAATCACCGAGGTGATATCATGGCAGGGGCTGGGGCTGCTCGAAGCTCCGTGCATTGTATACAATGTGGAGGGGTACTATGACAGCCTGCGCGAATATTTCGTCCGCATGGAAGCAGAGGGCTTTCTGTCAGAGCGCCCGCGCGCCCTGGTGCATTTCCCGCAAACGCTGACCGAGATAGAATCTCTGCTTAGCCAGATATGAGTCGAAAGTATACCTAATGCTCCGATAAAGGCAGGTCGCGGGCGGCCAGCTCCTCGTAGGTCTGACGGCGCACTATCAGCTGTGCCTTGCCGCCGTCCACCAGCACCACCGCGGGTATCGGCTGCTTGTTGTAGTTGCTCGCCATCGAATAGCCGTACGCGCCCGTCGTGAACACAGCCAATATGTCACCGGACTCCGCGTGGGCGAGCCTCGTATCCTTGATGAGCATATCCCCCGACTCGCAGCATTTACCCACTATCGTAACGGTCTCGTTCACGGGCTCGCCCGCCCTGTTCACGATGGCCGCTTCGTATTTCGCTTCGTAGAGCGCGGGCCTGATATTGTCCGTCATGCCGCCGTCCACCGAAACGAATTTGCGTATGCCCGCTATCTCGCGTATCGAGCCGACCGTGTAGAGCGTCAAGCCCGCATCGCCTACGATGCTGCGCCCGGGCTCGATGATGACCTTCGGCACGGCCAGCCCGTTCGCCTCGCAGTATTCGTTCACGAGCCCTACTATCGGGTCTGTAAAATAGCTGTACGGCTTACGCACGTCCCCGTCCGTATAACGGATTCCGAAACCGCCGCCAACGTTCACCTCGCTCAGCTCCACGCCCAGCCTGTCCTTCACGCCCTTCACGACCTTCAGTGCTTCGCCTACCGCCGCCTTGTGCGCCGTATTGTCAAAGACCTGAGAGCCGACATGAAAATGCACGCCCACAGGCCGGACGCGCTCCGCTGCGGCGGCGCGCCCGATGGCCGGATATATCACGTCCTCGTCTATCGAAAAACCGAATTTCGAATCGGCCTTGCCGGTCGATATGTACTCATGCCCGTGGATGTCCACCCTCGGGTTGATGCGGAACAGTACGCGCACGGGCATGTCCGCGCCGTCCGCGCCGCGCCGCGCGAGCCTGCCTTCGGAGACGAGCTTTTCGTAAATGCGCTCTATCATATCGACCTCGCCGTCAGCGTCAACGACTATGCGCACATCCCCCGCCAGCACAGCGGCTTCAATCTCCTGCGGCGTCTTGTTGCTCCCGTGGAAGATGATGCGCTCGGGCGGGAAGCCCGCCCGCAGTGCGGTGAAAAGCTCGCCGCCCGACACGACGTCGAGCGACAGCCCCGACCTCTCTATTATCTGCGCCATCGCCGTGCAAAGGAACGCCTTCGACGCGTAGGCGACTTCCGTCTTGGCGCGGGCTGTCTCCGCCTCGGCGCGGGCGAATTCCGCCACGGCGCAATCTGTCTCCGTCATAGCGTCATCGCCGAGGAAAGCTTTCTTCACCTCGGCGATATTGCGCTCCAATGTCGCCATCGACATGACGTAAAGCGGCGTGCCATACTCCTTTGCGAGGTCTGCCAAATCCACTCCGTCCATGCACAGCCTTCCGTTATTAATTTCTAATTTCTCCATAGATTTCACCACATTATCACATCCGACATCCCACAGCGATCACCCCCCATTATATCATTTACAGCGGCAGGCCGGCGGATGCGTCTATGTCCGGCGGCGTAGCGCCTTCCGCCTGATATTTGTAATACGCGGCGCAGGCTATCATGGCGGCGTTGTCGGTGCAGAGAGCTGGAGCCGGCACGTAGAACGCGGCGCCTTCCTCGGCGCAGACTTCCGCGACGCGCGCACGCAGCATGGAGTTCGCCGCCACGCCGCCGCCCATCGTCAGTTTTTTGTGGCCTGTTTCGCGCAGCGCGACACGCGTCTTTTCCGCGATGACCTCCGTGACCGAAGCCTGAAAGCTCGCGGCGATGTCGGCCGTGTTTATCTCGCGCCCCGCCTGGCGCTCCGTGTTGACGTGATTCAGCACGCCCGTCTTGATCCCGCTGAAACTGAAATCCAGGCTGCCGTCGCCGAGCAGCACGCGCTTGAACGCGACGGCCGACGGGTTGCCGCGCTTCGCCAGCTCGTCCACCTTCGGGCCGCCCGGATAACCGAGCCCGAGGACGCGCGCCACCTTGTCGAAAGCTTCGCCGACGGCATCGTCGCGCGTCTGCCCGAGCAGAATATATTCCGTATAGCTCCTGACATCTATGATGTCCGTATGCCCGCCGCTGACCACGAGCGCCAAATGTGGCGGCGCGAGCTGCGGGTTTTCGAGGTACGACGCGCAGACATGACCCTTGACATGGTGTACCGCCGAAAGCGGGCGGCCGGTCGAAAGCGCCAGAGCCTTCGCCGTGGATAGCCCGATGAGCACCGCCCCGACCAGCCCTGGGCCGCAGGTGGCGCCGACGAGATCTATCTCGCCCCACCCGATGCCCGCCTGCGAGAGCGCGGCATCTAGGACAGCGTTGATTTGCGTCAGGTGGTGCCGCGCCGCTATCTCCGGCACGACGCCACCGAACACCTCGTGTACGTCTATCTGCGACGATATCACGTTCGACAGCACATCGCGCCCGTCCGCCGTGACCGCCGCCGCCGTCTCGTCGCAGCTCGTTTCTATTCCCAGTGTTATGAATCTGCCGTCTTTCATCCCTGCCCCGCTACTCATCATATAGGTTCTTCCTTATACATTATCGCCGCGTCCTCTTTGTTGTCGCTGTAGTACGCCTTGCGCGTGTCGATGGTCCGGAAGCCAAATTTCTCGTACATGGATATCGCCGCCGCGTTCGACACCCTGACCTCGAGAAAGAACCTCCGCGCCCCGCGAAGCCGCGCCTCGTCCATGAGCTTCATGAACATCATCGCGCCTATCCCCGCCTGCCGGTGCTCGGGCGCGACGGCGATGGTCATGATATGGCATTCGTCCGCAACCACCCAGACGCCGCCGTAGCCCGCGACGATGTTTGGCCGCGCACCGGCTATATCGCCCCGCGCGTTCGCCGCGCCGCCGCCATCAGCCGCGGCAGTGCCCTTTGTTTCGGCCACCACATAATACGACAGTATATTTTCCCCGATGTCGCGCTCGTAGTCCCCCCGCGCCCACGGCAGCGAGAAGCACACGCTCTCAAGCTCCATGATGGCGTCGATGTCCTCCTCCGCCGCCGACCGGATACGAACCCACCTCATGCGCCGCCCACTTTGCCATCGGCGGCGAGGCGTTCTTCGAGCTTTCTTTGGGCTTCGGCTTTTCTCATGTAGATGGGTTCTAGCGCGGCGTAACCTATGGGTTTGCCGTAGCTTTGCGCCCACCTTAGGACTGATGCCGCCGACTGGCTGCTGCGCGCGTCGCTCGGTGCGTATATCTCCATATCGAGTTCCTCCGCGCCCTCTGCAATCCGCTCCGCGAAAATCTCCGTGCCATCACCGCAGAAGAATAATTTTGTAATAATTTCGCTGCCGCATTGCCTGGCGCGCGCCGCCTGCGCAAGCTCGCGCATGAAGGTTTCAGGCTCCCACGCCGCGCCCTCTACCAGGGTTTCAAGGGGCTGCCCGCCGGCGAGTCTGTATGCGCCCGCGTACATCTGGCTCCTGCGCGCGTCGAACACGGGGCAGACTACCGCGCCCGCGTCCGCGTCCGAAAAATTGTATACAAAAGTTTCGAGCGTGGGAACCTTGACGACGGGCAGCCCTGTCACCTGCGCCATCGCGCGGGCGGCGGATATTCCGATGCGTATACCCGTGAACGACCCGGGGCCCGACGATACGGCTATCGCGTCGAGCTGCGGAAGCTCCATCCCGCACTCGCAAAGCAGCTGCGAAATCATGGGCACCAGCCCCGTCAGGTGATTCAGCTCACCCGCGGCCCTTTTCTCTACTACCGCAGCCCCCTCGCGCATCATCGCGGCGGAGAGCGTCCTGCCTGTGGTTTCTATGGCCAGCAGATTTGGGAAGCGCTGATTCATAGCTCCGCCCCCTCTACTGCCACCGACCTTTTCAGAGGATTGTCCGTGTGCGCCAGCGTGACGCGTATCGCGTCCGGCGGGATTATCTCATCTATCATGTCGGCCCACTCCACGATGCACACGCCCGCGCCGTAGAAATAGTCCTCCCAGCCAAGCTGGTCCATCGCGCCGTAGACATCTTCGCCGCAGTGCGCCCCATGCCCCGCTGGGCCGGCGCCGTCCGCAGCCTGCCCAGCGGAGGTCGGCACGGCACCCGCGCCCTCTCCCAGCCTGTAGACATCGAAATGGTAGAGCATAAGCCTCCCACCGCCGTACTCGTTTATGAGCGTGAACGTCGGGCTTGTGACGGTATCCGTTACGCCAAGCCCCTCGGCGATGGCCCTCGTGAGCGTGGTCTTGCCCGTGCCGAGGTCGCCCACGAGCGCCACGACCGTTCCCGCGCGAAGAACGCCGGCCAGCCGAAGCCCCAGCCCGCGAATCCCGTCCTCCTCCAAAATCACTCTACCGCAATCCAAATCTAAACCTCACAAATTCCCGCAAAATGCGTTATTATTCCTTATTAATCCGGCATACGGTTCCTGCCGGCGACCATACCCGTCAGTCATTGAATCCCCATTCCTTCGGCACCAAGGCTGTCGGGTATTTGCTCTCTGTCCCGATTTCCTTCACGTCCATCTGCACCGCCGTTATCACTATGGTTATCGCGATGTAGAGCAGCAGCGCCGGCACGCCGAACGTGTGCTTCCACGCGTTCGCCCTCGCGCGGCCGCGGTCCAAAAACCGCTTCACCTTGGCACCTTTCTTTATCGCCACGACGACCAGCCCCACCAGG
The DNA here is from genome assembly GCA_031256875.1 of Eubacteriales Family XIII. Incertae Sedis bacterium. Classification (GTDB taxonomy): domain Bacteria; phylum Bacillota; class Clostridia; order Peptostreptococcales; family Anaerovoracaceae; genus JAIRPC01. The sequence continues at coordinate 819 of JAIRPQ010000141.1, read as the reverse complement.
CACACCGTCCACAGGCCGTAGATGGCAAACCCCGCCACGTGCATGGAGAGGTAGCTCACGCCGACCATCAGCCCGTTGTGTACCGCGTGCAGGATTATCGAATATTTTATGGAATACCTGAACGTGATGTAGCCGAGTATCAGCCCCGCGCAGAACGCGTAGCCTATCTGCAGGAGGTTGCCCTGATACAGGCCGAACAGTATCGCCGATGCCGCGATAGCGAACGTGCGCCCGTATGCGGACAGCACGCGCAGCACCGCGCCACGGAAAAGTATCCCCTCTATTATCGGCTTCGCAACGACGAGGTTGATGATGATGAACACGACGCCTTCCGCCTGCGGGTCGAAGCTCGACAAGTCTATCATATAGCCCGCGTTCTCGAACAGCGTCGTTATCCCCTGGCCGACGAACATGAAAATCGGCTGCAGCCCCGCCACGCAGAAAACCGCGTTGCGCATGACCCGCCCGGGCATCTCGCGCGTCTCCTCGAAGATTTCCCTGGCGTGCAGGTTGCCGCGCAGTATGAACAGGATGAAGGCCAGCCCCACGCCCGAAGCTGCGGGGTAGATGGCGCCGTTCAGCTTCAAAGACGTGAAAAGCATCATTATGATCGTCGCGACAGAGGTGATGAGCAGGTAGCCTATCAGCGCTATCGCCACAGCTCCCACGTCCGCCCTGACCGCCGTCCGCTCGAGGACCTCCGGATTGTTTATCGCTCTCATGCTTTCAATTATACCATTACCGCAAACGGTGGGGCGGGCAATCCGCGAATTACGGTTATGTTACAACCCTTACGAGAATGGAATAATATTGTATAAT
>JAIRPQ010000135.1 GCA_031256875.1 Eubacteriales Family XIII. Incertae Sedis bacterium | reverse complement strand
AATGGCACGTAATTTGCAATCAATCAATCAATCAATCAATCAATCAATCAATCAATCAATCAATCAATCAATAATTTAGTTCGGGGAAAAAATCACGCGAAAAGAAGAATATTCGCCGTACTGCTGTCGCTCGTAATGTGCGGCACGATGATTTTCGGCGGCGCGGGCGCGGTGTTCGCGGGCGGCGATAGCGCGAAGCAGGGCACCTCCGTAGCGGCGGGAACTCCCGCAGTCGGCGATACCGTATACTTCGGCCGCTACCCGCAGAGCCTGGTGAATCCAGCGAATCCAGAGGCAAGGCCGACCACGGGAACGGAAGGCGTGGACTGGGTGTCGCAGACGGTCAGCCTGTACTACACCAGCTATACGACATCATTCAAAGACCCCGCGAACGGCGCGACAGCCTACTACAAAGTCGAACCCATCGCATGGCGCGTACTGGACAACCAAGGCGGCAAGCTTTTTCTGATGGCGCAGAAGGCGCTGGACGCGAAACCGTACCATATAGACAGGGAAGACGTGACATGGGAAACCAGCACCATCAGGTCATGGCTGAACGGCTACGGCGCATCTTCGAACACGGGTGGCAACAGCGGCACCAGCTACACCTCGGACAATTTCATAGGCAAGGCGTTCACGGCAGGAGAAAAAGATGCCGTCACCACTACCGCCGTGACAAACCCAAACAACCCATCCTACGGCACAGCAGACGGCAATGACACAAACGACAAAGTATTCCTGCTGTCTTATCAAGAAGCAATCAATTCTTCATACGGCTTTAACAGCAGCTACAGCAACTTCGATACGGCAAGGCGGGCACAGACCACGGCATTCGCGAGGGCGCGCAATGCCTGGGCAAGCACAGATTCTTCATACTTTGGTAATGGCTGGTGGTGGCTGCGCTCTCCTGGCACCTTTTCAAACTTCGCGGCCTACGTCAGCTATGACGGGCTCGCCTTCAGCGGTGGCGACTATGTGGGCTACTCGGGCATCGCTGTCAGGCCAGCTTTAAATCTAAATCTGACATCTGTCATCTTTACATCTAACACATCAGGCCAATGGATAGCCACCGCATCCGACACCCCTGACCCATGGGAGGGCGATGACGGCACAGGCGGCGATGACGGCACAGGCGGCGATGACGGCGCAGGCGGCGGCGACGGCACCGGCGGCGACGGCAGCGACATAACGGGCATCACTCCGCCGCCCACGCAGGCAGTACAGCCGCCGGCGGATACAGCACCGCCGCAGACCGCGCAGGACACTACAGTTACCGCGCCGGCCAAAATCTCCGTAGCCAAGCTCGCCGTAGGCAAAGGCCAAGTCAAGATAACCTGGAAGAAAGCCCCCGCCGCGCAGAAAATCGCGGGCTACGAAATCCGCTACAAAGAGAAGAACGCGAAGAAATGGAAGGTCAAAACAGCCAAGGCAAAAGCCACATCACTGACCATCAAGAAGCTGAAGAAGGGCAAGACCTACCAGATTCAGATTCGGTCGTACAAGGTGGCAGGCGGCAAGAAATACTATTCCCCGTGGTCGGCGACTAAAACGAGCAAGAAGGTGAAGTGAGCTGTTGATGTATGATACTCCAAAATATGATATAATCCCAAGTGAGTGGCATAGGTCGTCTATGGACGACCGTTTATGGATTTTAATTATTCAGAGAGGAGTTCATCATGGCAGACAAGGAAGCACTATATCAGAAAGCGGCCGACACCATTATTGAATCGGATGAGGACGCGGCACTTGCTATCGTTCAGGAAGCCGAGTCGGAAGGCGTGGATCTTATCGAGTTGCTTTCCAAGGGGTTCAGCGTCGGGATGCGCGAAGTCGGCGACAAGTTCGGCATGGGCGAGCTCTTTCTTCCTGAGCTGATTTTTGCGAGCGAGGTCATGAAAACCGTCACGACGGAGATCGAGTCCAAGATGGACGGCGAGGCTGTCCAGAAGAAGGGCGTGTTCGTGCTCGGCACAGTGGCGGGCGATGTGCACGACATAGGCAAGGGCATCGTCGCGTCGCTGCTAAAGACCAACGGCGTGGAAGTCCACGATATAGGACGCGAAGTTCCTGCGGAGGAATTTGTCGCGAAGGCGAAGGAGCTGAACGCCGACTTTATCGGCAGCAGCGCGCTCCTTACCACCACCATGACAGAGCAAAAGGCCATAGAGGAGCTCATCGAAAAAGAGGGCATGAAGGGCAAGGTCAAGACCCTCGTCGGCGGCGCACCCGTCACGCAGCGCTGGGCCGACAAGATAGGCGCGGATGCTTACTGCGAGGACGCGGCGGTCACGGTGAAATATATCAACAGCCTGTTCGAATAGAACGCGCTGCCACAAGGTGATTTCAATGAGCGAGCACAACGCGGTGTATTTTTCTATGCCCGAGGAAGAAGTTTACCCTCTTGCGGAGAAATTTTTTCTTCGGGCCGCAGGATTTGACCTGGAGCGCGAAAAACACCGGCGCATGTATGAGGAAGCAAAGGACATTCGGGTGGACGGGCTCGAAAAGATTTGCGTGGAAGGGCGATATGCCGTGTACGGCGCGGATGCCTACGACGGCGAAGCCATCTGCGCCGGCGGCGAGCGCATCCCCGCCGCCGCGTTCAGCCGGATACCCGCGGAGGCCGTGAACCACGTCGCGCTCTATGTCATTACCGCGCGTGAGTGCGGCATTCAGGACGACGCGGACATAATGGCGCAGCTCTACGCGCATATGTGGGGCACAGCATATGTCGACGCGGGGCGCATCATGCTCGAAACGCAGCTGAAGGAGAAGCTCTATTCCGCGGCAAGGTCCGTGGGCGTAGACAGCCCCGCTCTCAGCCCCGCGTTCAGCCCCGGGTTCTACGGAATGGATAACAAGGACAATTCTGCGATTATTACCCTGCTCGGCGCGGGCGATATCGGCGTCAGCTGCCTTGACACGGGCGTAATGCTTCCTGTCAAGACCTGCTCCGGCGTCTTTCTCGTGACCGACGGCAGCACCGAGTTCCCGGGCGACGAGTGCCTTGTCTGCATCGGGAACAAGACGAGCTGCGCCGAATGCATGATAGGCAACAGGGCAGCCATGAATATCTGATTCCCCGCGCGGGCTCGGTACAGTGGCGGACGCACGGATGCATAATGGAGTAATTGATAATGTATGAAAAATTTTTCGATGAAATAGAATCCATCGGGCCTGCGGCGGCGGGCGCGAATGGAGTAACGCCCGAGCTTGTCGAGTTGCTCATATCGGATGGGCCTGACGGCGGCGAAGCTGACGCGCTGCGAGAAGCGCTCTTTGCTCGCGCGGTCAAGGCCAGGGCTGCGGCATCGGGCGACAAGATATTCATGTACGGGTTCGCGTATTTTTCCACGTGGTGCCGCAACAATTGCAATTTCTGTTATTTCAGGTCGAGCAACGACATCGAGCGTTATCGCAAGGACCCAGGCGAGATAATAGACACAGCGGAGCGGCTGGTGGAGTCGGGCGTCAACCTCGTCGATTTGACGATGGGGGAGGACTCCGTGTACCGCAGCGACGGATTCGATAAGGTATTGTCCATCGTGCGCTCGATAAAAGAACGCACGGGCGCACCTGTAATGATTTCGGCAGGTGTCGTGCCGCCTGACGCCATACGCGCTCTTGCGGACGTGGGCGCGGATTTCTTCGCGCTGTACCAGGAAACGCACAACAGGGAGCTGTTCGCGAAGCTGCGCGCCCATCAGGATTATGACGAGCGCATGAACTGCAAGCTCGAAGCGAGAGCCGCGGGAATGCGAATCGAGGAAGGCATCCTGACGGGCGTAGGCGAAACGGCCGCCGACCTCGTGGACTCGCTCGCCGAGATGGGTCGCATCGGTGCATCGCAGATGCGCGCGATGAGTTTCGTTCCGCAGAAGGGCAGCCCGATGGAAGGGCATGAGAAGGGCGACAAAAAAAGAGAGCTGGTTTTCATAGCGCTGCTGCGGCTGCTGTACCCACACGCGCTGATACCCGCGTCGCTCGATGTCGATGGATTCGAAGGTCTCGTTCCGCGCATATCGGCCGGCGCGAACCTCGTGACTTCCATCATCCCACCGCGCTCAGGCTACCAGGGCGTGGCGCAGTCGGAACTGGACATAGACGAGGGCACGCGCACGGTCAGCGAGGTGTCGGAAGCCCTGAAGCGCATGGGCCTGTCACCCGCGACGATGGACGAGTACCGCGGCCACCTTGCGGAAATGCCGCGATAATCCGGCGGCGCGTTCCTCGGGATGGATGAATAGAGTAATTGTTTCTTGGCGTGATTTTTTGAGCGGTTGTTTGATATGAAAAATGTAGTGGTCATCGGGGGGAAATTGCAGGGAATCGAAGCGTGTTATCTCGCTCGTCGGGCGGGATTCCGCTGTGTGCTTATCGACATGCGTGAGGGTACGCCCGCGTCGGGGATAGCTGACAAGACTGTCATCTGCGACGTGAGAGAGCTGCACGGCTCGGGTGGTTCGGGTGGTTCGAACAGCGCTGGCAAATCGGGCTGTCTAAGCAGCTCGGGCGGATTCGGCAGTGCGGGCAGTTCAGGCAAATCGTGCGGATTCGGCGGCTCGGAAGCGCCGGAGCTGCTCAGGTCCGCCGACCTCGTGCTTCCCGCGCTCGAGGACGTGGAAGCGCTGGACGCGATAGCCTCCCTTTCCGAGAGCTGCGGACTGCCGCTCGCTTTCAGCCCCGCCGCGTATGAGATAACCTCGTCAAAGCTCATGTCCGACGAGCTGATACACCGCCTCGGGATACCCGCGCCCGTGTACGCCGAGGAGTTCGGCGGCAGCGGGAACGGGCGGCGGTGGATAGTGAAGCCTTCAGACGGCAGCGGCAGCAGGGGCGTGAGGGTGTTCCGGACGCTGGAAGAAGCGAACAGCTTCGCGGCCGCGCAAGCATGCGGTCAAGCGCACGTGGATGGCGCGGATGCCGGCGACCAGACCGAGCCGGACAGCACAGGGCGCGGCGGGCTGGTAGTCCAGGAATATCTCGAAGGCGATTCATACTCCGTCGAAGTCATCGGGAGATCGGGTGCGTACCGCACCTACGCCATCACGGAGATTCACGTCGACAGCGAAAAGGACTGCAATCTTGTGACCACGCCCTGCGCCGTTACGCCGGCGCAGGACAGCGAGTTCCGCGACAGCGCGGTGAAACTGGCGGAGGCCGTCGGGCTGTATGGCATCATGGACGTGGAGTCCATCCTGAACGACGGCATGATGAAGGTGCTGGAGATAGACGCGCGGCTACCGAGCCAGACTCCGGCCGCGATACTCGCGTCCACGGGTGTCAACATGGTGGCTGAGCTGGCTGATCTGGTGGCGGGCGGTTTCGCGCAGAATGCCGCGTCTGGCGTGTGCGATGCTACGCAGGAGGCCGCCGCGTCGCCTGCCGCACAGAGCCGCGACCGAGCGCGGCACACACCCCCGCGCTGCGCTTCATATGAAAATATCATAGTCACGCGCGAGGGCGTGCGCTCCCTGGGCGAGCATATAATGGGCAGCGCCGGCCCGCTGACACTGCGCGAAGGATGGTGCGGCGCGGACGAATCCTTGACCGACTACCGCGATGGATGCACCGAGTTCAGGGGCATCTTCATCAACTCGGCCGAGACGGAAGAAGATCTCGCAAAAAAGCGCGAGCAGATGTACGAATACCTCGGGTCACTGCTCCGTTAACATCAGACAGAGAACGCCGGTCAATTATTTATTTTATTCGCTGGCATCTTTGCTCGGCGAGGACGCGTTGTAGTATGTTTTTCCTGGCTCGGGCTCTATGCCTGAGTATTTCAGAAGTTCCGAAACCGTGACCAGCTGGTAGCCCTTTTCCACGAGCGCGGGTATCGCGCGCTTCATCGCCTGCGCCGTCGTCCCGTGGATGTCGTGCATCAGTATGATTTGTCCTTCGCCCGCGTCCCTCATGACCGCCTTGTAGACCGCGTCGGCGTCGCGGGTTTTCCAATCGAGCGTGTCCGCCGACCAGTTTATCATCGAATAGCCCAGCTCCCTCGAAACGGACTCCACCATCTCGTCCGTCGCACCGTACGGCGGGCGGTAGAAGCGAATGTTCTGGCCGCTCGCTTTTTCGATGGCATCGCTTGTGTCGGTGAGTTCGGCCTTGACTTCCTCGGGCGTGAGCTTCGTGAGCTGCTTGTGATCCCAGGAATGGCCGAACACTTCGCAGCCAAGCTCTGTGGCGCGGCGCATGGCTTCCGGTCTCGTATCTACCAGGTTGCCGAGCACGCAGAATGTGGCTCTGGCATCGTTTTCCTCCAGCAGATCAAGTATGTCGGCCGTGTACTTGCTCGGCCCGTCGTCGAAGGTCAGCGCGAGCATCGGCTGGTTTGGATCGATGTCGCGGCGCGTCGCCTCCTCGCCCGCCGCACCGCCCGCGCCCGCCGCATCGCCGGCACCCACCGCACCACCGGTACCCGCCGCACCGTCCATGCCCTGCGACCCCTGGGCAATGCCGGCGCCTGCATCCTGTCCGCTGCGCTGCGGCAATTCGCCATCCTTGCCCTCCGCGCCGACCAGCAGCGCGTCGCCCAGCTTGTCGTAAGGCAGCGTGAACACCTGCGAGCCGATATAGCCCGGCAGTAGCGTGTGCCGCGCGATCAGGACATCCAGTCCGTCGTGCGCCAAAGCGATATGCGCGAGGGAATCCGCGCCGAGGTTTTTCAGCTCGGTATCCTTTTTCATATCGGGATATCTGCCCGCGATTTCCGCGCGGAGCAGCGAAACGGCTTTGTCCACCTTGCTCGGGTCGATGATATCTTCGTTCTTCAGCAGCTCGCCCTTCTGCACATCGACATTGAAGGTGTTGACAATGCTCTGTGGATTCGCGGTCATGTTGTTGGCGAACACGCCGTCGGACTCGATGCCGATATAGCGCTCGTCCACGAAAAAGTCGCGCGACTGTATGTTGACTTCACCCTCCGCTTTGTCTCCCGCCGCGCCAGCCGCCGTGTCCAGCTCCGCCGCGCCTTCGGCGCACAGGGATTCCGCCCATTCGGAAATGGCCGCGTCCACATTTTTTATTCCCGTCTCGGGATAGCGTATGTACGCGTATAGCGGCGCACTGTTGTCGGTAATGACCGCCGGCTCCCCGTACTCGAAACCGGAGTCGTCGATTATCTCGGACAGCGTTTTGCCGGCGGCGCTTTTCGCGGAGCCGCCTTCGCCCTCCTCCGCGCCGGTTTTTACGCACGCGGCAAAAAAAAGCGACACGGTCAGCAGCATTGCGCCGACGAGCGCCACGGCCAGTATGCGCGAAAGCGCAAGATTCACATTTTTCATATCGGTCTCCATTCAAGTTATAACAATGGCTGTCACATAATATTAGGGCGACCGCCTGAGCAGCCACCCCAACCATAATTACTATACCAAATACAGCGCGCCAATGCAATCTCCCGCACACTAAATTTTTGTGGAATAATATAATTTTTTTTGCAAATCGCCAGGCTCGCGATGCGCGGCATTTCATTCCTTGCCAATAACTGTTATAATTGATAATTGAGTGAGTTGGTGAGTGAGTTGGCGGTTGCGGATGGAGAGAAGCATGAGCGTAATGTTCACAACGACACAGAAAGAACGGCTGATAGAGCTGGGCGCATCGAAGGGCGGGGACGCGGTTTTCGAGGATGCCGCGGCGCGCGACGCGGCGTTTCGCGATACGGAGAAACATCTCGTGGAGGCGGCTCGTGCCAAAGTCGCAGGGCTGCTTCGGGAGAAGCGAATGCCTGACAGCGCCGCCGTCATACGCCATCTAGAGGACTGGCTCATATCCGAGGAAAATTTTACTAAAGTTACAACCCCTACTATTATTCCCACTGAAATGCTGGACAGGATGACCGTTACGGAAGATGAACCTCTGCGCGAGCAGATTTTCTATGTAGGCAGCAAACGCTGTCTGCGGCCGATGCTCGCGCCGAACCTGTACATCATGATGAGGGAGCTGGGGCGCATCGCGAAAGAGCCGGTGCGGATTTTCGAAACGGGCTCATGCTTTCGGCGCGAATCGCAGGGCGCGCGACACCTGAACGAGTTCACCATGCTGAACTGCGTGGAGTACGGAGTGAATTATGGCGAAGGCTCTGACGGCGGTGCGGCGAGTGCGGGCGTGGACAGCGCAGGCGAGGGCTGCGCCGGTGAGATGCACTGCGCTTCGCCGGTCGAACGCCTGGAGGGGCTGGCGCGGTCGGCCATGGGCGCGGTCGGCATTGACCACTACAGCCTTGAGCGCGAGGAGTCCACGGTGTATGGCGAAACCATCGACATCGTTGTGGACGGCGTGGAGCTGGCGTCCTGCTCGTATGGGCCGCATCCGCTTGACGCGAACTGGGGCGTATTCGCTCCGTGGGCAGGCATCGGATTCGGCATCGAGCGCATAGCGATGGTGCTCGGCGGCCATGCCACAATCAAACGCGTCGGGCGCAGCACATCTTTTATCGACGGCGCACCGCTGAATATTTAGGAAGGTTTGGGTGAATAATGACTAGGCTTGTTACGGAATGGCTCGACACGGAGATGGAGGGCATGAAGCGTTATGGCCGCTTTGTGGAATCCGTTGCGGGGGAAACGCCGCTCGCGCTGGCGGCGAAGGCTGCCGCCAGGCTCGCGCGCGATCAAGCGCAGGGCGCGGCGCGGACTACCGAACCGCGGACTTTCGAACCGCCAGATTTCAAACTGCCCGTCGCTACGGATATACGCGCCTCGGTCGTGCGAATCACTTCGGGGCTCGGCGTCATCGGCGGGTTTGCCGAGTCGCTTTATTCTTTGCTCGCGTGGCTCGGCGTAGAGGTCTCCATGCCGCAGCAGACGGACGTTAACGGGATATACAGCGCGGCTTCCGATGGCGCTGACCTGATATTCATTGCGGACGACGACAGGTTCATCTGCATGAACATGAGGAATGGCACGATAGCCGAAAACAACGAGGGCACAGCCTATGGATACGCGGAGGCCCTTGACCTGATGGCGGGCGGCATCGCGGGCGAGAAAGTCCTGCTGCTCGGATTCGGACCGGTCGGGCAAGGCGCGCTGAAAGCCTTGGTCGGGCTAGGCGCGTCGGTGTCCGTGTACGACAAGAACCCCGAGCGGCAGAGCGCAGCCGCCGCAGAAGCGTGCGATGTCTGCCGGCGCGAGGACATATCGAAGTACCGGCTGATTTTCGACGCCACGAACGAAGGCGGCTGGCTCGGCGCGGACGAGCTGCATCCCGACGTGCTGATATCCGCGCCGGGGCTGCCGATCTCGCTTAGCGAGGACGCGAAAAAGAAATACGAGGGCAGGGTGTTCAGCGACGTGTTGCAGACGGGCGCACTTGTCATGCTATGCCGCGCACTGATATAATCTAGGGGCGGCTTCACACATGGGGAGCGGATCGGATGGATCACATGGACTCTAAATCCATGCAGCCGGGTGTGACTCCCGGGCTTCCCGCCACAGAGAGAGCCGTATACTAAGTCCTCTCCGCCAATCCGAGATTGGCGGGTTAGATGTGGGATGGATATGGTTATGGTTGGTCTGGTTATTTAGAAGGAATTATTATGGCGGATAAGGTTTATTATCGTAAGAATGTGGATTTGTATTTGCTTCTTGATAAGATCAAGCTCTGGCCTGCTAAGGGCGGGGCTTTGCATGGTATTCGGGAGCTGCGCGCGGAGGGCGGCTATATCCATGTGACTACGCACTGCGGCAAATCGTTCACCGTCCGCAACTCGCGCACCTCGCGGGCGGCGCGGTGGCTGCGCAACAAATGGGTGGCGAAGCCGTGCCCCGACTGCCAAGTCCCCGAATGGAAACTCGAAAAATACAGCAAGACCTTCTTCGAAGCCTACGGCAGCGACCTGCGCGCGGGGATTGCCCCGTAATTAATCCCAGTGGCTCCTATTATTGTTCCACCTGCTGAATAGCCGTCCAGAGGTTTTTTAGCTTTCTTCGCGATGCACCACCCGCCCGCCGCAAACGGTCATCAATGCCTTCGCATCGCGTATGCTGTCGGGTTTTGCCGCCAGCAGGTCGCGGTCGATGACGGCTATGTCGGCTAGCTTGCCTGGCTCTAGCGTACCCAGCTCGTATTCGCGCATTTCGGCGAAGGCCGCGTCTTTTGTATATCCGCGCAGCAGCTGCTTTGCGGTCAACTTTTCGCTCGGGTTCCAGCCACCTTCCGGCGTACCGTCCGTGTGTACGCGCGTCATGCCTGTATAGATCCCTTCGAACGGGCTGCCTGCCACGACGGGCGCGTCCGACCCCATGGCAAGGCATACGCCTGCATCCAGCATCGTGCGGAACGGCCATGTATAGCGTTCGCGCTCAGGGCCTAGATATTCGGGGTAACAGTTCTCGCTGTGCGAATTGATCCCCGACACGATATGCTCCGGCTGCACGGACGCGATGACACCCAGGCTCGCAAAGCGGGCTATGTCGGATGGGTCGATGACCTCGATATGCTCGACCTGGTTTCGGATGGTCGAGGGGCTTTCCGCGCCGCTGTTTTCGCCGCGCCTTGCGCTTCGCATCGCTTCAGTGGATGCCGCGAATGCGTCGAGCGCGGTTCTCACCGCACCGTCACCGCAGGCGTGAAGCCGCACTGGAATGCCGTGCGCGTTCGCGTCCGCGACCGCGCTGTTCAGCAAATCCAGCGGGAGCAACGGACCGCCTTTCTCGTTCGGGTTCGACGTATAGCCGTCCAGCATCATAGCGGTGTAGTTCGCCAATATGCCGTCGATGAACTGCTTCATATAGGCTACGCGGTACATGCCGCCGTCTATGGAGCCGGCGATGGCGGCTTTCTTAACAAATTCATCGGGGTCTGAAAACAGGTCGAACGCGGCGTTGACGCGCAGTGTCAGCTTGCCCGAGCGCGCGAGCGCCGCGAATGAGTCGAAGCAGGACAGATCGATGCCAAGATAGGGGGTCATGTCGCTTACGGACGTGATGCCGAAGCGATTCGCCGCGCTCGCGTACCTAACGATAAGATCCTCGGCAATCTGCGGCGTAAACTCGAAAGCTTTTTTTGCCGCCAAGCTGAGCGCCGTCTCCACGAGATAGCCTGATGGCGTACCGTCTGCGTCCCTCTCGATTTTTCCGAATGGCGGATCAGGCGTGTTTTTGTCCACGCCCGCCAACTCGAGGGCTTTCGTGTTGACCCATGCGGCATGGAGTTCAGAGTCGAGAAGTATGACGGGCCTGTCGGGTACATAGCGGTCAAGCATTGAGCGGTGCGGCATGGCCATGTTGTCCCAGAGAAGCCGGCAGAACCCAAATCCGATGACCCATTCCTCGCTGGGGTATTTCGCGGCGGCATCCGCTGCAGCGGCCGCGCAGCTTTCCTGCGACGGCGCACCGTATAGCTTCGGATATTTGTCGAGCATCCCCGCAAGCACGAGATGGACGTGGTTGTCGTGTATGCCGGGCATGATAAAGGCGTTCGGGCCAAAATCGCATATCTCCGTTCCTTCGCCCACCAGCGCCGAAAACCCGTCACCCTCGCCGACCGACATAATGCGGTCTCCACGCGCCGCCACCCATTTGGTCTTTTCCGCGTCAGCGTCACGCTCATGTGCGCGGGAGCTTTCGTTCATCGGAGCCTCCGTTCCTGTGAACATCGCCCCGCCGCATAGAATCAAATCCGCAGTTTTTATCACGCCTTACACCTACCTTGTCCGTCAAAACTATCGTCAGCCGAAATTATTGCCCACAAAATTATTTTCCATAGAATCGCTTCTCGCAATTCGTCTCCCGAAATCATAGCTCGCAAATTACCTCTGCGCCGATTTCCTCCTGACGCCCAGCCTGGGCTCCTCGTATTTTTTCGCAAGCGCGAGGAACACAATCAGTCCGGCCAGGCCGACGAATATCAGGCTCTTGATGCCGTTCAGCATGGTCTGGAATATGTCCATGCCATAGGTTTCGAGGTAGTATTCCGCGCCCCAGTCACCTTCGTAAAACGGCAGGAAGAGGCTGCCGAGCAGACTCAGCACGAGCAGGATGGCGAAGAATATCGCATAGTGGCGCAGGTCGCCCTTCGCAAGTTTTGTCAGCGGGTTCAGCGGGTGCGCTTCGGGATTTGACACGTGCAGTCCGCCGTAACAGCGCTTGAATATGAAATACAGCACCGGCCCGCTCATGAGCCCGACAAGGCCGCCGAGAAAATAGTCCGTGCCATTCAGCAGATAGCCGCAGACTCCGACGAATATCGGGATCGTGAAGAACACGGCAATGAACGGGCGCGGCCCCGGCACCTTGATGGGGCGCGGCAGGTCTGGCTGTTTCCTGCGCGTCACTATCATCGTTATGAACAGCAGGCATTGCGTCCCGATGATGAGCAGCACTTCGATAACAAGAATAATCGTGAAGCTCTCGACCAGGCAGAGCAGAAGATTGATGGCCGCCATGACTATGACGGGTATGTATGGAACACCGTATTTCTTGTTGACCTTGCGTATGAATTTCGGCGCGAGGTTGTCGTCCGCCATGGCGAAAAGCACGCGCGTGCCCGCCGTCATCCAGCTGTTGTAGATGGAGCATTGTGCGAGGATTGCGACCGCTCCGAATATTATTATCCAAATGCCGCCGCCAAGGAACTGCGCGAGTACGGAGCCGTAGCCGACCACCGTACCGTCGATGCCCTCCTGCCAGCTTTCCCAATGGCCTACCGACGCAAGCCCCGCCGCTGTGGGCAGGATGTACGACAGCGCGATCATGGGCACGGCGATGAGGGTGGCCCTCGGTATTATCTGAGGGTTCTTCACCTCGCCGCCGATGGCGGACATGGCTTCATAGCCCGAATACAGCCAGATGCCTATGGCCAGGCCGCCGCCGATGCTGGTCAGCCAGGTTTCGCCGGGCAGCCCTATCGGGTCGAATGGATTGTACTTGGCGTGCGTGAATCCTACGATGGTGATGAGCGCGAACATGATAATAATAATGATTCCGATAACATTGCTCACCTTGCCGGACTCTTTGACGCCGCGCAGGTTTATCCATACGAACACAAGGACGAGCGCCACCTTGAACAGATAGAGCCACGCGCCGTGTACCCCTGTCATTATGCTGAAATAAGTGCCTGCTAGAATGATGTATACAGAGCTGTCGATATAGTTTGCGATGGTCTTCCACCACCCTGCCTGAAAACCCCAGAACTCTCCGAGCGCTTCCTGGATCCATTTGTAGAACCCGCCCTCTACCGGTTTTGCCGCGCCGAGCTCGACGGACGCGAGAGCCATTGGCAGCCCCCAGACAAAGGGGATGACCATGAGCAGTATCAGCGTCAGACCGGGGCTGGATGTGGGAATCATAGCCTCGATGCCGTAGCAGCCCGCCGCGCAGATACAGAAAATCATGAACACGATGGTCCGCGTTTTTATGTCGTATCGTTTGACTCCGCCCGTGCTTTCCAAATCACCCATTGCTTATTCCTTTCTAAATTACTTAACACTGTTAACTAATAATTGTCGCTATATTGTTTGCCTATCCGCCGAAGCGGTTTTTGCCGTCAAGCGTCAGCAGTCTTCCGTAAAGCTCGGGCCTGCGGTCGCGGAAGCAGCATCCCTCTATGCGGAAGTCGCGCAGCTCGTCCAAGTCAAAGCTGTGCGTCAGGATTTCCTGCTCCGAATGCCCCGCCTCGCAGACCTTGCGCCCTGTCTGGTCGGATATGAATGACGCGCCCCAAAAGCGGATGGCAGTGCCTGCGCTCTCGCAGCGCTCTGTGCCTATGCGGTTGCTTGCCACGACGGGCACCATGTTGGCGGCAGCGTGGCCGAGCATGACGTTCTGCCAGTGAACGTGGTCGGCAGGGTCGCTGTCCAGCTGGCTCTCTGGCACGGCGCAAGTCCCTATGGCGGTGGGGTAAAGGATGAGCTCCGCTCCGCTCAGCGCGAGGATGCGCGCCGTTTCGGGAAACCACTGATCCCAGCAGATGCCTATCCCGATTTTCCCGAACTTCGTGTTCCACACGCGGAAGCCCGTATCGCCCGGGGTGAAATAGAATTTCTCATAGTAGCCTGGGTCGTCCGGAATATGCGTCTTGCGGTAGATGCCGAGCATGGAGCCGTCCGCGTCGATCATCATCAGGCTGTTGAAATGCACCGTGCCGGCGCGTTCGAAAAAGCTGACGGGCAGCACCACGCCAAGCTCCTTGGCGAGAGCGGCCATGTGCGCGAGAACGGGATGCCCCTCCGCTTCGGCGGCAAGCCCGAAATATTCGTAGCTCTCGGTCTGCGGGAAATACTGCCCCCCAAACAGCTCTTGCAGCAATACGATATTGGCTCCCTGCGCGGCGGCATCGCGCACTAGGCGTTCCGCCGTTTCCACGTTTTTCGAAGAGTCCGTGGAACAGGCAAACTGTGTGGCCGCAACTGTAACTATCATGGTTCTATCCTCCTCGCCATTCCGTCACTCCATTTAGTAATCCATCAAGGTTTATGCTTTATTATGCCGATTATATCGTTATAATATTGCGGGAAAAAGGCATCTGTTGTTGTTAACATTGTTGAATTGCCTTTCATATGGCGAAAAGTTGCGATTCAGATTGAATTATTGCATAATATAACAATGTGAGCCGCAACATTATGGCCGCAGAGCGATGGAGCGTGGAACTTTAGGAGGGCGCGATGTACGTACCGATACCGTTTGCCAACGATTTGCCGATATACGCGGAGCTGGTTCGCGTGAAAAAATATCCGCTCCACCGCCACAAAAATATACAGATACTTCATGTATTAGACGGGGAGCTGGATCTGGAGCTGACGTACACGGTCTATCGGCTCAGCCAAAACGATATCCACTTCATCCACGTTGACGACATGCACGGCATACGCGCCGTGGGCAAGAGCTGTCTTGTCCTCGTGATAAACATCCGGACGGACGACTTCGCGGGCGAGTTCCCTTCGCTCGTGGAGGAGATATTCACGACGCGCACCAAGGAGAACATCGTCACGTGGCAGCGTCAGGTGAAACTCAGGAACGACATGTTCCTCATCGCTTCGGAGCTTTTCAGGCGCGCGCAGGGGTATCAGGAGCGGGTGCGCTCGGTCGCCGTCGACATGATACGGACGCTTTACAGCGACTTCCGCGGGTTTCGCGTGAACAGAAAAGAGAAGATATTCGAACACGTCATCAACAACGCCGAGTGGCAGACGGACAGGGTCTCACGCATAGTCGCCCATCTCTACAGGAATTATCCCTACCGCGTCACGCTCGAGGAGATAGCGGCGAGCGAAAACATCAATAGATATCATCTGTCCCATTTCTTTGCTACGCATATGGGCATCGGGTTTCGCGACTTTCTGAACATGGTCCGCGTCGAGATGTCGGAATATGAGCTTGTCGCGACGGACGCGCCCATCGCCCATATTGCCGAGAACGTCGGATTTTCCGGCACAAGGCAGTATGTCGCGCATTTTGAGGAATGGTTCGGCATGCATCCTGACGATTTTCGCGCGCGCTGCGCCAAAGACACCATCAGGCACCGCAAGCCCGATGTCGCCAAGCTCTCAAAAGGCGAAATCGACATCATGCTCGGCTCCGGCGAAACGGCGGAGCCGAACCGCGCGGCGATACAGCTCCAATGCCTGAGCGTACCGAGTGGCGGCGGCGTGCCTAGGGATGGTGGCGGCGCGGAGCCGTGCGGCGGCAGAACGGGGAAGGGATCTGGCAGGGCGGAGAATGAACACAGCGGCGCGGCTATGTTCTATTCGGAGTCGGATGAAATACGCGCGTTCAGCTCCTGCATCGCCGCGCTGAAAAGGTTCACTGTGGGCGGCCTCGCCAGCGCGGTTAGGAAGGCGGAGCTGTTCGACCGCGCGGGAAACAAGAACGGGTTCCTGACGGTGAACGGGCTGAAGAAGCCGCTCTATTATCTGCACGTGTTTCTAATCAGCCTTTTTGACGATGTGGTGTGCCAAGAGACGGGCTGCATTGTCACGGCCCTAAGGGATGGCGTGCGCGGCATTCTGTTCAGTCCCGACAAGGCGGACATGCCGTTCCGCATTGACTTCCCTGGGCGAAAAGGTGAATACCGGCTCAGAATGCAGTATTTGTCCGATACAAGAAACAGCGTGTGCCTTTACAGGCAGGCAGGCTGCGACACCGCACTCAGCTCGGAGGAGTTCGAATATATCCAGCGCACTGCCAGCCCACATATGGTATCGCAGCGCATACATGAAATATCCGGATATGTGTTGGAATGCCGCGCCGATGCGCACACCATCATATTTTTCGAGCTGGCAAAATGTACGGGCAGCCATTGAGCCGGAAGGATTGCCATTGACGCTAAAGCGCACAGGCTCTGCGGCCATAAAACGCTGTGGGTCGATACTTCGGTCTGGCTATCCCGTGCGCCGCACGACCATCCCCCGCCTGGCCAGCTCTCCGAACACGGTCTGCGGATCGAATGCCTCCTCCGGCGTCAGCAAGCCCTTGCGCGGCGCACCTGTTTTGGGGTCGCGCAAAATTTCGCCTTTCGCTATCATGGCGGCGGCTATGGCCATCGGGATTCCCACGTTTTTCGTGTAGGCGCGCAGCCCTGCCCATTCGGGTACGCTTCCGTCCGAGGCGGGGTGGGTGTGTGTATATGTAACAGTAATTTTTTTGCCGTCCTTCTCGCCGCAGGCTTCGACGTGCAGGGCGTAGCCGTAGAGCGCGGTCGTGCGGCCGGCTTCCGTGGAGAGCAGGTAGTCCGCGATGATGTCCATCAGTCCCGCTTCCGCGCCGCCGACTTTGACTGCCGGATTTTCGAGTATACCGTAACCGTACAGCCCCCTGACCAAATCCATGTTCTGCCTTGGCCATGTGCCGCGCACCTCGACCAGCCGAAGCCCTTTTTCCGCCAGGGCTTTCGGGAGCGTCAGCGTTTCGGAATGGGGGATGATGTACTGGGTGGTGTTGCCGTATGGCTCGGGCAGTGCGATTTCTTTCGGCCTCGCGAACGGCGGCACGTGGATGAACTCGCCGTCCTCGTAGACCAGCCTTGACGGGTGGTCGGGCTGATATTCGACGCGCGTCGTTTCTGCAATTGAGGGCGAGAACGCTATGGGACGGAACGCGCCGTGCGACACGTATATCTCATGAACCGCGTCCATCTCGGCCGCTGCCGCCATCGCCATCATCTGTGTTACGCCCGGGGTCATGCCGAAGCCCGGCACGCAGACCGCCCCCGCGTCCGCAAAATGTTCCGCCCATTCGTCCTCCGCGCCGAACCCGTTCAGGTTCACACCGCTCACGCCTGCTTTCGCGATGCATTCCGTGGAGCGTCCGTTCATGGATATCTGCGTTCCGTCCATTACAACGTCGTAGCCGCGCAGCTTCGCCGCCGCCGCGCCTACATCGGTGACGTCGATAAACTCCGCGCGGATTTTCGCGGCGGGTTTCACGCTGCCTGTGCCGGCGCCGCCCGAGCTGTCTGCCTGCCCGCTTGCGCCTGCCGAGCTGCCCGCCTGCCCGCTTGCGCCGGCCTGTGGGGATTGTGCGCTGTCGCCCGCCAAGCTCCCCGCTTTGTCCGCGACGCGCGCAGCCTCATCTTCGTTATAGTCCCCTACGACGATTTCATCCGCGCCTGAAAAAACGGCGAGGTCGTAGACCGCTTCGCGGCAGATTTTGCCGGCTCCGCCCAGACAGTAAATTCTCATATCTCTTGCCTCTCTTTCATTATTTGATAATCACGTGGCGCACATCTCAATGCGCACATCTTGACGCGGCCATGCCAAATCCATCTTCGGATTAATTTTTATCCTTCCGCCACCATGCGCTGCGCGGCCTTCCTGCGGATTTTTGAAACGCCTATCTCGTATGCCGCGCGGATGCCGATATTCGTCAGCAGGATGAGCAGGCTCATTGCCGCCGCCTGAGCGATGTTGCCCGCCTCCTCCATATGCGTTATCGCGATGGCAGCGATTTTGAAATTCGCGGAGTAGAGGAAGACCACGGCGCTGACCGTCACCATCGAATAGACGAAATAGTAGATGAAGATTTCGAGTATGGCGGGCAGGCATAGCGGCACGCTGACGCGCAGCAGGGTGCGGTACATAGGTATGTTCATGCTCTCGGCCATGCTCTCGTATTCCTTGTCGAGCTTTTTCAGGGCGCTGCTCGCCGTCGCGTATGGCACGGCGTAGAAGTGGAGCACGCCCGCGAG
>JAIRPQ010000093.1 GCA_031256875.1 Eubacteriales Family XIII. Incertae Sedis bacterium | reverse complement strand
CCGCCCGCGTGCAGGACCGTGTGGATGACCTCGACCGCAGGCACGCCGAGCTTCGGGTGCTTGTCCACGGGCATCCCGCGCCCGTCGTCCTCGACGACTATCGAATTGTCCTTTTGGATAGTGATGTTGATGTTCTTGCAATATCCCGCGATGGCCTCGTCGACGCTGTTGTCGACGACCTCGTATACGAGATGGTGAAGCCCCCTGGGGCCCGTGCTGCCGATATACATGCCCGGCCTTTGCCGAACCGGTTCCAGCCCTTCCAGAACCTCTATCTGTTCAGCGTCGTATTTTTGCTTGCTTGCGTCTACCATATGCCCTCCACGAATACACGTGCTTCTGCCAAACCCTTGGGGGAACATTCATTCTCATCCCCTTGCATCGTCGCGATGCGGGCTTTCAAACTTGGGAAACTGTCGTTCAGCGTTCCCCTACGGACCCGAAATTTACGGGGTGGTTTTGTACGGAAATCCCTGTTTTCCACAAACAGAATTATAGCATAAAATCGGCGATTTCGCAAGCATTTTTGCTCATATGGATAAAAATCACCACTCACCCGCGTTCGCGTCCTCAAATCGTCGATTTTCGCCTTTACCCGCTGTAATTTTCCTGTAACATATATGGCGGCTTGCAGGAGCCCTTGCCGCGGCCCGCGCCGTAAGCAGGGCAGAAGATCGCGTGCGCGGGGCATCATCCCCCGAAGCGCACGGCGTCCATTGCCGCGTTTTGTGCCGCTTCCGCGTCGCTCAGCTCCCTGCCGTAGACGCGCACTGCCGCTATCTCGCCCTTGTAGTTCAGCTCCGTGCCGCCGCGCGACGCCAGATACAGCGGGTAATTCGCGAAATTCCTCGACGATGCGAACGGGTCGTTGCCGCTGATGCCCGCCACGCGGTTTCCGTTCACCCAGGCTATATGCGGCTCCTCGCCCGCCTTCATGCTGAACGAATTGGCGATGGTCGTGAAATACATGGTCTGCTCGCTCCAGTCGTACCAATGGTCCCTCACGCCGCTGGCATCCCCGAAGCCCATGACGGTATTGACATTGCCGTTCGGGTCGGGGCCTGTGTCGCCTGGGTCGAATGGGTCTCCGCCATCGTCCGAGCCATCGTCCGAGCCATCATCGGGGTCGCCCTCCTCCTCCGGCTCGCCTGGGTCGACAGGCTCGGGAGGCTTGATGTCGTTCAGCATGGCGCTAAAGCCCGCTACATGGCTGCCCGCGTCCAGCGAATGCTCGAACAGCATGCCCTGCCCGTCTATCTCCTCCTCGCGCAGGCACACTTCCACGGTGATGGAGCTGTACTCCGACAGGTCCAGCGAGGTTATTACGCCAAAATCATCCGCGCCGTCGAAGTATATGGACTTCGCGCGAATGGGCGACGGGTTGTTCGTGAACGATAGGCGCATGTCGCAGCCGTTGCCCGAGATGTCCTGCCACCTCGTCACCGAGCCCGGGTCGTGCTGCGGCAGCGTTCCCGCCGCGTCGAGCGTGTTGTCGATAGCGTCGTACCGCGCGAGCAGGCTGTCGAGGACATAGCCGGCGGCCGCGGTGTTGAATACGAGATAGAATGACGAGCCTCCCCCGCCGGCGTTCCACGACGATATCGCTATGTCGTTCATGGGCGGCGAGGTGCTGCCCGTTTCATAGAGCCTGAAGGTCTTTTCCGAATAATATGTTTGCTTGCCGTCGCGTATCGCCGCCGTCGTCAGCTCGAAGAATTTGTCGAAGGGGTAGATAGAGCCCTCGCCCGCTTCCGTCACCGTCGCGCTGTACGCGAGGGACAGCTCGCAGCCGCGGTAATCATCGCCAAAAATATCCACCGGATCCTTTTCGCCCGAGCGCATATAATAGAGGCGGCCCGTGTTCGAAATCCTGTCGGGCCTGCCGTCGCCGTCCGTATCCCTGCCGATATACAGGATGTCGCCGCCCGGCGGGTCTACCGGCGGCCTGGCGGCGCGCACGATATCGATGCTCCGCGCGTGGAGCAGCCGTTCCTTGATATAGTCCGCCGAGTCCTCGGCCAGCCTTTTGTCCGTGGCGTGCTGCTCCGTGCGGTTCAGGAAATTGCCGCCGAACACAATGAAGCCCGCCGCCACCGAGAGGACGATCCCGACGATGAGCAGCGTGACGATCAGCTCGACGAGCGTGAAACCGTTTCGCCTGCCGCGCCTGCCGCGGAAGCTCATGGGTTCCCGCAGCATCCATAGCATTGGGTTTCTTCGCCTACCCATTCGCGCTCACCTGCTTCTGCCACGAGCCTATCTCCGTTTTCCAGTGCTCGCACGCGTTATTGCTCTCGTCCTTGTTGTCGCAGAAAACAGCCTCCGCGGGCGCGCCCGTTATGCTCGGGTATCCCGCTATCGAGTGGATTTTGCCCGAGCTGCCCGACACCATGCCCGTACCCGCCAACGTCAGCGAGCCGTTGCCCGTCACCGGACTGTGCATAATATATATGCCGTGCAAAGCGGGCTGCGACTCGTCCGCTTCCGTGATCGGGTCGTTTTCCATAACGGCCGGATGATTGACCGTTATCGAACCTGTTATCATCATCTTCCCCGCGCAGTACACATCGCCATTGATGACCGTACCGCCGCCGATGTTTATCGTGCCGCCGTTCTTCACGTAGATGTCGCCCGTGAACGTGCCGCCGCCGTCCATCACGAGCGAACCTTCTTTCTCCACGAAGATAGTGCCCTTCACGTTCGAGCCCGCTTTCAGCTTCAGCGAACCGCTGACGTATATCTCCGTATCGACGTTCGTGTTCTCGCTCGTCTCGATGGAAACCGACGCGCCCGTCGCGATAGTCATGCTGTCGGGTCTGACTTCCATATTGTACTCGCCCGTCGGCTTGTCGTTGCTCACCGCCGGCAGCCCGCCCGGGTTCAGGTAGAGCTGCTTGCCGCCGTAGATGGTCAGCGTCTGCCCCGATCCGACGTAGACATGGCCGCCGATGATTTTCGTCTTGGGCTTGTACCGCGCCAGCATTTCACGCCTTGTTTTATAGGCATCGCCGGTGTTGTTGGCGTTGCGGTACCAGGCGTTTCTGTAATTCAGCGCTGGCTTGAACGCCGACTTGCGCGGAGTGGCGGCGCCGTTCGGGGTTTCAAGCACGATATCCGTGTTGTAGATGATCTGGCTGTATCTGATATGCATGGTGTACTCGGAGATATACGACGGGGAATCGTCGTCCTCTATGAAAGCGTCACAGACCCAGCCGTTGACATTGACGCCCTCGGCGGTATACCATGCCTTGGTGCGCGTGGGCATGCCGCCGATGGTGAGCCCGCGCAGGGAATAGATGGTGCCGCCGCTGCTGCCGTCCTC
>JAIRPQ010000152.1 GCA_031256875.1 Eubacteriales Family XIII. Incertae Sedis bacterium | reverse complement strand
TTCAAAAGGTCTAGCTCCTTCTGCATCCCTTTGTCGCCTTTGAGCGCCTTCGCGGTCTTTTCGATGCGCCTTTCGAGAAGCTCCAAGTCCGAAAACACCAGCTCCAGATTGATGGTTTCTATGTCCGACGCGGGGTCGGGCGCACCGTTCACATGCACGACGTTCGTGTCGTCGAAGCAGCGCACGACATGCACCACGGCGGCCACCTCGCGTATATGCCCGAGGAATTTGTTGCCCAAGCCCTCGCCCTTTGACGCGCCTTTCACAAGCCCCGCGATGTCGTAGAATTCTATCGTGGTGTATATGGTCTTTTTCGAATCGTACATGCGGTGCAGCGCGTCTATGCGCTCGTCGGGCACTGTGACCACGCCTACGTTCGGCTCTATCGTGCAGAACGGGTAATTGGCGGCCTCCGCGCCCGCTCGCGTGATGGCGTTGAACAGCGTGCTCTTGCCCACATTCGGAAGCCCTACTATACCTAGTTTCATCTTTCGCTCTCCTTATCTATGTCGCGAGCCTGCCCCTCCCGCTCCGCTACAGTTATTCCATCATCGGTTATTCCATCGCCTTTTGCCGCGCCGCCCGAAATTCCTGAAACGTCCTGCTTTCGCCACAGCGCGATATACGCCGCCGCCGCGCACACTATCACCGCCAGGCTCAGCACCTGCGCCTGTTTCAGCGGGCCGAGCATGAGGCTGTCCGTCCTAAGCCCCTCGACGGCGAACCTCTCCGCCGAGTAGAGCATGCAGTACAGGAAAAATGTCTGCCCCGCGAATTTGCGCCGCTTGTCGATATAGCGCAGCAGGAACACGAGCAACAGGCACCAGAGCGATTCGTAGAGAAAGGTCGGGTGAACCTTCTCGCCGTCCACCATGATGCCCCACGGCAGGTCGGTGGGGCCGCCGTGGGCTTCCGCGTTGAAATAGTTGCCCCAGCGCCCTATCGCCTGGCCGAGCGGGACGTACACGAAAAACAGGTCAAAGACGTTCAGCGTGCCGTCGCCCCAACGCCGGCTCAGATAGATGGCGCAGGCGCAGCCGAGTATCAGGCCGCCGTGTATCGCAAGCCCGCCCTCGCGCACCTGGAATATGCGCGCGGGGTCCTCCAGATAATACGGCAGCTTGAACAGCACGTAGTAGAGCCTCGCACCGATGATGCCGAACACGGCGATAAAGAGCGAATAATTCAGCGCCCTGTCGCTTGTCAGGCCGTGGCTCGGCGCGTTCCTGCATATGAGGTAGATGCAGAGCGCGAACCCTGCGGCAATAAGTATGCCGTACCACATGATGTCTATCCCGCCTACCGAGAACGCCACCCTGTCGGGGGCTGTGTTAAATAAATTCATATCCCACTGAATAACCTTTCCATTATTGTTATTTTATTCCGAACGCCCACGGCTCCGTGCGCTATCGCGGCATCACCGAACGCCCACGGCTCCATGCGCTATCGCGGCATCGCCAGCCACATATGCCAAGCCGCCCGCGCCTACGGCGTTGCCCGCTATTGTGGAAATTTATCCGCTATCGCCCTGAACTCGGCCAGCGCCGCCTTCGGGTCGTCCGCCGCGAATATGCCCGCGCCCGAGATCACCATGTCCGCGCCCGCGCCAAAGATCTCGGCGGCATTATGCGGATACACGCCGCCGTCTATGTTTATGGCATAGCTGGCGCCGCTCTGCTCCCTCATGCGCCGCAGCTCCGAGAGCTTCCGCAGCGACGAGGGTATGAACTTCTGCCCGCCAAACCCCGGGTTGACGCTCATGACCAGCACCTGGTCTATGTCTTCCAGCACGTAGTCGAGTACATGGGGATCCGTGGCGGGGTTCAGCGCGACGCCGTTTTTCTTACCGAGCGACCTGATGTATTCGAGCGTCCGGTGCAGGTGGCGAACCGCCTCGTAATGCACGACGATGAACTCCGTGTCCTCTATGGCCAGGCTGTCTATCTGCCTTTCGGGTTCTTCCGCCATGATATGCACGTCCAGCGGCAGCCCGACGCGGCCTTTCAGCTTGTCCGTGACGAACGAGCCGAAGGATATGCGCGGCACGAAATGGCCGTCCATCACGTCCACGTGAATATAGTCAGCGCCGCCCGACGCGGCCAGATCTATCTCCTCGCCCAGCTTCATGAAATCCGCCGACAGTATCGAAGCGCATATCTTTCCCATGCCTGTTCACATTCCTTTCTTTCTTCGGTCCAACGATTCCGACAGCATGCGCCTGTACGAATCGTACCTGCTCGGCGCAATCCGCCCGTCCGCGCAGGCTTCCAGCACAGCGCAGTCCGGCTCGTCCGCGTGCATGCAGTCGTCGAAGCGGCAACCCTCGCTCAGCTGTGCCATCTCGCGGAACAGCCCGCCTATCTCCTCCGGTTCCACCAATGTTCCGTCGAACGACGTGTACCCGGGCGTGTCGAGCAGTTCCGCGCCGCCGCCCATCTCGAATATCTCGACGTGCCGCGTCGTGTGCTTGCCCCTGCCGGTCTTGCCGCTGATGCCGCCCGTCTCCGCCGCGTCGCGGCCGAGCAGCCGGTTGACAATGCTGGACTTGCCCACGCCCGAAGGACCCGCGAACGCCGAGCGCCGCCCCGCGAGCAGGTTTTCAAGCCCGCCTATGCCGGCACCCGTCTTTGCGCTCACCTCCACCATGTCATACAGCTTGCTGTAAATATTTTCCAGTTCAGTCGCCGCGCCCAAATCCGTCTTGTTGACGCAGATGATAGCCTCCGCTCCGGCCGCTTCCGCGGTCGCGAGGAAACGGTCGAGAATCTCGGGGTGCGGCTTGGGGTCGTTCACGGACACGGTGGCGACGAACAGGTCTATGTTCGCGACGGCCGGCCTGATGAACGAATTGCGGCGCGGAAGTATCTCCGTGACAAAGCCGTCCTCTTCGTCGAGCACGTCTATCAGCGCTTCGTCTCCGACCAGGGGGGACAGCCCGTCCTTCTTGAATATGCCCCTGGCGCGGCATCTGTATATCCGCCCGCCGCCGATTTTGACGTAATAAAACCCCGACAGGGCTTTGACTATAGTGCCGCGCACGGTGCTCAGCCGCTCACCTCGCCTGTGTTGAAGTTTATCGTATACGTTTTCACGATTACTCCATCAAAATACACTATCAGCTTCGATCCTGTGCCCTTGCCCGTGACCTGTACCGTCTTGCTGCCGGATGCCTTGTACGCGCTCTCCTGATCGACGATAACCTTCTCGGTGCCGTCACTCAGCGTGAGAATCACGTCGAGCACGAAATTGTCCGCCTGCGCCTTCGCGTAGTCGATGGTGACGGACACGGTATTCATCTTGTCCTCCGGACCTTTGCTGATCTTCACGTCTACGGTCTGGCCTTCGCTCAGCTTCTCGTTCTTCTTGTACTGCTGCCACATCACTGTGCCTTTTTTATAATCGTCGCTGTATTCCTCGCCTGACACGCGGAGTATGAGGTTCAGTTTCTTGAGCGTCGTATTAGCCTTGTTCTGCGTCATGCCGAGCAAGTAGGGCACTTTGACTTCCTGCGCCCTCGGGCCCTGGCTGATCGTGAGGTTGACCTTGTCGCCCTTCTTGGCTTCGCTGCCGCCCTTCGGATCCTGGCCTATGACCTGATCCGTGGGCTTGTCGCTGTCCTCCATCGTGATGGCGCCGACGGTCAGTCCCGCAGCGCTGATGGCATAGGCCGCGTTCGACTGGCTCTTGCCCGTAACCTCGGGCACCTTGATGACGTCGACCACTTCCTCGTCCGTATTCTCGTCGCTGTTTTCCTCCTCGCTGGTGGTGCCGCCCTCCGGCCCTTTGCTCAGATACAGCGTGACGGTCTCGCCCTCCGCGAGCTTCTCGCCCGCCGCGGGATCCTGTTCGGCTACCAGCCCTTCATTATATGTGTCGCTGAAAACCGCGTCGCCTGTTTCGACCTTGTACCCCTGCGCTTCCAGCGCGGCCTTGGCATCGGTTTCGCTCTTGCCCACCACGTCCTCGACCTGCTTGCCTGCGCCGGCGCTCTTGTCCATAATGCCCTGTATCAGCGGGAACAGCAAGAAATACGCGACGACAGCGGCCAGCACGATGGCGGCCAGCACGCCGATCACCTTGTATTTCCGGTGTTCGTCCTTGCGGCGCGTCTTTTTGCGCTTCCTCGGCTTTCGCGTGTTGCGCGCGCGCCTATCATCTATATCGTCCTCGTCGTATTCGTCGTCGTACATATAGCCACCGCGCTCCGCCGGATCCTCGGCGTATTCATCGTCATCGTATTCTCCTGCGGCAGACGCTGTGTACGAGCCAGTATAATCCCTGCCGTATTCATCGTCATAGTTTTCATCGCCGGCACCCGCGTAATCCCCGTTGCCGTTGCCATAGCCGTCGCCGCCCTGCCTGCTGCCATATCCGCCGTCGCTCGCGTATACATTCTGGTTCTCGGAAGCGAGCGGCCTCATCGCCCCCGCGATAACTGGGTTGGAAAACCCGCCGGTCAGCCGGTCCACGTTGCGCAGGGCTTCGAGCATCTCGTCCGCGTTCTTGAACCTGTTGACCTGGTGCTTCTCAGTCGCCTTCATGATAATCTGCTCGAGGGCGGGCGGTACGCCAGGTTCGATGCGCGACGGAGACGGCATGCGGTCGTTCATGTGCATGACCGCCACGGCAACCGCGTTGTCCGCGTCGAACGGAACCTGCCCCGTCAGCATTTCATACATGACGATGCCGAGGGAGTAGATATCCGACCTCTCGTCCATATACATGCCGCGCCCCTGCTCGGGCGAGAAATAATGGACTGTCCCCTTGACCGTATTGTCGTTGACGGTGGTGCCGTCCGTGATGGCGCGCGCGATGCCGAAGTCCGTTATCTTCGCGTGGCCGTCCTGCGTTATCAGAATATTGTGCGGCTTCACATCACGGTGGATGATGTTGTTCTTGTGCGCGACCGACAGCGCCGACGCTATCTGCTCGGATATCTTCAGCACGATGCGGTAATCGAGCGGGCCTTTCTCGCTGATGATATCGCTCAGCGGCCGGCCCTCTATCAATTCCATTACTATATAATAGATATTGCTGTCCTTGCCGACATCGAATATGCTCACGATATTCGGGTGCGTAAGGCTCGCGGCGGACCGCGATTCCTTCCTGAAGCTGTTCACGAAATTCGCGTCCGTGACATACTCGGGGCGAAGCACCTTTATCGCCACGGAACGGTTGAGCAGCTTGTCCCGCGCGCGGTATACGACAGCCATGCCGCCATCGCCGATTTTCTCAAGTATTTCATATCTGCCAGCCAGTATCTTGCTCATCTCTGTCTCCTTTGCACCATCGTGCCACCTTGCGGCGCGGTGCGCCTGCCGCCGTTACCGCGCGTTTCCTGCCTCGTGCCGTGGCTTCTCAGCCAGCCGCGCAAACAATCGTGATATTGTCATGCCCGCCTTTTTCGTTTGCAGCCTGCACGAGCAGCTTGCATACGCTGTTCAAATCGCTTTCCTTTTCGAACTCCGACCGGATTTCTTCGTCGGTGAGCTCGCCGTGCAGCCCGTCGCTGCACAGCAGCACACAGTCACCCTGTTCGATATCGTGCCTGTAAAAATCCGGATCGGCTTCCGCCCCCGCGCCGAGCGCGCGCGTTATCATGTTTTTCTGAGGGTGCTCGCGGGCCTCGCTCTTTGTGAGCGTCCCCGCGTTCACCAAATCGGTTACATAGGAATGATCCTCGGTGAGCTGGGTGATTTCCCCCGCTCTCAATATATATGCCCTGCTGTCCCCGATGTTCGTGATGTATACGATATCCCCGTCGAAATACGCCGCGACCGCGGTGGTGGCCATGCCTGAGTTGTCCTGCTCGATGGCGGCCGCGTTCCTGATATCCTGGTTGATTTTCCTAAAGCACCTCAGGAAATAATCTTTGAACCAATCGTGACGGACTTCGCCTTCCATGCCGTCGGCTTCCGATACGGGGTTCTCGCGGAAAAATTCCTCTATGCCATTCACGGCCCTGCGGCTCGCGATGTCGCCCGAATTGCTGCCGCCAACGCCGTCCGCCACCGCGAACAGACCGTCAGCGGGCAAGACGAGAAGGGCGTCCTCGTTGACAACCCTCATCTTCCCAATATCCGTCCTGAACCCTGCCTTCAGTTTCGCTCTCATCGTGTCTCCCTGCGCTAATCGCGCCGCGCCGCGTCCCCGCCGCGCTATTTCTCCAAACGCTGCATCTTGCAAATATAGAATCCGTCGGTACCTTCCTCGTCAGGCGTCAGCTGCTTGCGCCCCACCTCGACGAACTCTTTGTTCTTTTTCATGAACTCCTTCGTCACCGCTTCGTTCTCCCTTTTGGAGACCGTGCAGGTGCAGTAGACCAGCACGCCCCCGGGCTTGACATAGCGCGACGACGCGGTGAGAATGTCGCGCTGCTTGACGGGCAGCGACTCGATGTCCGCGTCCCATTCCTTGTATTTTATCTCCGGCTTGTGGCGCACCGTGCCGAGCCCCGTACAGGGCACGTCGCATATCACCCTGTCCGCGCCGTCTATCAGCTCGTTCTTCGTATGCGTGCTATCCCACACCGATGTCCCAACTATGGTCGTGCCAAGGCGCTTTGCCTGCTGGTCTATCAGCCGGACACGCCTTTTGTAAATATCGAAAGCTATGACCTTGCCGTTGTTTTTCATCGCTTCGGCGATGGCCGTCGATTTGCCGCCCGGCGCGGCGCAGACATCGATGACCGTCTCGCCCGGCTTGGGATCCAGCTCCATTACTGCGGCGAGCGCCCCTTCGTCCTGAATTGAGTACAGCCCGCTGTCGTAAAACCTGCCGCTGATCGCTTCGGCGCCCTCTATGAGCAAGGCGTTCTTGAACATCTTCCCGTCGTAGACGTTGAAGCCCCGCTCGAGCAGGCGCTTTTTCAGGTTGTTCCTGTCCGTCTTGAGCGTGTTCACCCTTATCGTGAGCGGCGGGATATCGTCTCCCGCGCTCATAAGACGCTCCGCCTTGGCCGCGCCAAGCTCCTCTATCCAGAGCTTCACTATCCACGGGTCGTAGCTGTACTTGATGGACAGATGCCTTACCAGGTCGTCCTCTCTCGTCGGGAGCGTGACGTATTCCCTGTCGCGCAGATACTGCCGCAGCACCCCGTTCACAAAGCCGTCCCTGCCGCGCGCGAACAGGCGGGCCAGCGACACCGACTCGTTGACGGCCGCGTATTCGGGCACGGAGTTCATGCTGTTGATCTGGTAGATGCCCATGCGAAGTATAGTCAGCTCCTCCGCGCGAAGTTTCTGTATCGGCGTCCTGACAAAATTCCCGATAATATAATCGAGATAGAGCTTGTTGCGAAGCACCCCGAACGCAAGCTCCCGCGTGAACGAGGGGGACGGCGGATCCTGCCTCCTCATATGGTTGTTCGCGGCGATGTTGGAGTACGCCTTGTTCTTCTCCACATCCCTCAGGATGTAAAACGCTGTTTTTCTGTTGGCATCCATCTGAGCGCACCTAGCCTTTTCTTTATCACTTACCTGATAATCACTTATCTAAAAGCCGTATCCTTGCCAATAATGTGGCCACGCAGCCAATCCGACGCGGGCATCGGTTTTCCGCCCGGGGATTGCAGCATGGTTATCGTTACGGTCTCGCCCTGCCCCGCTGCCACGGCTATCGTGCCGCCGTCCGTTCCAATAATCTTGCCCGGAGCGGGCGGACCGGCGCAGTCCGGTTTCTTCGCGGCGGCGCAGTCCGGTTCTTTAGCAGCGGCGCGGTCTGAGCCTTCGGAAAATCTTCCATTATTAGAATAATCTTCACGGAGTCCGCTCTGCTCTGCCGGTTCTGCTTCCGCCTTCCATATCCTTATCTTCTCATCGCCGAGGTACGCGTACGCGCCCGGCGACGGCGTCATGGCGCGCACTTTTCTGCACACCGCTGCCGCGTCCGCCGAAAAGTCGATATGCCCTTCATCCTTTTTTACCGGCGGTGCGTAGGTCGCCGCGGAGCTGTCCTGCGGCTCGCGCCCTGCCGTTCCCGATATTATTGCGTCAAACTCGTCCATCAGAAGCTCCGCGCCGAGCTTCGAAAGCGCTTCGTGAAGCCCGCCCGTGTCTATGCCTGCTATCGGCATAGACCTGGACGCGATCATGTCGCCCTCGTCCAGCCCTTCGGACATATACATGAGCGTCACGCCCGTTTCGCTGTCGCCGGACTCCACCGCTCTGTGAATGGGTGCCGCGCCGCGATATCGGGGAAGCAGCGAAGCGTGTATATTCACACAGCCGAGCCTAGGGTATCGTAAAGTTTCTATCGGTAAAATCCTACCATATGCACAGACTACTATCAAGTCGGGAGCGGCATTTGCGAGAGTTTCTTCCCACTCGGCATTGCCGCGCAGCGACTCCGGCTGAGCTACGGGCAAGCCCATCTCCATGGCCCGCGCTTTCACGGGCGACGGTGCAAGCCTGTGTCCGCGCCCTCTCGGGCGGTCGGGCTGGGTCACGACGGATACCAGCTCGCGTGAGACGGAACCGTTCGCCGCCGGCTCCGCCAGCGCCTCCAGCGCGGGGACCGCGAAGTCCGGCGTTCCCATATACATGATTCTTACGGTGCCGCTCATTCGCCGTCTGACCCTTCATCTTCTTCCGAGCCATCGTCTATCTCGTCCGCGATATCCGTGAACAGCACGCCCTCGAGGTGGTCAAGCTCATGGCAGAGGGCTCTTGCGAGAAGCCCGTCACCTTCGACGGTCAGCTCGTTGCCGTGCCTGTCCAGCCCCTTGACGACAACGTGGCTGGCACGGCTCACATAGCCGTAGATGCCGGGCACGGAGAGACATCCTTCCTTGTCGCGCTCCTCGCCATCCGAGCTGACCAGCACGGGGTTCAGCAGTTCAAAGAGAGCGCCGCCATCGGCGTTCACGTCCGGCGGCGCGCCCGAGCTTTTCGCGGCGTCCGTTGTTCCCGCGTCCTTCGCGGCGGCATCCTTCGCGCCCGCGTTCTTCGCGGCGGCGCCATCCTCCCGTGCGCTGACATCCACGATTATTGCCCGCCGCAATATACCGACCTGCGGCGCGGCCAGACCCACGCCGTCGCTCTCGCGCATGGTGTCCCACATATCGTCCAGCAGCACATGGGTGCGCTCGCCAAAGCTCTTGACCTCCTTGGCTTTCTTCCTTAATATATCGTCCTCTTGTGTTATTATTGTCCTTAACGCCATATGTCTCCTCGTTCACTGTTGCAATAATTGTCTTCTATATATTATTCCGTTATTCGGGCGAATCCGAATACTTTTCTCCGCCTTTGGGCAAGCCTGCGCTCACGCCAGCGAGAACGGATTCACATCTACCATTATACGATATCCTGCCGCCTTATCGGTATTGATTTTTTTCTTTATCTGCGCGAGCGCGGACTCGTAGGCGCCGCGTTTGGCCGGCTGCGCCTTGATGTTCAGCGAGTACCTGAAATCGCTGCCCTGCTTGTAGACCAGGGCTTTTTGCGGGCCGAGGATATTCGCGCGCTCGCCCGCGCCCACCGCGCCAAGCAGCGCCGCGAGAACGGCCTGTGCGCCGCGCGCCGCCGCGCCCTCGCTTTTCGCCGTCGCCGTCACCTGGTAGATGTCGCTGTACGGCGGATACGACAGCGTGCGCCTTATCAAATCCTCCGTGCGGTAGAATCCGTCGTAGTCGGCGCTCGCGGCGGCTTCGATGGCGTAGTGTTTCGGCGAATAGGTCTGGACGTAGACCTCGCCGATTTCATCGCCGCGCCCCGAGCGTCCCGCCGCCTGCGTGATGAGCTGAAATGTGCGCTCCGCGGATTTGAAGTCGGGTATGTTCAGGCCGACATCCGCCGCGACTATCCCCACGACGGAAACATTGTCGTAATCGAGGCCCTTCGCGACCATCTGCGTTCCGATAAGTATGTCCGTCTTGCCGGCTCCGAAATCCTTCAGAATTTTTTCCGCCGAACCCTTCTTCGCCGTTGAGTCGAGGTCGAGCCTAGCCACCGGCGCGTCCGGAAACGCCGCCCTCGCCAGTTCCTCCACCTTCTCCGTGCCAATACCGAAATGCCTGATATGTGCGGAGCCGCAGTCCGGACACTCCTTCGGAACGGGCAGGTATTTCCCGCAGAAATGGCATTCGGCGCGGTGGCGCTCCTTGTGGTGCGTCATAGAAATGCCGCACTCGGGGCATCTGAGTACATAGCCGCACTCGCGGCAGGAGATGAACGTGCTGTAGCCGCGCCTGTTCAAAAACAGTATCGCCTGCTTGCCCGCGGCAAGCTCCCTGACCATGGCGGCATGGAGCGCGTGGCTGAATATCCCCCTGTTGCCCTGCTTCATCTCGTCCCTCATATCCACGACGGACAGGCGCGGGAGCGGGGTTTTGTTGTAGCGCTCGGTCAGCGTCAGCAGCTTGTAGACGCCCGACTTCGCGCGGTGCATCGAAACGATGGACGGCGTTGCGCTGCCGAGTATGCAGACCGCGCCCGCGCGCGCCGCGCGTTTCAGCGCGACTTCCACCGTGTCATATTTCGGCATCATGTCGGACTTGTATGTGGTTTCGTGTTCCTCGTCCACGATGATGGCTCCGATATCCCCGAACGGCGCGAACACCGCGCCGCGCGCGCCGATGGCGATATCCGCTTCGCCGTTTTTCGCGCGCGCCCACTCCGCGTAGCGTTCTCCCTTCGAGAGCTTGCTGTGCATGACGGCCACCTTTTCGCGCCCGAACCTGTCCGTGAAATTTTTCACAATCTGGGGCGTCAGGCTTATCTCGGGAACGAGCATGATAACCTTGCGGCCGCCCGCGATGACCTCCGACGCGACGCGCATATAAAGCTCGGTCTTGCCGCTGCCCGTGACTCCGTGAACGAGAAACGCGGCGTGGGCAGAGCCGCCCAGCGCGGATTTTATCTGTCCGAACGCGGCGGCCTGCTCCGCCGTAAGCTCCGGCGCGGCGGAAACTTCCGGCACATCATCCCCGCCGCACGAGCCCGCTCCTGCCCCGCCGCCACCGTCCGCGCCTACGGCTTTCTTCCGCTTCGGCGGATCGGCGGGCTGCGCGAAGCACGCCAGCGCGTCTATGAGGCGGCAAAAATATCTGCGCCGCATCCAGAGCGCGATACCCACCGCGTCAGGCGGCAGGGAGTGTTCCGCGTCTACCGACAATATTTTTTTGATGGACTTCCCCTCAAGCTCCGCAGGCAGGGAGTCACGCACCGCGACCACATAGCCGCGCTTCGACTTGCCGCGCGCAAAATCCGCTTCGATTTTCGCGCCGACGCATATGCCATCGTCCTCGCAAGCGTAGGTGAAAGGCTCATCCACCATATCGCTGCGGGTCTCTACCGCAACATCGACGTATTTCATTTGATGAGCCGCCCGCAGCCACTTTTGGATCGGTCGCCGCTTTCCGGCCGGCCGCCGCCACGCGCGAACTCGCATCCGCAATACGACTGGCGGTAAAGCCCGTACGCCTTCGACAGCTCGACCGACCTTGCGTACCCGTTATGTTTCTTGAAATCCTCCGCGATAAATTCCACGCCGCACTGCATCCCGAGCCTGCCGCCTATGCGAGCGATGGCCGCGTGGTCCTTGTGCGGGCTGACGCTGAGCGTCGTAGAGAAGCAGTCGAACCCATGGAGCGACGCATGCTCGGCGGCCTTCGCGAGCCTGAGCGAAAAGCATATCTCGCAGCGCACGCCGCCCTCGGGGTCGCCCTCATGACCCTCGCAGGCGCGGATAAATACATTCGGCTCATATGTCCCGACCACGAGCGCCACACGCGCGGGCGCGGTCGGCGACGAATTGAAAATCTCTATAAACGAGCGCTGCGCTTCAAGCCTGCGCCTGTATTCGCCCTCGTCCGTAATATTCGGATTGTAGAAGAAGATGGTGATATCGTAGTCCCTGGCAAGCCGCTCCACGACGGACGTGCTGCACGGCCCGCAACAGCTGTGGAGAAGCAGTGTTTTTTGCCGCAGCCTCAGATTTCCATTATCGGCAAAAATCCCCTCGCGGTTGTCAGCGCCGTAGGACTCGCCGCACTCCGCGCCGCAAATATCGCCCGAACCCTTCTTGATACAAAGCTCTCCGCGCTTCATCTCACGGGTCTGGGGCGCGTATCCTCATCCCCGAGACGCCCATCATTGTAGTGGCGCCTGCACAGCGAAACATACATCTCGTTGCCGCCCACGAGAATCTGCTCGCCCGACTTCACGAATTTGCCGTCCACCACGCGCGCGACCATCGTCGCCTTGCGCCCGCACCAGCAGATGGTCTTGATTTCCTCGATCTTGTCCGCGTAGATGAGCAGATATTTTGAACCTTCGAAAAGCTCGTTGCGAAAATCGTTTTTCAGGCCATAGACCATGACGGGAATATCGTAGCCGTCCACCACTTCGGTCAGCTCGAGCACATGGTGTTTTTTCAGGAACTGCCCCTCGTCCAGAAGCACGCAGTCGATGCTCGCAGACGGATCCTTGTCCCTGATTTCCTTCAGCTTGCCCGTGATGAGTTCGAGCAGGTTCATGTCGGCAGGCACCTTGATGGCCTCGCGTTCCAGCCCCGCCTTCGACACGATTTTGCCGCCGCCGTAGCGATCGTCCACCTCCGGCACGAGAAGCAGGGGTCGCTTCCCGCGCTCCTCGTAATTGTAGGCAACCTTAATCAGCTCAAGGCTTTTGCCCGCGTTCATCGTGCTGTATCTGTAGTAAAGCTGTGCCATGAATTATTGTCCAATAATTATTCTTGTGAAATGTTGCGGCAACGTTCGCTGCGCCTATGCCTTACAGCAGGGCGTCAAGATGCGATTTCAGCGTGCCTTTGTCTATCGCGCCGGTCACGCGGTCCTTCAGCTCGCCGTCCTTGTAAAAGAGCAGCGTCGGAATGCTCATGACCTGGTTCGCAAGCGCCGTGTCGCGGCTGTCGTCTATGTTCAGCTTCGCGAACTCCACCTTGCCCTCGTATTCGCCGGCGGCTTCCTCGAACGCGGGTGCCATCATCTTGCAAGGCCTGCACCAGTCGGCATAAAAATCCACCACAACAGCGCCCGAAGCCACTGCGCCGGCAAAAGTATCGTCCGTAAGTACCCTAATATCGCTCATCTTCTTTCCTTTCATCAGTCGCTGATTCTATCCATAATAATAGTATAACATAATGCCCGTCGGGATTGTGATAGCAAAGCAATCCGGCTGCAATCCGGCGCATAACGGCAATACCGGCCGCAAACGATATTTCTCACAGCACTTCCCAATGGCCGGTTTTGCGTGAGCCCACCCGCTTTATGCTGCCATCGCGCTTCAATGCGGCTATCGCGCGCTCCACGGTCGCTGTTGAACGCCCTATTCTCTCCCCTATATCACGGGAAGTCAAGGAAGAATCTGCTTCAAGCTCCTTCAAAACTGCCGCCAC
>JAIRPQ010000113.1 GCA_031256875.1 Eubacteriales Family XIII. Incertae Sedis bacterium | reverse complement strand
AACGTTCGAGGCTTCCGAGAAAAAAATTGCCGAAGATGCGGTATGCTTCATTGCGGAAAAAAGCGGCGGCTTCCCGTATTTGGTGCAGCTGCTCGGCTATGAGGTCTGGGAAAGCCACAAGTCCAAGATAAGCCTGAAAGACGCCAAGAAGGGCGTAGCGAAAGCGGAAACGTATATAGGCAGCTCCCTGATAGAACTGATTATCCAGGATCTGTCGCCTGTTGACAAAGAATTTGTCTACGGCCTTGCGAAAATCAAAACCCCCGCAAAAATAGGCGCGCTCATTTCACGGATTGGGTTTGACAGCAACAAGCTAAACCAATACCGCCGCCGCCTAAATCGCGAGGGCATAGTCTACTCCCCCGAACGCGGCTATATTGATTTTGTTATTCCCTATATGAAAGAGTATTTGAACGCAGGCGCGTAGCCACGTGTGCGGCAAACCCGCCATCATTATTGTAGAAGGGGATTAAATTGCGTCAAAACGCGCGGCGCCCCGAATCCATCGGAGCGCCGCGCTAGATGTTGCCTATGAGGTTGTTGCCAGACCGTCGCCGGCTTTTACGCTTCCTCCGGCGCTGACTTGCTGCCGCCGGCTCTTACGCTTCTTCCGGCGCTGACTTGCTGTCGTATTTCTCGATCCACTTGTTCAGGATATCTTCGCGGTTGCTTGAAATCCATGTGAAGTCGTTGTCGATGAGCTGGTCGACCGGATCAGAGTCGAATCCCTCGTATTTGCCGCCCTCTCCTGTGGCTATGATGGGGTAATTCTCCTTGTAGAGCGCCATCGCTTCGTCGGAAATGGCCCAGTCGAGGAAGGTCTTTGCCGCGGGCTTGATGTCGGCCTTCTTCATGAGCGCGTTCGCTTCGAGGTCCCAGCCGGAGCCTTCTTCGGGGAAGATGACCTCAACGGGCGCGCCTTCCTTGATGCGCTGGATTCCCGCGTAGCCGAAACTGACGCCTACAGGTGTCTCGCCCGCGCCCGCCATCTTCGCGGGCTTCGAGCCGGAATGTACGTACTGCGACACGTTCTCATGGAGCTTGTCGAGGAAATCCCATCCCGCATCCGTGTCCTTGCCCTTCAGCTGAAGGATGGCGTTGACCGTGAGGAAGCCCGTGCCCGACGAGTTCGGGTTCGACATGACGATCTTGCCTTTCAGCTCTGGCTGGAGCAGGTCGTCATATGACTTGATCGGCTTCGCGCCCGTCTTTGCAAATTCCTCGGTGTTCACGATGATGGCGGTCTCCCACGCGTCTATGCCGACCCATGTAGTCGGGTTCTGGTCGGATTTGAACTTCGGGAGGATTCGGTCAACGCCTTCGGGGGAATAACCCTCAAGCATGCCCTGGTCGTCAAGCACCATCATGGACGAAGCCGCCGTTCCCCACACCAGGTCGGCCTGCGGGTTGTCCTTCTCCGCGATGAGCCTGGCCGTGATGACGCCCGTCGAATCGCGCACGACGTTCGGCGTGATATTCGGGTATTTCGCCTTGAACACTTCCAGATACGCCTGCACCTGCTCGTCTTCGAGCGCCGTGTAAATGGTGATGTCACCGCTCTCGGCATCCGCCGCAGACGTATCAGCAGTATCGGCTGCGGTCTGTTCCGTGTCTTGGTTCGCGTTGCTGTCCTCTGTCGCCACAGGCTCTTCGGTATCGCTCGCGCCGGAATCATCCCCGCTGCTACAAGCCGAAAGCGCGACCATCGAGAACGCCATTAACATCGCCATAACGATGGCCGCCGCCGTCCTGCCCATGCGAAGCCGCCGCCCATTCGCGGCTCCAAGCCCACGCGCCAGCCCCAATTTCTTCACTAATGTTATCATCCGATTTGTACTCCTTTCGATTTTGCGCGTCCGGCACCCACGCGCCGCCGCCCATTTTCTCCTTCTGATTCGATAAATAAACAATCTAATATACAGTTCAATATACAAACCGAATGTTAAGCCGCATGTATCCGCACGTTAAGGATTCGTAAAAGAATTATGCCGGCTCATTAAAGAACGCGCAGTTGTAAATATAACTTTACAAACCCATATATTTACATTATAATATAATTGATGGAAGTGGAGGATTTATAATGAAAGTTATTGACATACACGAATATTATAATTATAATGTAACTACAAACGGTATACATTTTTCGTGGGACATCACGAAGAACAGCGGCAACATCGCGAAGCACGGCGTTTCGTTTGAAGAAGCTCTTACTGTATTTTTCGATGAAAGGTATATTGAGGTGGATGACCCTGACCATTCTATCGAGGAAGAAAGATTTATCGCGTTGGGGTTTAGCGAAGCTGCACGGATGATAACTGTTAGCCATAGCGTTATCGAGGATGAAGACATTGAAATTTACAGGATAATATCGGCCAGAAAAGCGACGGCAGCTGAAATTGGATTTTATACGGAGATAAACAATGCGAGAAGAATATAATTTTTCCCACGCTCGGCGGGGAAGGCTGGCTGGCAGCGGCAAACAACAGATAACTATACGCATCGCGGCGGACGCGATAAAATATTTCAAGGAACTGTCGGTGCAGACGGGAGTCCCGTACCAGACATTGATGAATTTCTACCTGCTCGACTGCGCGAAAAAGAAAAAACGGCCGGAGCTGTCTTGGGAAAGCGCGCCTGGCGCAACAACAGAAAAATAATCCGCGAATGGGCTTCTCCTGAACGAGCCACGGAAAACCTCGGCGCCCCCCGCCTCCTACACCCACCCGCGTTCGATGGCTATTCGGACTGCTTCCATGCTTGACTCTACGTTCAGCTTTTGGTAGAGCGCTTGTATCATGGTCTTGACCGTGTTTATCGAAATATAGCGCGTGGCGGCTATCTCCTGCCGCGATAGCCCTTGGTAGAGGTCGCGCAGTATCTGCGTTTCGCGCTCGGAGAGGTGGATGTTGTCCTCGATATTATGCTGCTTTTTGTATGCCGCCGACACCACCGCGATTTTCTTCGCGTACGCCGCCGCCCGCAGGTCTATATCCTTCAGCCATTCGGTCGGTATGCAGGTGCCGTATTTCATGGCGAGCTTGATCAGCGAACAGGCATTGCGCCCCATCTCGACGTATGGCAGGTTCAATTCGCCGTCCATCGAATGGCTGTACGACCGCTCAAAATCGGCGAGCGCCCCCTTCTCGTCGCCCGTTTTCTGCCTTGCGATGGCGCTCAGCAAAAAGCGCACCAATTCGCCGAGCATAGACGTGCCGTCCAGCATATGCGGATCGACCGTGTGTATGTAGACGAGCGCTTCGTCGTATTTCTTTGACGCGATCAGGCAATGCGTACATATGATATGCGCCCATGCCGGTGCCATCGGGTTCGCTTCGCTCAGCGCGGACGGAATGCGGAGCCAGTTGGGGGCGAGCGTATACATGCCTATCTTCACATAGAGCCACGACACCAGCGATTCATAGACCAGTTTGCCGTTCACGAATGCCGGATTCTCCGTCTTTTTCTTGAAGCTCGCCAGTAACGTGTCCACCATCTGGAAATCGCCTTCCGCCAGCGCCATCCTGAACAGATAGTAGACCGCCGTGGTTTCTATCCCGTACTGGTTGTTCTCCTGCGCTTTCGTTATCGCCTGCTGCGCGAATATACGTGCCTGGTCCATCTGCGAACGGTAGACGGCCAGTTCGCATTCCGCCAGCTCGTAGTAACCGCTGCTGAAGCCGTTCAGAATCTGCGACGAGCAGTGTACGGCGTTTTTCAGGGCGCGCAGGTATTGTCCGAACTCCTCCGGCTTCGCGCCGACCCCGATGTTGAATGCGAAGGTGCGTACGCTCGCGTTGTGCAGCGTGCTCGTGAGCCACGGCGGTACGGGGTTCTGCTTGAAAATCTCAAGCGCCCTCTCGCAGTATTTGTCGAAATCGTATTCGTGCGTCTTTACGCAGGAGACCATCTTGGCCAGGCCCAGCCCATTGTGGCAGGAGTAGCGCAGGGTATGAGCGAACGGCGCGTCCGAGTGCTTCCACTTCGCGATGCCTTCGCGGAACAATTCCTCGGCTTCTTCGTGCCTGCCGAGGTCGTTCAAAATCCGCGGCTGGAACGTGTATTTCATAAGGGCGCAGCTGCCTATATTCTCGCAGTCCGCAGGGTTCAGCCCTTCCATGACGCGCAGCGAAAATTCCGCGACATCCCTCGGGAACGCGATGGGGTACGACATGAGAATCGCCAGCATCCCGTCATAGTCCTTCATTTTGGCATAACAATTCAGCGCGTACAAATGAAAATTGTTGTTGACGCACCATTCAGCCGTCTGGCTGTATAGCTCCTGCTTTTCGTCCTCCTCCAGAATGTCGTGCTTGCTCGACAGAAATTCCATGTAGAGCGGGTGGGCGCGGTAATAGCCCGCGAAGCTGTCATACCACACATAGGAAGCTATCTGCCGGTCGCTTTTGAAAAAGTCCTCGTTGCCGCCGACGAATTTTTTTAATAATTCCAGCGGCAGCCTTGGCACGAGCGAGAGTTTGACCATGACCTTTTTGATTTCTTCGGAAAACCCTTCGAACGCTTCCCGCTCCATCAGCTCGAATAAGTTTTGCTTTGTAGCGCGGAGGGCTTCCGTCTCCTCGTATGGAATCCGTTTCAGCGCGACAGTCAGAAGGTGCAGCGCGCGCGCCCAGCCGTGCGTTTCGCGCGATACGCGGGCCAGCGTCCTTGCCGTGCATTGAATCCCCTCCTGCCGGAAAAGCGAAACGATTTCATCGTCCGTGAACCGCAGGATTCTGGCGTCTATCAGGTTGACCTTGTGTTTTGAGAGCAATGATACCATGTCGATGACAGGCTCCCTCTGCGAGATGAGGAAGGCGCGTAACTGCGGGAATGGCGCACGCGACGTGCGCTCGATGAAGCGCAGTATCTGTTCGTTCGTGATGAGATGAACATCGTCAAACGCGAGGAATATCTTGCGCTTGGCGTAGCCGAGGTTTTTCATGAGTGACATATGCTTGTCGAACTCTTGGCTCGTATAGGGAAATCCAAGGGCGCGGAGTTGCTCGGACATGCTGTCGCAGCCACGCCCGACGGCTTCTATGAAGTTCTCCCAGAATGTATCGACATCGTTGTCGCTTTCTTTCAGAGTGACCCAGACAGTGGCCGCGCCTTGGCCGTATGAGCCGTTTACGAAATCCCTGACCGCCTGCGTCTTTCCGTATCCGGTGCCTGCGACCACCAGCGCCAGCGCGCGCTTTGACGCTTCCGCCAAGGCGCGTTCCACGCGTGGGCGCGGAACAATGCCGTTCGCGCTATCAAACCATGTGCCATGTGCTCCCTCTATTACCGCTTGCATAGCTTTATAAACCTCTATCAACCACCCTTAGCGCCGAAAATTATTGTTACCGGAACCGATATAATCATGCCACAGCAAATGATGTTTGTCAACAGAACACCCCCCGATAATTAATAAAAGTCCACAAAAAAGACCCCCAAATTGACATTATCACCCTTCGGGGTGATACACATACGCGATTAAAATGGTATGCTTTTATCAAGAATTGTAGGGAGGTTTTAAGTGATGTATCCAGTGGACGCTTCTTTTTCTGCATATAACGCGGCAGACGCGGCGACCGTACCCGACAGGTGCGGGTATTTCGACGCGTATTTTGACCGCCCGCGTATGCGGAATATTTTGGAAGCGGCAGTTTTGAAGCCGGTAGTAACCGTGTGCGCAGGCGCAGGGTTCGGCAAAACGCGCTCGCTGTATACGTTTTTGAAGGATTGCAAGGAAAGGGCCTCGTGGATTCAGTTGTCCGACAAGGACAATGAAGAATCCCAATTCTGGGAACATTATGTATCCGCTGTGGCCGAAACCGACACGGATTTCGCCAAATGGCTCGCCGAGACAGGATTTCCGAATGACAGCCGTCAGTTCGCCGCGTACTGCGCGGAGCTGAGGTCAAAATTCCAGCCGCATGCCGAGCGCATACTGGCCTTGGACGATTTTCACTTGTTGCACAATCCGGCGGTGCTGAATTTTTGGGAGAAAACCATCCTCTCGCTGCCGCCGGCCTTCACGTTCATTATTATCTCGCGAAGGGAACCCGAAATAAACCTGGCTGGCCTGATAGCGAACGACCTTGTGGCGGCCATAGACGAAAAGGCGCTGTGCTTCACGGAGCTGGAGCTGGCGAATTACCTGAAAAAGCGCGGCGTACCGA
Source organism: Eubacteriales Family XIII. Incertae Sedis bacterium (assembly GCA_031256875.1). Taxonomy (GTDB): domain Bacteria; phylum Bacillota; class Clostridia; order Peptostreptococcales; family Anaerovoracaceae; genus JAIRPC01. Next base: position 3,026 of record JAIRPQ010000113.1, on the reverse strand, counting down.
TGAATTCACAGTATGCCTGCGACGTGCTCCGCGACACGAAGGGATGGATGCCGGCGGTGAACCTGGTATCCCGTTTCCTCACGAAAGCGCCGGTCAAGGAATCCTACGCCAGGCGCGCTTTGCGGATGAATATTTTCAAAATGATGGAGCACGATGTTTCAATGCAATTAACAGAGGGGTTGCGGCACTTTTTGACGCGCCTTTCTCTGATAGATCGGCCGGAATCAGAACCGGTAGACCATTTGGCGGCTGACTTGGTAAGCGATCTGGCAAACGACGGCGGGCTGCTCCCCGAATTGGAGCGGCTGGACGCGTATGTTCGCTACGATGCCTACCTGAACATGTATTATGTCAACCACCTCTTTTTAGATCTTTTCAGGGAAAGGCGCAATGCTATCAGCGAGAGCGAAAGGCGCGGCGCGTTCGAAAAATGCGGGGAGTGGCACGAGCGCAACGGCTTCCCCGAAAGCGCCGTTTCGTATTATGAGAAAATAGGGAAATACGACAAAATCGTCGGCATACTGCTTGACCAGCCCGCGCAGATGCCCGAGGAGCTGGCGCGCCGCACGTATGAGGTGTTCGGCCGCGCGCCGGAGGAGGTGTTCGATACGGTGGAGTTCTCCGCCTTCGTGCATGTCCGTTCCGCCATGTGTGCGGGGATGCTCGACGAAGCCTATGCGCTGTCAAAGAAATACGAGGGAAAATACCGCGCCATGCCTGAAGGGGAATTTCGAAACCATATGCTCGGCTGCATTTATTATTGTATCGGCGTGATACGGTTCATGAGATGCACGGAGGACGGGCGCTACGATTTCGACGAATATTTTGCGAAGCAGAGCAGATGCCTTAAGAATTATCCGCTGCCCGAATCGCGAGCGGGGCAGCTCGTGGAGAGGCATGTCGGCCCGTGGTTCGTAATGGTGGGCGAGTCCGGCGCGGAAGCGGCCGGCGAATACATGCAGTCGCTCATCCGTACGGTAAAATATGTGTCGGGCAGCCTGGGCGGTGCGATGAGCGGAGAGGACTGCGCCGCGAAGGGCGAGCTGATGTTCTACCGCAACGAGCTGCGGCCTGCCGAGGTGCATCTGTCGTCGGGGCTGAAGAAGGCCCGCGCGAACCGCCAGTTCGAGACGGCCAACAGGATTCTGCTCTACCTGATGCGAATAGCCTTTCTGCAGGGCGATGCCCAATGCGCGGGGAGGGTTCTCGACGATATAACGGCGCAGCTCGACGAGGAGGACTATGCGCACAGATACATCACCCGCGACATAGCACAGGGGTGGTATTATTGCTCGCTGCAACACCCCGAAAAAATCCCCGAGTGGCTGCGCGGCGGCTTCGAACCGTACAGGCATGTCTGCTTCCTGGAGAATTTCGGGAATCAGGTGAAAGCGAGATATTGCTTTTTGAGCAAGGACTACACGCCGTTGCTTTCATATATCTCGGAAATGAAGCAGCGCGAGTCGGTGCTTCTGGGGCGGGTCGAGATGCTCGCGATGGAAGCCTGCATGCACTATCAGATGAAGAACAAGGAAGCGGCTTACGAGTCGCTCGGCGCGGCGTACGAAGCGGCCCTGCCGAACGGCATAGTCACGCCGTTCATCGAGCTGGGCAAGGACATGCGGACGCTGACGGCGGCGGCTCTGCGCAACGGCTGCACGCTGCCGGATGCGTGGCTGAAAAACATCAACAGGATGGCCGCCACCTTCTCGAAGCGGCAGGCCCACATGATATCCAAGTACAATCACGACAACGGCATAGTGACGGGCATCGCGCTCACTGACCGCGAGACGGCGGTGCTGATGGATCTGTCGAACGGGTTCTCGCGTTCGGAGATAGCGGTGTGCCAGCAGATTTCCATCAACACGGTGAAGGCGGTAATAGAGATGCTCCACGCCAAACTGGGTACGGTCAACACCTTCGATCTCATCCGCGTCGCGCTCGAGAAAAAACTTATATAATCGAAACAGATATAATAATTATGCTGTACCAGAGGCCGTGCTTTAGACCATCGACGCGACCAGCTCGCCGGTCTTTGCCGTTCCTACCTCCGTGAAGCCGTCCGCCATGATGTCGGGCGTGCGGTAGCCCGCTTTCAAAAATGACGATACGGCATTCTCTATCGCGTCGGCTTCGTCCTTCAGCGAGAACGAATAGCGCAGCATCATGGCGGCGGACAGTATCGTCGCTATCGGGTTGGCGCGATCCATGCCCGCGTATTTCGGGGCGGAACCGTGAATCGGCTCATACAGCCCGAAGCTGCTCTCGCCAAGGCTGGCCGACGGGAGCATGCCGATAGAGCCCGTGATCTGGCTCGCTTCGTCCGAGATGATATCGCCAAACATATTGCTCGTAACGATGACGTCGAACTGCTTCGGGTTCTTGATGAGCTGCTGCGTGGCGTTGTCCACAAACATATGCTCCAGCGTGACGTCGGGATAGTCGGCTTCGCGCGTTTCTTCCATCAGCCTGCGCCATAGCCTGGACGATTCGAGAACGTTTGCCTTGTCTACGCTCATGACGCGTCCGTTCCTCTTTTTCGCCATCTCGAACGCGACCTTGCCTATCCTGCGGATTTCGCCCTCGGAATAGATTTCGACATCGTATGCGGTAGTGCCCTCCCAGCGGTTTTTCGCGTCGGCCTTGTTCAGCTCGGCGAGCACGGCGTCAGGCGTATTCCCGCCCATTATAGTATCCGTGTGCTTCGGCCCAAAATAAATGCCGCCGTTCAGCTCGCGTACGATGAGAATGTCCAGGCTGCCCTTGATGATGTCTGGCCTGATGGGGCTGGCATCCGCAAGCTCCTCGAATATGAGCGCGGGGCGCAGGTTCGCGAACAGCCCCAGCGCCATGCGAAGCCCGAGGATGGCCATCTCCGGCCTGTTGCTTCCGGGTTCGCCGTCCCATTTCGGGTCGCCGACCGCGCCGAGAAACACGGCGTCGCTCTCCCTGCAAGCCGCGACGGTTTCGTCGGGCAGTGGGATGCCGTGCACATCCAGCGCCGCGCCGCCCGCGAGCAGGTATTC
>JAIRPQ010000096.1 GCA_031256875.1 Eubacteriales Family XIII. Incertae Sedis bacterium | reverse complement strand
AGGTTGATGTTGTAAATCCCGAGTACGATAATAATAAAGCTAGCGATGTATTTTTCCGTGACGTGCGGCGTCCATGAATAGAGCATGAACATGAGCCCCGAGCAGACGAACACGAACGTAGAGCAGAGCATGAGCGGTATGGAAAAATAATCGTAACCGCTTTTCAAAGCGAGCGAGAGGGCGGCAAGCGCGGCGGAGCAGACTATGCCGTATGAGGCAACCCTTGGAAACCGTGCGCCGAAAAAATCGCACGCGCCCGCGAGAAACAGGTTCGCGCAGGCTATCAGCACCATGAGCCGCACGAGCGTATAGGATGCCTGCGCGAAGCCCACGAGAAAATAATCGGCGAAATACATCAGCCCGAAAAACAGCATGGCCAGCGCCCACAGAGCCATATAGCGCTGCTTCGAATCGCGCGCGAGAAACATGTATATTATCGCAAAGAGCAGCGTGGAAAACGCAGTCGATATGCTGAATATCTGTAACGGTGCAGGCATGTCGGATTCTCCTTTGGCGCACGTTTGGCGCACGGCCGCTTTCTTCGCGGACGCTCATTCTCCTATGAATTATGTTATCATATTTTTGGAAGCGGAGATGAGGAGATGAAGGAAACGCCGATTGTTTTTTTTTGCGGGGACCAGGCTACACCCGCGAATCGGCATGGCTGGAGGACAGGGATGCGCGGCGCGGACAGAGGCATATTTTATAAATGGCTGAACGTAGTGGTGTTCGGGCTGCTTTACTCGACCGTCTACCTCGCGCGCTTCGGTTTCAACGAGGTGCTGCCCCAGCGCGCCGCCGAGTACGGCATTTCGGGCGCGATACAGCTTCTGCTCTCGTCGTGCGTGTTCATCGGGTATGCCGCGGGCTGCTTCGTGAACGGCTTTCTGATAGACCGTTACCGCGCCACCAGATTCATCATAATGGGCAGCATCGGGAGCGTTATCGCCAACCTGCTGCTCTATTCGGCGTCATCGTGGGTGGCCCTGCTCGCGCTCTCGCTGTTCAACGGATACATTCAGTCCATGGTGTGGATAGGCGGAATATCCATACTGGTCAGGTGGTTCAGAAAGCCCGACAGGGGGCTGCCTGTGGGCATCGCCAATATGTGCTCGGCTTTCGCCTACCCGATAATGCTCTATCTGCCAGACCGTCTGCTGCCGATGGGCGGCACGTGGAGCGACGGCCATGGCTACGCGATGTTCATCATCTGCTACGCGCTGGTGGTGTTCATCGCGCTCATCCACGAAAGCCCTTCGGATTTCCGCATCGGGGACTACGACGAGCTGGACTCGGAGTCCGCCGCGAACGAGGGAATGCTAGCGCGGCTGCCGCAGAGATATTCGGTCATCGTGCGGGCGCTCATGAAGGACAGGTCGATGGCGTTCTGGATGGGTATAGCCTTCCTCTCCAGCTTTTGCAGATACGGCCTGCTGACGCTGCTCCCCGTCTATTATACGGAAGGCGCGGAGATAGAGCTAAGCTCCGACAGCACGAATTTCATGCTGTCCGCGGGGATGGGCGCGGGGACGCTCGTCTGCTGCATTTTGGTCGGGCGCAAGTATTGCGAAAACCCCGGCATCGGCGTGGTCGCGTGCGCCGGACTCAGCTCCGCTCTCGTCGTGCTGTTCCCGTCGATATCGAGCAGCGAGATGATCATGGCGGGCATATTCATGGTGGGATTCCTGCTGTTCGGCATCAACGGCATCCTGTGGCTGCATGCCATGAACGCTGGCGGGCGGCTCTATGCCGGCACCGCGACGGGTCTGCTCAACGGGGCGGCGTACCTCGGCGCGCTGTTTCAGTCGCTGTTGCTCCCCTTCGTCATTGATGCCTGGGACGACTGGGATGTCGTGTTCCTGTCCATGGAGATAGTCTGCATCATCATGATTGTCTGCGCTCTGTTCATATGCAAGCGCGATACGAATATCCGCGAAGCATGACGAGCCCGTGCGCGAGGTTCGGCAGAGGCGCATACAGCCACGGATACGCGCCCACTCGCGCGCCCGCCGAAAACCGGTTAATCCGTCTTTAACAAATCTTTAACATCCCTTAAACCCCTTTTTACAAGCGTGGCGTATAATTTCAGTAGTTAGCTAACGGTTTTGGTTATTATTTTATAAGGACAGGAGGAGCATAATGTATAACAGAAGGTACACCGGAAAGATAGAGTTGGCAGTGCTTGACACGGCAGGGACGTTCTGCGACGGCCCCGGGGACCTGAGATCCAGGTGGCCGCTTGATGACTTGCGCGGGTGCAAAGCGCCGGTGGTGCCTTTTTACGAGGCGCTGAAGGCGTTCGACCTGGAATGCGACTGGACGACCATCCGCAAGCCGATGGGCAATTTCAAGCCTACGCATCTGCGTATGCTGCTCTCGGATCCCGAGGTGGCCGCGCAGTTCCGCGAGAAGCACGGGCGCGACTGGACGGAGGAGGACTTCGACAATATCCTCGCGACGTTCCGTCCGCTGATGTCCAAGTACATCGTCGATCCCGACCTTGCGAAGCCCATAGACGGCGCGCTTGAATGCATCGCCGCCCTGCGCGAAGCCGAGATACTGGTCGGGTGCGACACGGGCTACTACGCGGAGGACTCGAAAAATCTCAACAAATATCTCGAGGACACATATGGCCTGAAATTCGATGTCACCACGAACTCCGAGAAGGTACCGGGGCGGCCCAGCCCGTTCATGGTGTTCGACTGCATGCTCGCCGCATACGAAATCAACAAGAAGGTCATACCAGTGGAGTCCGTCGTGAAAATCGACGATACCGCGGCAGGCATGTACTGCGGCAACAACGCGGGCGCATGGACCATCGGGCTGTATGCGTCAGGCAGCAACGACTACGACCAGCTCGTGCTGTCGAAGCCGGACTACCTCGTGCCGTCGGTGAAGTACGTGGCAGACGTTATATTCTACGAGATTGAGCCGCGCCTTCGCAGGGGCGAGCGCCCGGGCCAGGGCTTGGCCGAAACCATCACCATCAGGTAAAAACCGATCTGCTGAGGGGGTTCGCCGCGCGAATCCCCTCTTGTCCGCTTGGGTATTGCATTATCAATTCATTAAATCAAACATGGTTAAACCATGGCCGAAAGGGTCATGGTAGAATCGTCGAATAATTTTTGGCGGCTTTATTGCGGCCGCCGAAAGGAGGAAGATAATGGATAACAATAACATCGGCTCAAAAAACATGTTCGGCTATTCCGAGCCGGATTACAAGAAATTCATGAAAGGCTCGACGACCACCCTGCTAATTTTTTCTGTGCTATATTGCTTTCTATATACAGGCCGTCTGAACATCTCGCAGGCTCTTCCCGAAATGGAAGCGCAGATGGGATGGAACGAGCTGCAGCTGGGCATACTGTCGTCGATACTGTTCTGGACCTATGGGCTGGGGCATCTTATCAACGGGCGGCTTGGCGAGATATTCGGGGTCAAGCGCTTTATCGTGGTCGGCGCGGTTCTGTCCGCCGTCGTGAACATCATACTGGGGCTTCAGGATTCCCTCGTGGCCATAGCGATACTCTGGGGCGTCAACGGCTATTTCCAGTCTATGCTCTGGTCGCCTGGCATGGCGCTGCTCGCCAAATGGTGGCCGGGCAGCAGGCGCGGCTTCGCGACGGGATTCGCCAATGCGTTCTCGTCGGTCGGCACGGCGGCTGCGTGGGCGATGGTCCTCATCGCTTTTGCGCTCCTGCCCAGCCTGGGATGGCGCGCGGCGTTCATCGTTCCCGTCATCTCCATCTTCGTCATGGCGGCCATCTTCTTCTTCGTGGTCAAGGAGTCTCCGAAAAAAGTCGGACTGGAAGAATTTAAAGAGGAAGAAGCGCGGAGCGACCACGAGGGCGAGCTGGCGCGAATCGTTGCGGAGAAGGGGAAGATGTATCCCTACGCCTATCTTTTTAAGCAATGGCGCTTCGACTGCTGGTGCATCATCATAGCGTTCTCGAACCTTGCGCGCTACGGGCTGCTGACGTTCATACCGCTCTATTTCAGCGACGAGCTGGGGCTTGACGTAAAGAGCGGCATGGTCGGCACGCTGGTACTGCCGCTCGGCATGGCGCTCGGCACCTTCATCGTTCCGTGGCTCTCGGACAAATACTGGTCGAACAACAGGCTGCCGGCGGTGCTTATCTGCGCCCTCGTTTCGGCGGGCACAGTGTTCATCCTGACCAATTCCACGAACCTGGCGCTCATCGTGACGGTGCTGTTCATCGCGGGATTCTTCATCTACGCTATCAACGGCCTGACCTGGGCATACGCGACGGACATCGGCGGCCGCGTGTTCGGCGGCACCGCGGCGGGCATCCTTGACTGGGCGGCATATATGGGTGCGGCGGTACAGGCGATAGTATTCGGCGCGGTGCTAGAGTCCACCGGCAACTGGAACGTCGTCTTCATCTGCATCGCGGCGACAGGGCTTGTGATCGCGGTTCTCGCCATCGTCGCGGGCCGCGGCGTCGGCGCGCAGACCATACAGCGGAAGGCGTCGTAAAAGGGCGTCGCCCCAATGACAAAGGCAATGAAAGAAGCGGCAAAGCAACAGCGGAAGCAATACAATAGCGGAAGCAAACGAAGCAAGCGAAGCGAACTAAGCGAACTAAGCGAACGAAACGAACGAAGCAAACTAAGCAAACGAACGGAGGTAAATAATGGAAAAGGTCAAGAGAAACGTGCTGCTGAACCCTGGCCCCGCTACTACGACGGACTCGGTGAAATACGCGCAGATAGTTCCGGATATCTGCCCGCGCGAGAAGGAGTTCGGCGATATCATGCGCGAGATGAAGGGCGATCTCGTGAAGGTGGTGCACGGCGATCCCGATAAGTATACGGCGGTCATGTTCTGCGGGTCGGGCACGGTCAACATCGATGCCACGATAAGCTCGCTCGTTCCGGCAGATGGGCGCATACTCATCGTCAACAACGGCGCATACAGCGCGCGCGGCGCGGAGGTGTGCGAATACTACGGCATGGAGCATATCAATCTGAAATTCGACATCGAGGACGTTCCGGATCTGGCGGTCATTGAGGACGAGCTGAAGGCGAATCCCGACGTGAAAGTGGTTTACGCCTGCCACCATGAAACGGGCACGGGCATACTGAACCCGATTCGCGAGATAGGCGCGCTGGCTCACAAATACGGCTGCACCTTCATCGTGGACACGACTTCGACATATGCCATGATACCCATCGACATCGAGAAGGACAACGTGGACTTCCTCATGGCGTCCGCCCAGAAGGGGCTAATGTCCATGACGGGGCTTTCGTTCGTCATCGGCAGCAAGGCGATACTGGAGGAATCGAAGGGCTATCCAAAGCGGTCGTATTACTGCAACCTCTACACGCAGTATTATTTCTTCGAGTCGAAGGGAGAGATGCATTTCACGCCGCCCGTCCAGACGGTGTACGCGACCAGGCAGGCCGTCAAGGAATACTGGGAGGAAGGCGAGCTCGCGAAATGGGACAGGCACCAGCGCGTGTGGCAGGCCATCATAGACGGGCTGGCGGAGCTGGGCTTCCAGGATCTCGTTCCGCACGAGAAGCAGTCGCGCCTGGTCGTGTCGGTGCGCTACCCGAACGACCCGAACTGGGATTTCGTGAAGGTGCACGACTACTGCTACGAGCGCGGGTTCACCATCTACCCCGGGAAGGTGTCCGATATCAGCACGTTCAGGCTATGCTGCCTTGGCGCGATAGACGCACCCGACGTGAAGGATTTCTTCGTCGTGCTGAAAGAAGCGCTGGACCATTACGGTATCAAGGTCACTTATTGATGCTCGCAGATTCGCATTGACCCTGCGCCGTGCGCGGGAGTAAGGATAAGGCGCGGGGTTCAGGATGAAGCGCGGGGGCGAAAGCTTCCGCGCTTTTTGCGGCTTTGGCTTTACGGCACAAATTTGTAGCCGACGCTGCGCACGTTCTGTATCGGGCCCTGGCTCCCGTCCGAAATCGACGCGCCTATTTTTTTTCGCAGATTGCTGATATGCACCATGACTGTGCGGTAATCGTTCTCGTACCCGTACGTGTCCCACAGTCGCTCGAATATCTGGCGTGACGTGAACACCCTGTTCGGCGAGCCCATCAGCAGTACGAGCAGGTCGAACTCCTTGCTCGTCAGGCTCAGCGGGCTGCCGAATGCCGTGACCGTATGTGCGCTCATGTCCGCGCGTATGCCGCCCACCTCCATGACGCTGTGCGCGATGTCGTCAGTGTCTGCGGAGGAACGGGTGCGCACGCGCTTCAGGTTCGTCTTGATGCGCGCGATGACCTCGGCCATGCTGAAAGGCTTCGTGATATAGTCGTCTCCCCCGATGCTCAGCCCGAGCACCTTGTCGGATACCTCGTTCTTGCATGACAGAAAGAGAATGGGCATGTCGTACTCGTCGCGGATGCGGGCGCACAGGTCTATGCCGTTCATGCCAGGCATAACGATGTCGAGCAGTATCATGTCCGGCTGTTCGCGGTGGATGATGCCCAGCGCCTTCTGGCTGTCGGTCGTGGACACGACATCGAAGCCCTCGCGCTTCAGGTGCATTGCGAGCAGCTGCACTATTTCCTGTTCGTTATCCACTATTAGGATTTTGTCGCTAACCATGATTATCCATTGTCACTTCGCTTTTATAGGGACTGTCCGCTGCGTTTCGATGTGAACCGTCCGCTACGATTCTCTCCGCTTTTCCACTGACAATATTCTATCACATCCGTCACGCTTCGGGTTCGGTCACGGTCAGGCCGGACAGTATATTCGCATAATCGCGTTCGGGATTTTTCCGCGCCGCGATTTTTGTGAGGGCGCACGTCATCTCGCGGTAAATTTTCGAGTAATTGTTTGCGTGTGCCGCTGTGCCTGCTTGGTGCGAAAGGGCGGACAGGCTTTCGATATGGCGAAGGACAGTGCCCGCGTCGCCGCGCTCGGCGGGGCCCGTCAATGCCCCTGCCGCGCCCATCCGCACGACGTTCTTCGCGTTGTCCGCAAAAAGCGTGTGCCAGGCGCTCGCCGCAAATTCTCCGTCAAGCCCGCACTCCCGAAAGATGTCCTCTCCGATGCCCGCTAGCCCGCAGACGAAATTGCTGAAAAAGACGCAGGCGGCGTGGTAGAGGTTTTTTTTGTCCGTGCCAATCCTCGCTGCCGAGGCGCCCTGTGAGCGCAGCTGCCCCAGCAGCGGCGCGAATATCACGCAGGCGGCATCCGACCCCTCGAAGGTGAACGACGCGCGTGACAGCCCCTGCCACGAAGCGTGGCGATCCGCTATCGCGTAGAGCGGGTGCAGCGAAGCCGCTTCGATGCCGAGACTGTCCGCGCCCGCGAATACCTCGGAGGTCATTCCGCCGCTAAGGTGGCAGATGGCGCGTGGGCGGCGCGCTGATGCCATTGGCTCGGGCGCTGCGGGCGTGCTTGCTGCGGATGTGCTGGATGCGGTGGGCTTGCTGTAGGCGGCTGGCGCGGATGCCGTGGGCATGCTGGGTGCTGCGGGCGCAAGGATTGCCGCGGTCTGTTCCCAGATTTCGGCGATGGCGTCGTCAGGTACGCTCGCCACCACTATGTCCGAATCTGTGAGCAGCTCGCCCAGCGTGCGGTAGGCATGCGAGCCCGTGAACGCGGCGGCATCCCGCGATGAGCCTGGCGACCTGCTGTAATATCCGGCCAGCTCGATATCCGCGCGTGGCGCTGCCGCGTTCGCATCGGGTGCGCCTGGCTCTGCGGATATCCCTGGGGCGCCATTGTTCCTCGCCGCGCCCTCGGAGATCATTTTTCCGAGCGAGCATCCTGCGCGGCCCGCGCCGATGAAACCTATTTTTATCGAATTGTTATTTGCGCTTTTATTTATATCACTCATTCAGCGAAAACCTCATATTGTCGATGAGCCGCGTGTCTCCTATCCTGGCGGCGATGGCGCAGAGCGCGGCGCGGGAACTGCCGCCGAGCGGGGCGAGCGTCTCCGCGTCGAGAAGCTCCACGTATTCCGTACGCGCGAGCGGCTCGGCATCCAGTACCGCGCGGGCGGAGCCTGTGACATCGGCGGTCAGCCGCGCCCATTCGCTATCATCCTCGGGTGCGCCATGGCCCGCGGCATCCCCAAGCTTCTCCAGTGCCGCCGTCAGCGCGCGGAAAAGGCAGACCGAGGCTTTGCGCTCATCAGCGTTCAGGTGGACGTTGCGCGAACTCATGGCCAGCCCGTCCGCTTCGCGCACGGTCGGGCAGCCCACGATGTTCACGTTCATGTTCAGGTCTCGCACCATCTTCCTGATGACCGCCAGCTGCTGCGCGTCCTTCTCGCCGAAATACGCGGCGTCGGGCTCTACGATGTGAAAGAGCTTGCCGACGACGGTGAGGACGCCGCTGAAATGGCGCGGGCGCGACCTGCCGCAGAGGACATCCGTAGGTCCGTCCATCTCGATGCGCGTCGAAGCGCCGTCGGGATAGATCTCGCGCACTGAAGGGCAGAAAACCAAATCCGTGCCCGCGGCTTCGCAGAGCCGGATATCGGCTTCAAGGGTTTTCGGGTAACTGTCCAGGTCGGCGCTCTCGTCGAATTGCAGCGGGTTCAGAAAAATGCTGACCACCGTGATATCGTTCTCGGCGGCGGCTCTGCGTACAAGGCTGATATGCCCCTCGTGCAGCGCGCCCATCGTCGGTACGAACCCGACGCCGGCGCCCGCGCCCGCTGAACGCCGCGCGGACAGCTCGCCGCGCAGCCCCGATATCGTGTCGTATGTTTTTATTGGCATATCTAAAGCTCCCTCAGCGCGGCGAGCTCCGACTCGTCCATGTCCGCGCCCCAACTGTGCTCGACCGACGGGAACGCGCCGCTCCGCGTTTCGTCTATGTACGCGGCGAACCCCCGCCGCATGGCTTCTCCCGCATCGGCAAAGACCTTGACGAATTTCGGGCGGAAGTCGCCGTAGAGCGCGAGCATGTCCTGATAGACAAGAACCTGCCCGTCGCAGCCCGCGCCCGCGCCGATGCCTATGGTCGGTATGGAAAGCTTTTCGGTAATAATCCGCGCGATAGGCGCGGGGATGGCTTCGAGCACGACCGCCACCGCGCCCGCCGCTTCGACCTCCTTCGCGTCGGCAATCAGCTGCCTGGCCGCGCCCACCGACTGGCCGCGCACCTTGAACCCGCCGAAGGCGTTGACGGACTGCGGGGTCAGCCCGATATGCCCGAACACGGGAATGGACGCGTCCGTGATGGCGCGGATCTGTTCTCGGACAACTGCCCCGCCCTCGAGCTTGACCGCGTGGGCGCCGCCTTCCTGCACGAGACGGCCCGCGTTGCGCACGGCTTCCTGAACGGATACCTGATAAGACATGAACGGCATATCCCCGACGACGAGCGCGTCCTTCGCACCGCGCCGCACCGCCTTGGTGTGGTGTATCATATCTTCCATAGTTACTGAGAGTGTGTCCTCGTAGCCGAGCATCACCATGCCCAGGCTGTCCCCGACGAGCAGGCAGTCCACGCCCGTCTCGTCCATCAGTTTCGCGGTCGAGTAATCGTATGCCGTCAGCATTGTGATTTTTTCGCCCGAAGCTTTCATCTCGCGAATAGTCGCTACCGTTGTTTTCATGGTGCCTCCTTAGCTGTGGCTTAGCCACTCACCCTGGATTGTTTCGCGGCGCGGCTGCCTGCCTGACAGCGGCGCCAAAAGTTGAAACGGTTTTGTTGTCTATTTATTATTTATATATCATAACGGAAAACAGGCGAAAAGGGAAGGGCAGGGGGAAAGCCTTTGTTCGGTAGGCGCTGTAGGTGCGGGGGGCGGGGCGGTGTGGGCTGCGATGCCGCCCGTGCATACAAAATTTTCCAATTAACAAAAATGCCAATTGCGCCTTGCATACGGCGCGTATGTTCAGTATAATAATTGTTGCGCCTATTATCGCCCGTGGGCGGGCAGCGGACAAAGCGGCAAGCCGATGCGTCCGAAACCGCGCGAGGGCAACGGCGGCATCGGCCGAGGTGTAGCTCAGTTTGGTAGAGTACTACGTTCGGGACGTAGGGGCCACAGGTTCAAATCCTGCCACCTCGACCAATTTCGGTCCACAAACCACCTGCGATTTTCCGCGGGTGGTTTTGACGTTTACGGGGGGATTAAGGCTGAATCGGCCACGCCAGGTTTTTGGATTTCTCCGCAACAGTGGATAAGGGAAACCAAACCGCGATAACGCAGCTGACATCGTTGCTTAGCAACACGCATATGAAGAAGCTGGCAGATAGGTGAAGGCACTAAAGCTCCTGTAACGTATCCGAATCAGGCAAAGCGCGTAATGCGATCCACCGCGTCTGTCAGTTGCAAAAGAGGGGATTTAAATAGGGAGAAAAAGTAAGTTGAGTTTGCTTATTGTTGTTGCCATGTGATAATATTTGTCTAGGAACATTGCCGCTCGGCGGTAAAGGCGGATGTATGTTAAATGATATTCGTAAATTTGGATAAGAACGAACAAATATGGCGATAGGAGGAATACGGCACATCTTTAGGGAAGATCCGCAATCAACGCGGTCTACAATAGAGTTGGACGAGAAATATTACTTGAAGGCTATTGAGAAGAAAGGGAAGGTACTGGAAGGATGAAGGTTCAGAGCAAGGCATTGGAAATCGAAAAGTGCAAATCGCTGTTGGATGATGGGGTACTTAGCAAAGCAGAGTACAAGGCCAGAATGAAGAACATACTGGAAGCATCATATAACTTGTCGGAAGCGGGCATTGAAGATGTCGATGAGACCGCAAAGCTGCGGGAGTTGATTGGCGTAATCACGAAAAAGCAGTCCGATGAGCAATGGAAAAAGCTCCAAAAAGTCATAGCGTTCGGGTCGGATGGAACCGTCGCTGCTCCGCAAAAAAAGAAAGGTAAGGGCGGGCTGATTGCCCTGATAATAGTCGCTGTAATAATTGTCATTATTATAGCGGCAGTAAACAGCGGGGGTGATAACAAGGATGCAAACAATGCTCCAAGCAATCAGACGGAGCAGTCTGCGGATGATAGCACCGCACCGGAAGAATCTGCAATACAAATATCCGCAAAAGACTTGATGGATGCATATGACGAAAACGAGGTTGCCGCAGATGAGAAATATAAGGGCAAGGTGCTTCAGGTCAAGGGCGTTGTCAACAGCGTTGCAACAGATATCATGGATGAATTGTATGTGACGCTGGATAATGGCGCAGAGCTTGAAATCATTTCAGTACAGTGCTATTTCAACGAGGACAAGAAGGACGCTATAGCAAAACTCAAAAAAGGCGATGAGATTACCATAGAGGGAACTTGCACTGGGTATTTGATAAATGTTCTTCTTGAAGACTGCGATGTCTTGTAAATGACTGAATGGGACCCTGTGTAGCAATATACAGGGTCTGCTAGCAATAGGGCAAAGTTGTATTTGGTACGATAACTCCGGAACGAGACTGCGGGGCTTTACGGGTATACGGAAGAACGCACTCTGGAGTTCGAGTCAATGCGGACGGCATTCTCTGTTACGTTCAAGAATATAAATTACGACTTTCGTACTGACTTGCGTAGTGCAAGTACGCAAGTCAGTACGAAAGATGAAAGATTTTCCTCATTGTTTGATTACTGTTCAAAGCCAAGGGTGCTAGATGAGATGCAACAGTTTATCGGGTTATCAGACCGAGGACATTTTCGCAACAGCATCTTGAACTCTTTGCTTGAATTGGGGCAGCTCGCGATGACTATCCCCGACAAGTCAAACAGCCGAAACCAGAAGTATGTAAGGACGGCGGGACTGATATGACTATTATTCAAAACAAGGACAATGGGACAGATAAGCTGGACAAACTTGTAAGTCAGGATAAATGGCAGATAACAGCAGGGATTTGTTATTAAGATGAGGAAGAACAAATGAACGAACAAATAATGATATACCAAACAGCTGAAGCTGCTGTAGAAATCGAGGTAAGGGCAGATGCCGATACTGTTTGGCTCAATCGGCAGCAAATGGCGGATTTGTTCGGGCGCGACGTGAAGACCATCGGCAAGCACATCAATAATGCGCTCAAAGAGGAATTGGCGGACTTTGTGGTTGTCGCAAAATTTGCGACGACCACAAAGCATGGCGCGATGCCCGAGAAAACACAGACTCATCAAGTGGAACATTACAACCTTGATATGATTCTGTCTGTCGGATATCGCGTCAAGTCCCCAGAGGGAATCCGCTTTAGGAAATGGGCCAATGCAGTGCTCAAACAGTACATTCTCGAAGGCGCAGCTATCAATCAACATCGTCTCGCACAAATGGAAAAAGCAATTAACATCCTGTCCCGTTCGGCTGACGACATGGTATCTGGAATTGCCAACGTGCTTGACGGTTTTTCGAGTGGGCTTGACCTCTTGGACAGCTACGATCACCAGACCCTTGCCAAACCTGCAGGTAGCGCATCTAAATGGCATCTCACCTATGAGGAAGCAAGGGCTTTTGTCGATTCCATGAAGTTCAACGAGAGCAGTGACCTCTTTGGCGTTGAGCGCGATGAGTCTTTCAAAGGCATTGTCGCAGGAATATATCAGAGTTTTGCCGGCGTGGAACTTTATCCAAGCGTTCAGGAGAAAGCGGCAAACCTGCTTTATCTGATAGTCAAAGACCATTCCTTCACCGATGGCAACAAGCGCATAGCAGCTGCTCTATTCGTATATTTCCTAGATAAGAGCGGCATGTTAAGAGCATCTGATGGAACGATGCCCATAAACAACAACGCGCTGGCGGCAATCACTTTGATGATAGCGTTGTCAAAACCAGAGGAGAAAGAGGTAATGTGCCTATTAGTCATGAACATGCTGGACGTAAGATGGGATTGACTGCACGGATGAAGATTATGATGAATATTTGCTCAGCCTGTTTGAGGTAGACAGCCCGCAGGACATCACAAAAGAAATGCACCCCAGCGACAAGCAATCAAACGGCCAGACGGTCAAGCGCATTTTGAACTGCTCAAGCTCGGATTTGCTGTTGTGTTCTACCGCCCTGATGAGCGTTTTCTTACGACAAACGACACAGCTGATGTCGTAAGAAATGTCGTAAGAAATAAAACGGAAGAAGCGGTACTCTCGGCCATATCAGAAAACCCTGCGGTGACGGCAGACAAAATCGCTGAGATTGCATCTAAATCGCCACGAACTGTTCAACGGTATTTGAACAGTTTACAAGAAAAAGGCATGATCCGTCGTGTCGGATCAACAAAAAGCGGGATTTGGGAGCTTGTTGGCGATTCCGAACAAACGGACACATAGAATTTCAGGCAAAGGGAGAAGATGCCGGAGCGGTCTTCTCCCGAAATTATTGTTCGAAAATTATTGTTGCTGTCCTGTCGTTAGATGACCCTTATCTTGCATTTATAGGTTTTGCCATTGTGCGTTTTCACTGTGATGATGGCAGTGCCTTTTTTCAGCGCCGTGACTTTGCCTTTACTCGACACTTTTACGACTTTCTTGTTGCTTGAAGTCCATTTGAGTTTCTTGTTCGTCGCGTTTTTCGGCGTGACCGTGGCTTTCAGGGTGTACTTCGCGCCTTTCTTCAAGGTGAGGGTTTTCTTGTTCAGTTTCACCTTCGTGACGGGCTGCGTCACCGTGACGGCACAGGTGGCATAGACCCCGCTGACGCCGTTCACGCTGGCCGTAATGTTAACCGTGCCGGCTTTCTTGCCTTTAACTACGCCGGTAGTCGATACCGTGGCGACGCTCGTGTCGCTGGAGGTCCATGTCAACGTCGGAGCTGGCGTGGCGGGAGTAACGGAAGGCTTCAGCGTGATGGACTTGCCTTTCTCCACCTTTGCCGTCTTTTTCATCGTGATGGTAGTGGCCTCGACGCCATTGATCCGGAAACTGTATTCCGTGCAGTCGTCCGAGGACATACTCCATCCGTACACCTGAAAATAGTATGTCCCTGCCGTCTCGATATTGTAATTTTTTGTCACCGACACCTGATTCTTCAAGCTTATTTCCTCGCCAATTCTGCTTTCGTTAGCGTTTATCAGGCGGGCAGTCAGGTTCTTCTGGGTCCCGTCGTTCGTGCGACTGAACGTGATATTCAGGCCGTAATTGTTCTGGGGAACCTCGAACGAATACCAGTCGTACCAGTCCTGGCTATAATCGGTCGCGTTCGTTGTCTCCTTGCCGTGATAGCCGATATTGCCGCTATAGTCCGTGTTCAGGGCTATCGGCTTCGCGAGCAGCTGCGTGTCGTTCGGCTCGCCGCCTGGATCCTGCGCCACGGGCGTCGCCGTGACCGTCACGAAGCCGTAGCCGTTGTAG
>JAIRPQ010000002.1 GCA_031256875.1 Eubacteriales Family XIII. Incertae Sedis bacterium | reverse complement strand
TTTTTTATCAGGAATCGAAGCACGATTCCTAGACATGCTAATGCTCCTACCAAAACAATGGCGACCGCAATAGACGAAATATAACTATGCATCATGAATCACCTCACATTGCCCAAGATTGTGTTCAATTATTGAACAACATACATTGAATTAACGGTTAAATGATTTTCCTCCTTTCCGGCGTTTCTGATAGGCTTCCCGTAGATGCCGAATCAAAAGCCTGATAATATAATAGGCAAGGAACAAAATTCCTGCTATCAACATAAGTATGATTGCGGATACTACCAAGCTCCGCCGCTTATAATTTATATCATAACGGCAATTAACATGCAAGGATAGATTTGAATTGTCATTATGATTTTTATGCAATGCTTCAGTTATCGTGAATTGCAAGCAATCAGCACGGTATATTAAACACTTTTTTTAATAATGCTTTCACGCGGGTTTTGTCCGCCGCGCTTTCGCATCCACGCCATGATATAATCAATGCAGATATTTTATTGGCTATTGGCGGAGAGGTTTTGCGGCGGTTTTTGTGAGGAAGGGTTCAGCTGATTAATATGCGCTTGGACAATTTTGGCGGCGGAAACAGGCAGCGGCTTGGCGATTTTTTGATCGGCATCGCTATGGTGCTTTGGGGGGCTTCATATTATATGTCGGATATTGCGCTGGAGGGGTTCGGCCCGTTCACGCTGACGGCGCTGCGCTTTTCGCTCGCTTTCATCATACTCGCCATCGCGCTGTTCCCGAAGCTGCGCAGGCCGACGCGCACGACCATGTTTTTCAGCGCGCTCATAGGGCTCGTGCTGCTGTATATTTACTCGTTCTCGAACTATGGGCTTTTGAACACGAGCGTGTCGAACGCGGGATTTCTGTCGAACCTCGCGGTCATCATCACGCCGGTCCTGTCCACCGTATTCCTCGGCAAGAAACCCGAGCGGAAGGTGTTCATCGCCATCGTCCTCTGCGGAGTCGGCGTGTGCTTGCTGACCCTCTCCGACAATTTCGTCCCCGCGTTAGGCGATATCCTCTGCCTGTTTTGCTCGCTCGGCTGCGCGGCGCACCTGCTGCTCACGGACAGGGCGGTAGGCGACGCGCGCACGGATGCCGTGCAGATAGGTGTGTTTCAGATAGGCTTCTGCGCGATGTTCATGACCGTCGCAGCGTTTCTGTTCGAGAGGTCGGAATCGGGGATCCCGAGGATGCCCGATTTTCAGGGCGCGGAAAACGCATGGATCGCCCTCGCCATGCTGAGCGTACTGTGTACGGCGATACCCTTCGTGCTGCAGCCGATAGCCCAGCGCTGGACGGGCGCGATGCGCGCCGGCGTAATATTTTCGATGGAGCCTGTCGTCGCGGGGATCGTGGGATATTTCTTCGCGCATGAAGTGCTTTCGCCGAGGGCCTACGTCGGCGCGGGTGTCCTCGTGTTCAGCCTGATATATATGGAGACAGAATGGAAAAAAAGGTAATACTCGCGTCAAAATCGCCCAGGCGCTACGAGATACTCATGGCGCACGGCATCACGCCCGTAGTCGTGCCGCCGCTCACAGACGAAAAGCTCCCGCCCGAGCTGGACAAATCCGACCCGCAGGCGGTGGTGGAGCACCTGGCCCGCGAGAAGGCGCTCGACGTGCTGGCGCAGCTGGAAAGCGGTTACGATGCCGAAAGCATACGGAACATGCCCAGGCTGCTCATTGCGGCCGATACCGTTGTCTACTGCGATAAAATTATTGGAAAACCAAAGGACGAACAGGACGCGTTCAGAATTTTGTCATCGTACAGAAACCGCAGTCACGAGGTCTGGACGGGCGTAACGGTCGCGGACAGGCAGTCCGGCGGGCTTGATACCTTCGCGGTCTGCACGCGCGTCACGTTCGGGGACTACACGGATGATGAAATCCTGGCGTATATCGCCGAAGAACAGCCCTTCGACAAGGCGGGCTCTTACGCCATACAGTCCGCGTGGGGGAAGCACGTCACGTCGCTCGACGGCGATTTCGAAAATGTCATCGGCTTCCCCTGGCCCGCTATCGCCGAGCGCATCGGCAAAATGGTCTGTTTTATTTGAGGCTGCCTTTCAGCTTTTTCGGCCTTTCCTTGTAGAGCTTCACGGACCATACCACGCCCGCGCTCTTGAATTTGGAAGGCACGCTGCCCCTCGATTTGTAGAACATATCCACGACGCCGCTCGCGCAGCCGGAATCCTTGATTTCGTACCATCCGCTGAGACTGCTATGTACGCCCGGAAACTCCAGATAGACTTCCTGGCCGTATTCCAGCCCAAGCGCCCGACGCTGCGAATTGTTCAGTGCCACGCTCTTTGCGTGGGTGAGCTTGCCGCCCGACCCGCGGAAACCGAGCACATCCCCCGTGTACCAGGTCGCTTTCAAGGTCGCGGTTTCCTTCTCGGATACCCGCTTTGCCCCTTCATAGCTCTTTAATTTTGCCGAAAAAGGCTTGATTTTACCGTTGAATTTCGTTATAGATGTCTTGCTGCCCTCCGCGCCGCCTGTGCGTACCAGCGCCGCCGCCTGCTCCGAAAACGCTATGCCTACCGCGCAGAGACATACCACCGCCGCTACCAGCACCGCTATGACGGATCTGTTTACCGTAAACTGTTTCTTGTTATTCTGTCCAAATATACTAGCCATAATCACTACTAACCTCTCGATTCACTCCAACTGATGCTGCCGAAACGCTCCGTACATGCGCCACTCTTATTCGGCAGGTTACTATCATCTCATTTCAGTGTGAGAGCCAAACGGGTGGAACGTGGTAGCAAATAGTAGAATAACTGAACTGTTTTTGATGGGTATGGGGATGGATTGTGATGAAATGTGTGCAAATATTCGCAAACACGCGCCTTTGTGTAGGAATCTTCACAAACTTAACAAGAAGTAATAACAGGAAATAATGGAATAACAAAGGAAACCGCACAGCTGACCTGGTCTTTGACCCCACACTTGCCTGACCCGTGCCAGGGCTTACTCCTAAACTGCGCCATGCTCGCCGATAGCTGTAGCATATCGGTTTACGTGGATCCTTTTGCCCGCAGCTGGCATGGATTTTCAACCACAGACCTGTACGGCTTCCTTTGGGGGCGCCGCGAAATCCGCACCGCCCGTAGTACATCATATCAAATATCATGCCTGTAAGTAAATACGCCGGATTCAATCGCGTTCAGCTGCGGCCGGCGGCCCCGCGCGGCAAGGACAAAGCATCGTGTGCCGCCGCCTCCCGTAGCGCCCTTTCGCGTTCAGCTCCAGTCCGCGCCCGACGCGAAGGTGAACAGCGTCACGGTTTGCGCGCCCGCTTCCTTCAGCTCGGCGGCGCAGGCGTCCGCGCTGCTTCCCGTCGTGAATACGTCGTCTATCAGCAGGACGTTTTCGACAGGCAGCTCACCGCCGGAAATCAGGCTGCGGGCATATGCGCTGACCGCAAACGCGCCCGACATATTCGCCCGCCGCCCCTGTGCGCCAAGCCCGCTCATGACGGCTGTATCGCGTTTCCTGACCAGTACGTCCGCCATATAAGGCACACCGGCAAGCCGTGCGAGCCGGCGCGCGATGAGCTCCGCCTGGTCATATCCCCTGCGGCGTTTTTTCTGTTCGCTCATCGGCACGTGAGTGGCGAGCGACACATCGGGGCACGGCAACATAGACGCGCCGCGAAGCTGTTCCCATCTGTCGCGCATGGCTTCCGCGATGCCGCCTGCTATCCATGACGATTCCCTGTACTTCATCGCCCTGACCATATCGCTGGCACGGCCCGAATAATCGCAACACGAGATGCCCGCGTCAAAGCTGCGCCCCATAGCGCGGCAATCGCCGCATACGCTGCCCGCTCTGTGCGGCGCGAGGGATTTTCCGCAGACGCGGCAGGTCCGGACACCGTCCGTGTGCCATGATATCTCGCGTATGCATCTGTCGCATAGCGCATAGGGGCGCGTCCGGTCTACGAGGTTTCCGCACGCGGCGCAGTAGATGTCCGACGGAAAAAACAGATTGGCGGCTTCCCGCAATGTCGAGGATGCGCTAAAATTCATCGTCAAAGTCCGCCGCGGCAGCGTCGCCAGGGTGCGAGCCGGTGCGCTCCATATCCGGATATTCCGAAAGGAACGAGCGCAGCGCGGAATACCTGGCCAGGCTCTTGTCGTTCGCTATCATGCGGCGAAGGCTGTCGGGCGAACCGACCAGGGCCACCAGATTTTTGCCGCGCGTGACGGCGGTGTATATGAGGTTTCGCGTCATGAGCATCGGCGCGGCGTTGTATACGGGTATCACCACATCGGGAAATTCGCTCCCCTGGCTCTTGTGTACGGTTATCGCGTAGGAATGCTCTATGTCGAGAAGCCCTTCAGAGCCAATCCGCGCGTGCTTCGTGTCGTCGAAAGCCACCGTCACCGTGCCTGACGCCCTGTCGATGTCCGCTATCACGCCCATATCGCCGTTGAACACGCCGCGCCCTTCCGAGCCGTCCGCGGAGTCCGTCCATTCGAGCGAATAGTTGTTGCGCGTCTGCATGACCCTGTCGCCCACGCGAAAAACGCGATCGCCGTAAGGTCTCTCGGCCAAGCCTTCGCGCGGAGGGTTCAGCAACGCCTGCAGCTCCCTGTTCAGATTCACGCTGCCGAGAAGCCCCTTCTTCATGGGTGTCAGAACCTGCGCGGCCGCCTGCGCCGCCCCACGCCGCAAGCCGGACGGAGAACTCAGCTGGGGCGGTCCTTTCCGCGCGTCAGCGGCGCAGAGCTTCAGGATCTCGTTCAGCGCATCCGCACCCGCGCCATGTTCTATCATGAGCAACCCTGCGGCTGCATCTCCCTCCGCGTCCGCGGGCGAGAGCGGAAATTCCCCGCGGTTGATGCGGTGCGCCCCCACCGTAATCATGCTCTCGGCGGCGCGGCGGTATATCTCGCTCAGCGCGGCGAACCCAACGCGCTCGCTGTTTATGATGTCGCGCAGCACATCGCCCGCGCCGACCGGCGGCAGCTGGTCTACATCGCCAACAACGACGAGACGCGTCCCCGTTTTCATGGCGGCGAGCAGAGCTTCCATCAGCAGCGCGTCCACCATGGACGCTTCGTCTATGATGACGGCATCGCAGTCGAGCCTGTTGTCGGCATTCCTGCCGAAGAACATCTTGCGCGCGGATTCGTCGTAATAGTATTCGAGCAGCCGGTGGATGGTGGATGCCCTGTGTCCTGTTGCTTCGGCGACGCGCTTCGCCGCCCTGCCCGTTGGGGCTGCCACCGCCGTCTTGAACCCCGCGTGTTCGAAAATATCTATGACCGCTTTTATTATCGTGGTCTTGCCCGTGCCGGGGCCGCCCGTTATGACGAACACCCCGCTCGCAATCGACTGCTTCACGGCATCGCGCTGCCCGTCCGAAAGGACTATTCCCAGCGACGCTTCGGTGGAGCGGATCAAATCGTCCGCGTCGGCGTAGAGATGGCGCAGCTCGGCCTCCGTAAGGCGCATGAGGTCTGCGCAGATATGGCGCTCCGCCATCAGGTACGCGCTTTGGAACACGTAGTCAGCGCCGTCCACGGGCGCTTCCATGACCCTGCCTTCAAGGGCGAGCGACACCAGGGCATCGTCTATCTCGTCGCCTGAGACGTCAAGAAGCTCCGCCGCCCTGGTTTTCAGTTTCGATTTGGGGATACAGGTATGGCCTCCCGCCGCGTATCTCGTGAGTATGAACAGTATGCCCGCAGCCGTGCGTTGTGATGAAAAAATGTCGCGCTCCGTCTCGCGCACCGCCTCGCGCGTCGAGCAGGAATTTTCCGAAATGTCGCGCTCCGCCTCGCGCACCGAGCAGGAATCTTCCGAATGGCCATTTCCAGATGCGTGGTATTCCTGCCCGCGGACTTCGAAACCATCGTCCGGAAGCTCGCCGCGCTCCAGCGCCTGGGCCACCGCGTCCGCCGTCTTGAACCCAATGCCTGGCACATCTATGGCCACACGGTATGGCTCCCTGCGCACGATGCCCTCTGCATCTTCGCCATACGCTTCAAACAGCCTTACGGATGCCGAATACGAAAAGCCCATCGCCTTGAGCTTTTTAATAAGTGCGGGCGGCGGCGACGCGCTGCGCGCATTATTCGGCTCTGCGCCGCGCTGACCGTCCGTGGGCGCGCGCGAATCAGTGCCTACCATGTTCGCTTGTATATCTGCCTGTTATTGAGAGTCCAGACCTTATCCGAGAACCCGCCGGCGGCTGCCCCCGAAAGAGCCTCCTCAAAGTCGTACATCTTCGCGTCCACCATGTCGAGGTAGTGCAACGCTTCCGCCTCGGGAAACATCGGGCGCCTTGGGCTGCCGAACTCCGGCTCATAATGGTGCGACACTATCATGTGTTCGAGCATGATCGTCTTTTCGTCGGGAAGCCCCAGCTCCTTCGCGACCTCGCGGATACGCGCCGCGCCCTGCACCAGATGCCCGAGCAGGATGCCTTCGAAGCTGTACTCCGACACCACACCGTTCTCGTCAGCGTTCATCTCGCGTATTTTCTCTATATCGTGTATGATGACCCCGCACGAGAGCAAGTCGGGATTCAGGAGGGAGTAGACCTCGCAGTACCTGTCGGCCATCATGAGCATGCGCTTCATATGCCACAGCAGGCCAGCGTACTCCGCATGGTGGTTGCGTGACGCGGCGGGATAGTAGTGCAGGCTGTCCTTGTTGTCGGAGAGCAGCTTGACCGCGACCGCCCGCAAATCCGCGTCCCCGATGCGCTCCGCGCGCTCCATGATGAACGCGAACATCCCGTCGGGATCCTCGGGCGCGGCCTTGTAGAAATCGTTTTTCTCAAGCCCGTCGTCCTTGTTGGAATGCCTTATCTTCAGCAGCTTCAGCTGCCGCGCGTTATTCCATTCCGTAACGAGAGCCTTCACCTTGATGATGTCGCCCGCCTTGAAACGGTTTAGCCCTTCCAGCTCCTCGTCCGATATATCCCATTTTTTCGCGAATAAGTCACCCGTGCAGTCCGCGAGCCGCAGGTCGAGATACTGCTTCTTGTTCGAGCCGACTTTGACGGAAATCTCCCTGATGAGGAAGAAGTCCATGAACTCCTCGCCCGTAGTCAGTTGATTGATATAATGTTCTTTCATAATGTAATCCTCACAATGCTATTATATCATAAGCGCATTGTATAATTCAAGGTAATTTTACATTAATTTCTATTGATTTTTGGTACGGACGAAAGGACTTGAACCTTCACGGTGTTGCCACCACTGGGACCTAAACCCAGCGCGTCTGCCAATTCCGCCACGCCCGCACATCAGGCGGGGCTTCGTTTTGCCGAAGCCCCTTGCCATTCGTGTTATATTATACTACATTTTTACGCCGCTTTCGCGTCGGCGGATTTAAGTTTCTTGCCTACCAGCGAGAGGACTATGCCCGCCACCACGCAGACCGCGCCGAGTATGAGTATCAGCTGCATCATCCCTTCGAAATTTCCGAATATCGTGTTGCCGTATTCGCCCTCGTAATACCCCGGGAGGTGCCAGCCGCCGCCCGCGAGCTGGCTCACGCCGTCGCCGTATTCCTCGCGCACCTCGGCCACCGAGTCCAGCTCCGTCCAGTCGAGCATATCGGCCTCGCTCGCAAACGTCTGGCTAGGGCCCCAGTCGCCCTCGTACCACGGCAGGAAAACCCTTGCTATCAGCGCGAACACGCCGAAGCCGATATAGTACACGCCCATGCGAAGCAGATCCCCGAACGCCAGCCCTGTCCTCTTGTCTATGGGGTGATTCTCGGGATCGGAGGCGTTCAGACCTTTCCATATCTTCTTTGTTATTACATAAATAATAGGAATAACCATCATGACCATCAGCCCGCCGAAGAAATAGTCGGTGCCGCTGAGCAGTATGGTCACGACGCAGAACGCCAGGACTATGCCGCAGAAGATGCCGTGGACGCTCCTTCCGCCCGGAATCTTGAACGGAACTTCGTCGTCGGGTATGCGGCGTTTCAGCACGATGGCGGCCGCCACCGTAAGCCCGCAGACAATGACCGAGAAGAACACGTCCACCACGACGAGGAATTTAAATTCTATCGGATCCCACGGCGAGCCTAGAAGCCCTATCGTCACAGCTACCACGACGAGCAGGCTGACCCATGGCGCACCCTTCTTCTGCGTGAGCTTCGCGAGGACTTTCGGTCCGAAGTTCTCGTCGGACATGATGAGCGACGCGCGGGCGGCTACGGCCACGCACATATTGAATATCGAGCACTGGCCTATGACCGCGATGACCACGAAAATCAGCGCGAACACGGGCGGCGCGTATTC
>JAIRPQ010000003.1 GCA_031256875.1 Eubacteriales Family XIII. Incertae Sedis bacterium | reverse complement strand
GGGGCTTGGTTGTTCCAATGGCGCGGGTGATATGGTGGTAGGAGTATGAAAAGTTTCAGCGATGAATTTAGGGCGGGGCTTTATGAGCCGAAGTTCGAGCATGACTCGTGCGGCATTGGGCTGCTCGTGAATATCGACGGGCGCAGGTCGCACCAGATGATCAAGGACGCGGCGCTTGCGCTCATGAACATGGCGCACCGCGGCGGCATCGGCGCGGAGCCTGAGACGGGGGACGGAGCGGGTATGCTCATTCAGCTTCCCCACGCGTTTTTCAAAAAGGTCACGAAAAGCTCTGGCATAGAGCTTGGCGACGAGGGGAGCTATGGGGTGGCCATGATGTTCGGAAGCCCGGAGCCCGACCGCATCAAGCGCACCGTGTCCGCGTTCTCGGACATTGCCGCAGGTGAGGGGCTTCGCGTGCTGGGCGTGCGCAAGGTCCCCGTCAACCCGAAGGCCATAGGCCCGACGGCGCGCGAGGTCTGCCCTGGCATACGGCAGATATTTATCGAGCGGCCTGACGGCATGGAGGAGGACGATTTTGAGCGCAAGCTCTACATAGTTTCAAAGGTGGCGCGAAGCCATATCCGCTACGGCGAGGGTGAGCGCGACCTCTATTTCTACCTCGCGAGCATTTCGTGCCGCACTATCGTGTACAAGGGGATGCTGCGCGCGGAGCAGTTCGAGAAATTCTACCTTGACCTGAAAGACACCGACTTTACGTCCGCGATCGTCCTCGTACATTCGCGCTTCTCCACCAACACGTTCCCGAGCTGGGAGCGCGCCCACCCAATGAGTTATTTGATACACAACGGCGAGATAAACACGATCCGCGGCAACGTGAATTGGGTGAAAGCGCGTGAGGCCATGCTCGCGTCCGGCAGGTTCGGGGACGAGCTGGCGAAGGTCATCCCCGTCATCAACGAGGAGGGCTCGGACTCGGCAATGCTCGACGATTTTTTGAAGCTGCTCGTACACGCGGGCTACTCGCTGCCGGAGGCCGTCATGCTGACCATACCCGAGCCGTGGGAGAACGACCCGAGGATGGACGAGGGCGTCCGCGCGTTCTACGAATACAACAGCTGCCTGATGGAGCCGTGGGACGGGCCCGCGGCGATAGCGTTCAGCGACGGGCGGATAGCGGGCGCGACGCTCGACCGCAACGGGCTTCGCCCCGCCAGGTATGTGCTGACGAAGGACAACACGCTCGTGCTCGCCAGCGAGTCAGGGGTGCTGCCCATGCCCGCCGAGCGCATTGCGAAAAAGGACAGGCTCAGGCCTGGGCATATGCTTTTGATCGACACGGTAGAGGGGCGCATTATCGAGGACAGCGAGCTGAAAGGCGCCGCCGCCGCCAAGAGGCCCTACCGAAAATGGCTGGACGGAAACCTTATGCACCTTGCGGATCTGCCGCTCACGGACGCGGCGGGCGAGTATTGGCAGGACATCATACGCAACAAGAGGCAGCGCGGAGTCAGCGGCGCCTATGAGCAATCGGTGCTGAAAGAGTTCGCCGGCAGGCGCGTGCTCATGGCGACGAGGGAGGCCGACGCGGCGCCCTTGCCGCTTCTGACGGAGCAGAAGGTGTTCGGCTACACGTGGGAGGATTTGAACCTGACGCTGAAAAGCATTGCGGACAACGCGGACGATCCCGTTTCGTCAATGGGCATAGACACCCCTCTCGCGGTTCTCTCCAACCGCCCCCAGTTACTCTACAATTATTTCAAACAGCTTTTCGCGCAGGTGACGAACCCGCCTATCGACGCCATCAGGGAACAGATAGTCACCTCGTCGGACATCCATATCGGCAGGGAGGGCAACCTGCTCGAACCCGACGCGTCGAACTGCCGCATGATACGGCACGGCACTCCCGTGCTGATGAAGGACGAGCTGCAACGGCTTCGCGGCATGGACGTGGAGGGGCAGAAATGCGTCACTCTGCCCATCCTGTTCAACTCGCGCGAGAAAAGCGGGCTGCGCCACGCGCTTGACGATCTTTTCGCCGCGACGGACTACGTGATGGAGAGCGGCTACAATATTATTATTCTTTCCGACAAGGGCGCCGCGCCATACAAAATCCCGATACCGGCGCTGCTCGCGACCTCGGGCCTGCACCATTACCTCGTGCGGAACGGCACGCGCACGCGCATCAGCCTCGTGGTCGAAACGGGCGAGGCGAGGGAGGCCCACCACATAGCTCTGCTCGTGGGCTACGGCGCGGAATGTGTCTGCCCCTATCTGGCGTATGATACGATAACTTCAATGGCGGGCGAGGGGTGGATAGAGGCCGACGAAAAAACGGCAACAAGGAATTACCGCGAAACCATGACCCATGCGTTGGTGAAAATTATGTCAAAAATGGGTATTTCAACCGTGCAGAGCTACCACGGCGCGCAGATATTCGAGGCGCTCGGCATCTCCGAAACGGTGATAGACGAATATTTCACGGGAACGACCTCGCGCATTGGCGGGCTGACGCTGAAAGAGATCGAGCTTGAAGCCAAGGAGCGGCACGAGAAAGCGTTCGACCCCATCACGCGGGACGCGCCGCTCGACCCTGGCGGTGATTACAAATGGCGCAAGCACGGCGAGTACCATCTCTACAACCCGGAGAATATTTACTACCTGAGGCAGGCGTGCAGGAACGGCGACTACGGGATGTTCAAGAAATTTTCCGATTGCGTCAACACGCGCTCTGTCGAGCTGAAAAACATCCGTGGCCTGCTGTCCATCGTCGAGGCGGAGAAGCCTATCCCCATTGACGCGGTAGAGCCCGCGGGGAGTATCGTGAAGCGCTTCAAGACGGGCGCTATGTCGTATGGCTCGATCAGCCAGAACGCGCACGAGTGCATGGCGATAGCCATGAACAGGCTCGGCGGCAAGAGCAACACGGGTGAGGGCGGCGAGCTGGTAGAGCGGTTCACGGTGGGCGAGGACGGCGAGAACAGGTCGAGCGCGATCAAGCAGGTGGCGTCGGGGCGCTTCGGCGTGACGATCCATTACCTGAACAACGCGAAGGAGATCCAGATAAAAATGGCGCAGGGCGCGAAGCCTGGCGAGGGCGGGCATCTGCCCGGCGGCAAGGTCTACCCGTGGATAGCCAAGGCGAGGTATTCGACCCCTGGCGTCGAGCTGATATCGCCGCCGCCGCACCACGACATTTATTCTATCGAGGATTTGTCGCAGCTGATACGCGACCTGAAAGCCGCGAACAAGAACGCGAGGATCAGCGTGAAGCTCGTGTCGGAGGGAGGCGTGGGGACTATCGCGGTGGGCGTGGCGAAAGCGCTCGCGGATGTCATAGTCGTGAGCGGCTACGACGGCGGCACAGGCGCGGCGCCGCGCACGAGCATCAGGCACGCGGGGCTGCCGTGGGAGCTTGGCATAGCGGAAACCCACCAGAGCCTGCTCATGAACGAGATGCGGAACAGGGTGGTGCTGGAAACCGACGGCAAGCTGTTGACGGGGCGCGACATCGTTATCGCCGCACTGCTCGGCGCCGAGGAGTTCGCGTTCGCCACCGCGCCGCTCGTGGCTATGGGCTGCGACATGATGCGCGTTTGCAACCTGGACACCTGCCCCGTCGGGATCGCCACGCAGAACCCACAGCTCTGCGGCAAGTTCGAGGGCAAGCCCGAGCATGTGGAAAACCTGATGATGTTCCTCGCGCAGGAGGTGCGGGAATGGATGGCGCGCATCGGCGTCAAGACCTTCAACGAGCTGGTCGGGCATGTGGAGCTGCTTACTGAGCAGCACCCTGAGATCAACGACAAGGCCAAGACGGTGGATCTCTCTCGCCTGCTCTATCAGCCGAAGGCCGTGGACAGCGCGGGCGCGAGGTATTTCACCCAGCCGCAGGACCACGCGCTGGACCGCACTCTGGACCAGAGCGCACTCATATCGCTGTGCCAGGGCGCGATCAAGCACCCCGGCTACAAATCGGATTACACCCTGGATATCGTAGGGCGCAACCGCACCGTAGGCTGTATGCTTTCGGGCGCGATAGTCAGGAGGCACGGCCCGGACGGGCTGCCCGACGGCAGCATACATCTGAGGTTCGACGGCTCGGCGGGGCTTTCGTTCGGCGCGTTCCTGACGAGGGGCGTTGAGCTGGAACTGCACGGCGACGCGAACGACTACGCGGGCAAGGGGCTTTCGGGCGGCAGGATTGTCATAGTGCCTCCCGACGGTTCGGACTTCGTGCCGTCGGAGAATATAATAGTAGGAAATGTTATTCTATACGGCGCGACATCGGGCGAGTTCTACGCGCGTGGCGCGGCGGGCGAGCGGTTCTGCGTTCGGAACAGCGGCGCGACGGCGGTGGTCGAGGGCGTGGGAGACCACGGCTGCGAATACATGACTGGCGGCGTGGCGG
Source organism: Eubacteriales Family XIII. Incertae Sedis bacterium (assembly GCA_031256875.1). GTDB lineage: Bacteria > Bacillota > Clostridia > Peptostreptococcales > Anaerovoracaceae > JAIRPC01. Next base: position 1,531 of record JAIRPQ010000003.1, on the reverse strand, counting down.
TAGTGCTGGGTTCGGCGGGGCGCAATTTCGCGGCGGGGATGTCGGGCGGCATCGCGTATGTCTACGACAGGGACGGGGAGTTCGCGAAGCGGCCCAGCGCCGCTGGCGTGACCACGGGAGCGCCGACGGAGGACGAAGCCGAGCAGCTGAAAGAGATATTGCGCAGGCACGCCGCGTTCACAGGCTCGGACATAGCGGTTCGCCTGCTGGACGACTGGGAGGCCGAGCTGAAAAATTTTGTGGCGGTTATTCCAAAAGAGTATAGGAAGATAATCGAGAAGTCGCGGGGCAAGGCGAGCGGCCAGGAAGTGATGGAGAGCAATGGGCAAGGCAACAGGATTTCTTGAATATGAACGGGTGGAAGCGTCGTATCTGCCCGTAAGCGAGAGGATACGCGGCTGGGACGAGTTCATAGTGCCGCAGCCAGTCGAAGCGCTCACTACGCAGGCGGCGCGCTGCATGGACTGCGGCGTACCGTTCTGCCACGCGGCGTTCGTCGTGGAGGGCCAGTCCATAGGCTGCCCGCTGTCGAACCTCATCCCCGAGATCAACGACCTCGTATATCGCGGCGAAGTGGAGAAAGCGTATCTGCGCATGAGCAGGACACACCCATTCCCTGAGTTCACGTCGCGTGTCTGCCCCGCGCTGTGCGAGGGAAGCTGTACGCTGGGCGAGCACGAGCCCGCAGTCACGGTCAAAGAGATAGAACGGTACGTAATAGACGAGATGATAAGGCGCGGCAAGCTGGCGCCCAGGATGCCGAGGGTCAGCACGGGCAAGCGCGTGGCGGTGGTAGGCTCGGGGCCGTCTGGGCTCGCCTGCGCGGATCTGCTCAACCAGCTGGGCAACGCCGTGACGGTATTCGAGCGGGCGGACAGGCCGGGCGGCCTGCTCATGTACGGCATACCGAACATGAAGCTGGACAAGAACCTGGTACTCGGCAGGGTGGGGCTCATGAAGGACGAGGGGATCAGATTCGAGCTGGGAGCGGAGGTGGGCACGGACTACCCTGTGCTGTCAGTAATGAGGGATTTCGACGCCGTAGTCCTCTGCGGCGGCTCTACCGCCGAGCGGACATTGAGCGTTCCGGGAGCGGAGCTGTTCGGCGTAATGACCGCGCTCAGATTTCTTACGCAGTCCACCGCGAACGTGCTGGACGGCAAGCTCATAGACGGGCTTCCGAATATCGACGGCAGGAAGGTAGTAGTGGTGGGCGGCGGCGATACAGGGACGGACTGCGTAGCGACCGCCATCAGGAGGGGCGCGGCATCCGTGGCCCAGATAGAGATAATGCCGGAGCCGCCTGAGGAAAGAGGCGATGGCAACCCGTGGCCGCTCTGGCCGAGGATGAAAAAGACGGACTACGGGCAGCACGAGGCCATAGAGCTTTTCGGCGCGGATCCTAGGGAATACTGCACGACGGTCAAGGAGATAATAGGCGAAGCGGGAAAGGTGACGGGCGTCAAAACCGTGCAGGTGGAATGGCGCCAGCCAGAGGCCGCGGATGCGGGGAGCGGCGCGGCGAGGCCTG
>JAIRPQ010000155.1 GCA_031256875.1 Eubacteriales Family XIII. Incertae Sedis bacterium | reverse complement strand
GAAGTGCAGCGGCTTTGCCGCGTGGCACTTTACCGCCATTGCCGTTCGCGCCTAGCCAGACGAAAAAAATCCTGCGCACTGGATCTCTCGACTCGCTTTTATTCAGCATCTTCTACTGTCACAAGATGCCGCACTTTGTTAATCGCGCCGCGCGCTGCGGGGCAATCCTCCAGGATGACGCTCTTGTGCATTTTTCTAAGGCCGAGAGCCTGTACCACTTTCCTGTGGTTTGGTATCGCACCTATCGTGCTCTTTGTCAGTGTTACTTTAATCTTTGCCATCTCGTGCTCCTTATCCCAGGATTTCCTCTCGCGTCTTGCCGCGCAGCTTTGAAATCTGTTCTACGGTCTTGAGGCTTTTCAGCCCCTCTATGGTCGCGTTCGCCATGTTTCCGGCGTTGTTCGAGCCGATGGACTTGGCGCGCACGTCCTTCACGCCCGCAAGCTCGAGGACTGTCCTGACGCTCGAACCGGCGATAACGCCCGTACCTTCGGACCCGGGCATGATCACTATGCGGCCCGCGCCGTATATGCCCGTCACCCTGTGGGGTATCGTCGTGCCTACGGTCGGCACATAAATCAGCTTTTTCTTCGCGTCCTCTATGGCCTTGCGGACGGCTTCGGGTATCTCGCGCGCTTTGCCGAGGCCCACGCCGACATGCCCTTCCTCATCGCCGACCACCACGGTCACGCTGAACCGCATATTGCGGCCTCCCTTGACGGTCTTTGCGACACGCCTGATGTTTACGATGGATTCTTTCAGTTCTTTCTTTTCAGCGTCGAAACTTTGCTTCGCCATTACATATCCTCCTAAAACTTCAGGCCCGCCTCGCGTGCGCCGTCAGCCAACTCCTTGACTCTGCCGTGATAGAGAAATCCGCCCCTGTCAAAAGCGACGCTCTCGATGCCCTTGGCCTTCGCCTTGCTCGCAATCAACTCTCCGACCAGCTTCGCGGCCGCTTTGTTGCCGCCGTATTCCTGCTTCGACTTGATTTCCTTCTCGAGCGACGATGCGAAAGCTATGGTGCTGCCTGTCGTGTCGTCGATGATCTGCACGGATATATTTTTCAGGCTCCTGTATACGCACATGCGCGGCTTTTCGGGAGTGCCGGAAAGATTCTGGCGCACCCGCCTATGCCTCATGAGCCTCTTGTCATTTCTGCTCTGTTTTGCCATTCCTTTGCTCCTTAATCGCCCTTCACGCCGGCTTTGCCTTCCTTGCGGCGTATATGCTCATTCCTGTATTTGACGCCCTTGCCCTTGTAAGGCTCGGGTGGCCTCCACCCGCGCACGATGGCCGCGTAATTGCCTACGAGCGCTTTGTCGATGCCCTTCACTATTATAACGTTCTGCTCCGGCACTTCCGTGGTGATGCCATCAGGGTCTTGCAGCTCCACGGGATGCGAGTAGCCCAGGCTGAGCACAAGGGTCTTGCCCTTCTTCTCCGCCCTGTAACCGACGCCGTTGATGTCGAGGATTTTCTCGAAGCCGTCGGAAACGCCTACTACCATGTTGCTGATGAGCGTACGGGAAAGCCCGTGCAGCGAGCGGCACTGTTTGCCGTCGTTGGGGCGCTTCACCTCTATGACGCCATCTTTCTGCTCTATCGCCATCTTCGCGGATATCCGCTCGGAAAGCTCGCCCTTCGGACCTTTGACCTTGACGATGTTGTCCTCGCCAACTGTCACCTCAACGCCGGAGGGTATGTTTATCGGTTGCCTGCCTATTCTTGACATTCTCTATCCCTCCTTACCAAACGTAACAGATGACTTCGCCGCCGACGCCGAGGCGCCTGGCTTCCTTATCGCTGATCACTCCCTTGGAAGTGGAAATGATGGCGATGCCAAGGCCGCCGAGTACGCGCGGCACGTCGTCCGACTTCGCGTATACCTTCAGCCCGGGCTTGGAAATCTTCTTGATGCCGCTGATGACCTTCTCGCCGGCCGCGCCGTATTTCATCGAGATGTGTATCATGCCCTGCTTGTTATCATCCTCAACGTCGAAGCCTACGATATAGCCTTCGTCCTTCAGGATGCCCGCAATCGATTTCTTCATGCGTGAAGCGGGCACTGAAACGGACTTGTGGCCTACGCTGTTCGCGTTCCTTATCCTTGTGAGCATATCTGCCACGGGATCTGTCATAGTCATGTTCTCTGCCCCCTTCCTACCAGCTTGCCTTCTTCACGCCGGGAATCTCGCCCTTGTAAGCGAGTTCACGGAAACAAATCCTGCATACGCCGTACTTTTTCAGCACGGAATGCGGGCGTCCGCATATCCTGCAGCGTGTGTACGCCCGAGTCTTGTATTTGGGCTTGCGCTGTTGCCTCACTTTTTGTGATGTCTTAGCCATAAACCTTCTCCTTTAATTACTTTTCAAAGGGCATACCGAGCAGGCTAAGAAGCTCTGCGGCTTCCTCGTCCGTCTTTGCCGTCGTCGTGAAAATAATGTTCATGCCCTTGATTTTGTCCACTCTGTCGTAGACAATCTCCGGGAATATGGACTGTTCCTTCAAGCCAACGCTGTAGTTGCCGCGCCCGTCGAAAGAGTTTTTCGACACGCCGCGGAAGTCGCGCACGCGCGGAAGCACGATGTTGAAGAACTTGTCCGCAAACACGTACATGTTGTCGCCGCGCAGGGTGACTTTCGCGCCTACGGGCATGCCCGCGCGAACCTTGAAGTTCGCTATGGACTTGCGCGCCTTTGTGACGACGGGGCGCTGCCCGCTGATGAGCGAAAGCTCCTCGACGGCGGTCTCCATCATCTTAGCGTTGTCCTTGGCTTCCCCGAGCCCCATGTTGATGGTGATCTTCTCAATCTTCGGGACCTGGTTCACGTTCTTGTACTTGAACTTCTCAAGCAGGGAGCCGAACACTTCGTTCTTGTATACTTCTTTCAGTCTTGCAGCCAATTTGCGCCTCCCTTCTTAGTTTACGGGGCTGCCTGTCCGCTTGGAATAGCGAACTTTCACCCCGTCCTCAAACATATAGCCAATGCGCGTGGGCATCTTTTCGCGCGTATCGTAGAACATGACGTTCGATACGTGAATCGGCCCTTCCTGATGCTTTATCTCGGACCTGACCTTGCGCGTCTGCTTCTGGTGCTTCGTCTGCATGTTAATGCCCTCGACGATGACGGTCTCCTTTTTCGGGTTGACCTTCAGCACCTTCCCGTGCTTGCCCTTCTCCTTGCCGGAGATGACCATTACTGTATCGTCTTTTCTAATCTTCATCGCCTGCCTCCTATAGCACTTCCGGAGCCAGCGACACGATTTTCATGAAACCTTTTTCGCGAAGCTCTCTCGCGACAGGGCCGAATATACGTGTGCCGACCGGCGTCTTGTCCTCTTTGATGATGACTCCCGCGTTCTGGTCGAACTTCACGTAGCTGCCGTCGGTTCTGCGCGCGCCTGTCTTGGTGCGCACCACCACGGCTTTCACGACGTCGCTCTTTTTCACCACGCCGCCGGGCGTAGCATCCTTGACCGCGCAGACCACGATATCGCCGATATTCGCGTATCTGCGGCTCGTTCCTCCGAGTATCCGGATGACGAGCAACTCCTTTGCGCCGGAATTGTCGGCGACCTTGATTCTTGTCTCGTTCTGTATCATTCAGCCGCCTCCTTACTTCACTTTCTCGACAACGCTCATCAGGCGCCAGCGTTTGTCTTTCGACAGCGGCCGCGTCTCCATGATTCTTACTTTGTCGCCGATGTTGCATTCATTCTTCTCGTCGTGAGCCTTGAACTTCTTCGTCCGCTTGACGGCTTTGCCGTAAAGGGAATGTCTGACGAAGTCCTCGACAGCGACCGTGATGGTTTTGTCCATCTTGTCGCTTACGACGACGCCGACTCTGGTTTTTCTCAAATTTCTGTCATTTGCCATCGTCCGTCCTCCTTCCCTTTAGCCTGCCTGCCGCTCTGCGGCGAGCTCTTTTTCTCTGATAACTGTTTTGATGCGCGCTATGTCCTTCTTGACTTCCCGCATCTTGAGCGGGTTCTCAAGCTGTCCGGTAACATGCTGAAACCTGAGGTTGAACAGCTCGGTTTTCATCTTGACAAGCTCGCTCTCAAGCTCGATATCTGTCATGTTTCTTATCTTTTCCAAATTCATCTTGATTCACCGCCTTTTACCAGCTCCTCGCCCTTCGCGACAAACTTCGACTTGATGGGGAGCTTGTGCGAAGCGAGACGCATGGCCTCTCTCGCCTGGGCTTCCGTCACGCCGTCGATTTCGAACATGACGCGCCCTGGCTTGACAACCGCTACCCAAAACTCGGGTGCGCCCTTACCGGAACCCATCCTGACTTCGGCGGGTTTCTTCGTGACGGGCTTGTGCGGGAAAATCTTGATAAAGACTTTACCGCCCCTGCGAATCGAACGTGTCATGGCGATACGCGCGGCTTCGATCTGGTTGGACTTAATCCATCCGGGCTCAAGCGCCACCAGGCCGTAGCTTCCGTATGTGACCGTGTTGCCCTTGGTCGCCACGCCCTTCATGCGGCCTCTGTGGACCCTGCGGCGTTTCACTCTTTTTGGCATCAGCATTATTCTTCACCCCCTTCATTCGCGGGAGCCGCCTGCTCTGTCACCGGCGCTTCCGCAGCAATATCGGCAGCTGCATCGGCAGAGGTTGCTGCCGCGGCTTCCGCCGCCGCTTCTTCCTCGGCGCGCTTGGCTTCGGCGGCCTTCCGCGCTTCCGCTGCCGGATCATACTTGGGTTTTATGCGCTTGCGCGGATTGACTGCCCTGGCTACCGCCGGACCGTCGTCCCTGCGGCCTCTCCCGCCGGAGCCGTCCCTGCGATCCCTGCGAGGACGGTCGCCGTCGCGCTCGCCGCGGCGCCCTCTGCGGCCGTCGCCCCTGCGCCCATCGCCCTTGTTTTCGGGGATGGGGCTCATCAGGCCCTTCTCAAGGCGCTCGCCGAGGTTGATCCAAACCTTCACGCCGATTTTGCCGTACGTGGTGTCGGCTTCGGCAAACCCGTAGTCTATATTCGCCCTCAGCGTATGGAGGGGAACATTGCCTTCATTGTATTTCTCACTGCGCGCTATTTCCGCGCCACCGAGCCTACCGGACACGAGAACCTTGATGCCCTTCGCGTTCGCTTTCATGGTGCGCCCAATCGCCTGCTTCATGGCCCTTCTGAACGACACCCTCTTTTCGAGCGCCTGGGCTATGCTCTCGGCGGTCAGCTGTGCGTCAAGCTCCGACCTGCGGACTTCCACGATATAGACGTGCACTATCTTCTTCGTTAGCTTTTCGAGAGCCGCTTTCAGCTCTGCCGTGCCTTCTCCGGAGCGACCGATGATGATGCCCGGCTTGTCCGTTAGCACTGTCACCTTGATTTGGCCTGCCGCCGCGCGCTCAATGACGGTCTTGGAGATGCCTGCGGCATAGAGCTTCTTCTTGATGAACGCCCTTATCTTGCTGTCCTCGATAAGGTAGTCAGCGAAATCTCTCTTGTTCGCATACCACTTGGAATCCCAGTCGTTTATGACGCCGACTCTAAACCCGTGCGGGCTGACTTTCTGTCCCATCTTACAATATCTCCTTATTATTCATCCGACTTCTCCTTCAGGACGATCCCTATGTGGCTGCTTCTTTTCAGTATCATCGAAGCCCTGCCCTGTGCGCCTGCGCGCCATCTTTTCAGCGTCGGGCCCTGGTTCGCGTACGCCGCCGCGACATATAGATCGTCGCGGTTCATCTCGTGGTTGTTCTCCGCGTTGGCCGCAGCCGACTGAACCACTTTCTCAACCGCTTCGCTGCCCTTGCCGGGCGTGAATTTCAGTATGATGAGAGCCTCGTCCAAATCCTTGCCGCGTATGAGGTTCATGACCGGCTTTAATTTTATCGGAGAGATTCTTATGTATTTTGCTATAGCTCTTGCTTCCATGTCTTTGCTCTACCCCTTCCTATTCCTCGGAGGTCGGCGCGGACTCAGCCGGCGCCGCAGCAGCGGCGCTCGGTGCGGCCGGTGCAGCCGCGGCCGCTCCCGCAGCCATCGCGCCCGCTCCGGAGGTTTTCTTCACCCTCGCGCTCTTGTCCGAACCATGCCCTCTGTAAGTCCTAGTGGGGGCGAACTCCCCCAGCCTGTGTCCTACCATGTCCTCTGTGATGTACACGGGGACATGCCTGCGACCGTCGTGAACCGCTATGGTGTGCCCCACCATCTGCGGGAATATCGTGGACGGTCTCGACCAAGTGCGAAGTACGCGCTTCTGATTCGCCGCGTTAAGCTCGTCGATGGTTTTAAGCAATTTCCTGTCTACAAACGGACCTTTTTTTACTGATCTACCCATTCTCTGGTTGCTCCTTCCACTACTTCTCGCCGCGTTTCTTCACGATATATTTATCGGAATGCTTGTTTTTCTTTCTCGTCTTGTATCCGAGAGTGGGCTTGCCCCATGGGGTTACCGGACCTACGCGGCCGATACCGGCCTTGCCCTCGCCACCGCCGTGCGGGTGGTCGTTCGGGTTCATTACCGAACCTCTGACCGTCGGCCTGATACCCATGTGGCGCTTGCGCCCTGCCTTGCCGATTTTTATCTGATTGTGGTCGAGATTGCCTACGACTCCTATGGTCGCGCGGCATTCCACATGCACCTTGCGGACTTCGCCGGACGGCAGGCGCACCTGGGCGAACCCGCCCTCGCGAGCCATGAGCTGCGCACTCGTACCCGCCGAACGCACTATCTGCGCGCCCTTGCCTGCCTTCAGTTCGATGTTGTGGATGACCGTACCTACGGGGATGTTCGCGAGCGGGAGCGCATTGCCCGGCTTGATGTCCGAGCCAGGCCCCGAATAGAGGACGTCGCCCACCTTCACCTTGTCAGGCGCTATGATATAGCGCTTCTCGCCGTCCGCGTAGAACAGCAGTGCGATATTCGCGCTGCGCCCCGGGTCGTACTCGATGGTCGCGACACGCGCCGGAATGTCATCCTTGTTGCGCTTGAAATCTATGATGCGGTACTTCAGCCTGTAACCGCCTCCCCTGTGGCGCACCGTAATCTTGCCGCGCACATTGCGGCCGGAATGCTTTTTCAGCGTGACCGTAAGCGATTTCTCGGGCTTCGTTGCCGTGATTTCCTCGAATGTGGAACTCGTCATGCCCCTTAGACCCGGAGTCGTCGGATTGTATTTTTTGATACCCATACCTCAGGCTCCTTTCTATAAGCTCTGGAAGAACTCGATTTCCTTGCTGTCTTTGGCAAGGGTCACGATGGCCTTCTTGAACGAGGACCTGCGCCCTTCGTTCCTGCCCATCCTCTTTAGCTTGCCCTGGTAGTTCATGGTGTTCACCCTGGCCACCTCTACGCCGAAAATCTCCTCGATGGACTTCTTGATTTCCGTCTTGTTCGCGTCGGTCGCCACGTGGAACGTATACTTGCGGTTTTCCGCTCCGGCCATGCTTTTCTCCGAAATAACGGGCTTGATAATTACGTCATAAGGAGTTCTCATTATGAATACACCTCCTCAATCTTTTTTACCGCATCTTTTGTAACAATGAAGCTGATGTGGTTCAGTATGTCGTACACGTTGAGCGAACCCGTGTGGCGCGTCTCCACGCCCGGGATGTTCGACGCGGAGCGAACCACGTTCTCGTCCTTGCCCGCCGTCACGATGAGAGCTTTCTTCTCTGCGTTGACGTTCGCGAGGAAAGCCATCATGTCCTTCGTCTTAGGTACTTCAAAAGAAAGGCTGTCCACAACGATGATTTCCTTGTCCTGAACCTTCGCGGAAAGCACGGATTTCATCGCGAGCCTCTTCACCTTTTTGGGAATTTTGTAACTGTAATCCCTCGGTTTGGGCGCGAACACAACGCCGCCGCCGACATGGTTCGGAGCAACCCTGCTGCCCTGCCTTGCACGGCCGGTGCCCTTCTGACGGAACGGCTTCTTGCCGCCGCCCCTGACCTCGGAGCGCGTCTTTGCGGACTGGGTGCCCTGTCTCTGGTTGGCGCGGTAATTTTTTACCGCTTCGTATACGGCGTATTCGTTGGGCTCAATGCCGAACACCGCATCGTTCAGCGTAATGTCGCCCGCGGGACTGCCGTCCTGTTTTACTACATCTACTTTTGCCATGTGCCAAATCCCTCGCTTTCCTTATTCCGCAGCCTTGGCTTCGGCCTGCTCCGCAGACGCATCGGCCGCAGCCGGTGCAGGCGGCACCTCGCGCTTGACTGCGTAGCGAATCTTCAGAAGTCCGCCGCGCCGACCCGGTACCGCGCCCTTTATGAGCATGGCATTGCGCTCCGGCACTATCCCCACCAATTCGAGGTTCTGCACGGTAACGGTCTCATTGCCCATTCGCCCGGGGCCCGCGTTGCCCTTGAACACGCGCGAGGGGTAGGTACCCGCAGCGAGCGCGCCCGCAAGCCTCTTGTGCTTCGAACCATGCGTCATCGGCCCTCTGTGGTGGCCGTGGCGCTTGATGTTTCCCTGTGTGCCTTTGCCCTTCGAAACGCCCGTCACGTCGAGGAAGCTGCCGACCACGAAATCCGAGACGGTAATGACCTGTCCGTTCTCGTAGCTCTCGCCCTCGCCGAGACGTATCTCCGTGAGATGCTTCTTCAGCGGAACGCCCCATTTCTCGAAATGACCCTTCGTAGGCTTGTTGGCGCGGTTCTCCTTCAGATCCTGGAAGCCAATCTGAACGGCGCTGTAGCCGTCGTTCTCGACTGTCTTGACCTGCACGACCGTGACCGGACCCGCTTCGATGACCGTGACCGGTATCAAATCACCGGCTTCGGAGAAAATCTGCGTCATGCCTATTTTCTTTCCCAATATTGTTGTAGCCACTTTTTTCTCTTACCTCCTTTACAGCGGACTGCACTCATAGCTCGTCTTTTTCCGGTTTGGCGTCGTTGCCGCTCACTCGCTCGTCGGTCACGTACGTCCAAGTACGCTCCATTCTCCTTCGTTCGCGCCTAGCCAAACAGAAAAATCCTTCGCTATGGTTACTGCTTATCTAAATTGTTTCGCATGCAGTCATATAAAGCCTTGCGATAACTTATAGCTTGATTTCTATGTCCACGCCCGCGGCTAGATCAAGCTTCATCAGCGAATCGACCGTTTTCGTCGTGGTCTGGCTGATGACGATGAGCCGCTTGTGCGTGCGCTGCTCGAACTGCTCGCGGCTGTCCTTGTACTTGTGGACCGCGCGGAGTATCGTAACAACTTCCTTCTCCGTCGGCAGCGGAATCGGTCCGGAAACTTTCGCCCCGTTCCTTTTCGCCGTGTCCACAATGTCAGCAGCGGCCTTGTCAAGAATCTCCGGCTCATAGGCTTTCAGCCTGATTCTTATTTTTTGTTGCTCTGCCATTAATACCTCCAAACTGGCTTCTGTACGCCCTGCACGATTCTGGGCGTGGATTCTGTGACCCTTTCATACCGCAGGAATTACCCGGCCGTGCCCTCCGGCAACCTCATACGGCGCTGTCCTGCCCGCGCTTATGGCGCACGGCACGACAGTATAATGCCCGCGAAAAATCGCGAACCTGTTTATTATATAGCAGCATTTTTATAGTTGCAAGATATTTTTCGGTTTTTATTGTGATTTTTTCGGAATGAAACGCGAAAAAGCATTGAAAACAGCGGATTTTTCAAGATATAGTATGCACACGCTATCGTGCGTCAAAAATTCTGTGGGTGCAGGGCCTGTATCAATGCCCTTCCACGCAGCAAAATCAGGAAATATCTTTAATTACTATTTACATTAAATTTTATTAATGGTATAATATGGGTAAAAGAAGCGCTTTACAACTGTCCGTGAGGTCACTATAATTAAGAGGTACAGGCATGATAATTATTGATTCCGCAAGGAAGCACTACAACCGAGAGAACCTAAAGGATGAAGATGTCCTGCATGCAGTCAAATACTACATCGTGAAAGTTCCGAATTTTGAGGGCGATATTGACAAAACACTATACATTGGAACTGACACATCGGTAAGGCTGCTTGAAGTAATCATCGTAGAGAACATCGCAGGAGAAGAAGTCATTATCCACGCACAGAAGCTGACGAAGAAATATATTCATTATTTAGAGATAATTTATGGAGATAATTGAGACAAAATCAGGGAAAACCATCAAGGTCACTTCGCGTAGCATACGTAAGTCGGTCAGCCATGCTCACGAGCTGATTGAGCGCGGGCTGCCTGGCGCAGAAGCTGGCCCTTGCAGATACGATCCCTCAACCGACAGCATTATCGAAACCGCATCGGGAAAGAATCTCGGAAAATTGAAACGCGAATGATATTCTGCCTTGTGCAAGATTCAGGATATTATTCTAAGTTTTAGGCTTTGGGCGGGGGCTGGATAGATAAAGAGTGGCGCCGCTGCCGGTTGGCGGCGACGCCGTATTTTGTCTACATTGTTTTCTTACGCTTCGACACTCTACCTCGCAACCGCCTTAGCCGGACTATTCTTCTTGGCCTTCACGGGCTTCTTCACGCCTTGCTTCGGCTTCTTCGCACCTATTCCAGGCTTCGTCACGCCGTTTTTCGGTTTCTTCACGCCCTTCTTCGGCTTTTTCGTGCCATGCTTCGGCTTTTTTACGCCCTGCTTCGGTTTTTTTGCGTCCTTACCTGGCTTTTTCGTACCGATTCCGGGCTTCGTCACGCCTTTCTTCGGCTTTTTCGCGTCTTTCCCGGGCTTCGTCACGTCCTTCTTCGGCTTTGTCGCGTCCTTCCCTGGCTTCGCAGCTTCTTTCTTCAGCTTGTCCGCATCGGCCTTGGACTTCGCCGCCGCTCCGGTGGTGGGCGTTATGGCATTTCCGGTGCCGGCCGAACCGTTCGCGCTGCCCGTGCTTACCCCGCCATTGGTCACGCGGACAGGCTTTTGCGCCGCTCCTTTGGAAGTGGCCGCACCATTCGCCGTTCCGTTTGTCGTGGCCGAGCTCGTGGGCATTCTGTTGGACGCCGCTTTGTTCTTGTCCTTGTTCTTGCCGCTCGCCTTGCACGCGCCAACCCCCGCGCACAGAGCGACAATGACAATCACCGCTATTATCGCCTTCACCTTGCTCTTGTTTGCTACACTGTTCATAACGTTTCCTTTCCATCACCAGCCAACTTATTCAATTCTGCTTCTGATTCTCCCCCACGTGCATAATATCGCCCTGCCAATTACTGGGCTGGTGACATAAAAATTCATAAGCAAAGCAATAAATGCAGTGCCTAAGTACATATAGAAACCTTTTCAGCGATTCTCCTTAGATTATTATAGACTATTTTCAAATCTTTTGCAAGGGGCATTTTCGCGGGAAATTCCAACGGGCACAGATGGCGCAGATGTACGCCGCCCCTGTTGCCGGAGTGTACAAGCGATGAAACCATGGATGAGCCGCGTCAGGAAGATACGGGCAAGCTACGGGCAAGATTGAGCAAGATATGGAGAAGATCTAGGCAGGAGATGGGTCGAACCACGTCCGGACAGACGGATAGAAGCCAGAAAATTACTTTAAAGATAATTATTCCAAATCACAACCCACGATTTCGCCGACGCCTTCGAGTATATACGACGGCGCGTATGGGAAAAGTTTCAAATCCTTTTCGCGCGTGACGCCCGTCATGACCAGCACCGTGTCGATGCCGGTTTCGATGCCCGCGATGATGTCAGTGTCCATGCGGTCGCCGACCATCACCGCTTCCTCCGAGTGGACGCCGAGCAGACGCAATCCGGTACGCATCATGAGCGGGTTCGGCTTGCCGACATAGTACGCGCCGCGCTTCGTGGCCACCTCGATGGGCGCGACGAACGCCTTGCATGACGGAACTATCCCGTCCTCCGACGGGCCGGTCGTGTCGGGATTGGTCGCGATGAGCCGCGCGCCGTTGAATACGTGCGTGGTAGCCCTCACGATGGTGTCGTAATTGTATGAGCGCGTTTCGCCGATAATAACGTAGTCGGGGTCAACGTCGTTGTGGGAGATCCCCACGTCGTAGAGCGCGTTGTGCAGCCCCGACGCGCCGACGATGTACGCCGTGCAGCCGGGCGATTGGCGCGAGACGAATTTCGCCGTCGCGAGCGCGCTCGTGTAGAAATGCTCCTCGGGCACGTCCAGCCCCATGCGCTGCAGACGCTGCCGCAGCTCCAGCGGCGAGCGCTCGCTCGAATTGGTCAGGAACAGGAACGACTTGCCCTCGCGCTCAAGCCACTCGACAAACTCGCGCACCCCGGGCAGCAAAATCTCGCCGTGGTAAATCACGCCGTCCATGTCGCACATGAAGCCCTTTTTTTCCTTGATTGCCGCCAAGTCTTCCGCCGCGATTTTTGTCTTTTTTCTTTCGATTTCTTTTTCCATAATGTTTTACTCCCAAGGATAGTATATCATATTAATGCGCCGAATGACGCGCCGGCATCTTGCGGGTGTAAATAATTCCCATTCGGACGCGGGCCCTGCCGGTGAACTTGGCCTTATTGGGATAATAATAATGTAAGCGATATGGAATAATTTAGGAAGGTACAGAAAGCGACTATGAGAGAGAATGCGCCTGATGCGCGTGAAAAAAAGACACTGACGAAGCAGGAACTGCGGCGCTTCCTTGGCGGCGCGGAGCCAAACATAATATTGCTGGAATCCATAGACTCCACGAACAAGGAAGCGAAGCGCATGGTAGCGGGCGCGGCTAGCGGGCGGAAAGACGAGCCGAGCGGCGGCGCGGCGGCGAGCGGCGGCGCGGGCGGCAATATCCCGTTCGGCACGGTCATCATCGCCGATGAGCAGACCGAAGGCCACGGTCGCAAGGGCAGGCCGTTCCTCTCGCGAAGCCTGAACAGCGACAGCCTCTATATGAGCTTCATCCTGAAACCCTCGGAGCAGATACTTCAAACTCAGTTTGTGACCATCATGGCCGCCGTCGCGGTGTGCGAGACGATAGAGGAACTGACCGGCGCGGAAGAAAGCCTGGCCCGCGACGCGAGCGCGCCCCGAATCAAATGGGTCAACGATATATTCATCGGCGGGAAAAAGGTCTGCGGCATACTGACCGAAGCCGTGATGAACACAGAAAGCGGCGGCATCGCGGGGATAGTCCTCGGCATCGGCGTGAATATCAACGTGCCGCAGGAAGATTTTCCGGACCATATCAGGAAAATCGCCGGCTCCGTGAAAATAGATACTCGCAAACGCGGTGAGTTCGCCGCAACGCTGATGCGCAAAACCCTCTCGATGTATGAAGGGCTGGAGCAAGGCGTCTCCCCCATAGACGCATACCGCGCCAGATCGCTGATGGCGGGCAGGGACATCACCGTAATAGGCGCGGACGGCTCGGAAACGCCCGCGCGCGCCGAAAGCATATCAGACGACGGCAGCCTGCTGGTCCGCTACGCAGACGGAACCACCGAAGCCCTAAGAAGCGGCGAAGTAAGCCTCCGGCTAAACTAGGCTAAACTAGGCGGCAAATCGGCAGCGTATGCAGCGCAAAGAAAAGCAGTCATCGTTTCTACAAATAGAAAGGCATGCCGAAAAGATAGAGGGGGCGGCATGCCTAAAAGGGAAATTCGTATGAAATCGTTATATCGATTTCATGGTTCTATTATAAAGTATAAAGCCGCTTTATAGTCAAGTCCTTTTCAAAATTTTTTTCGAATTTTTTTGTAAAATTTCGCTTTCGCTTCTCGGAGAAGCCGCTCACTCCTTGACGAGCACGGAAGCCCTCATCAAATACTCGCTCGGGTCGGCCACGCTTACCTCGTCCAGCAAATATACATTATATACAGGGCCGACAGTCTCGATCCCATTTTTTTCCGCATAGTCGCTCATTCTGGCGGCAAGGTCTCCGGCATCGCCGTAATACCCGTAAGCATACCCGACCAGGTAGTTCCCCGCCGGCCGCACCTCTCTGCCGTCAGGATTCACGTAGAAAAAACGGTCCGGCAGCGAGCTGTTCTCAACATACGAAGCCAGGCTCTCGAACAGGCCACCTATCGGAAAAGCGGGATTGTATCCCTTGTTTTTAGAAATACTCAGGAAATTCCCGAATCTGTCGTAGAAGCTACCTTCGCCGTCCCACTCGTTTTTCTCGCCTACCCAGATGCCCCATTCGTTCATCGCCCTGATGCTTATGCCATCCACTTCCCCGTTTTTCTCGACTTCCATACCCATGTCGATAAGCTGGCATATGGTTTCGGCCAGGCGTTTGGACGTTTCCAGCCATGCTATCTGCGCGTCGATATCGTGTAGGCTGCCCCTGATAATACTGGCAATGCTTTCAGGATTTCGACCCTTCACCACGCTCTGCATCTTCTTGATGGACATTCCGAGCGCGGACATCACGCGTATCTGGTTGATGGTCGTGAGCTGGTTTGGCGCGTATTTCCTGTAATTATTCGCCCCTCTCTCCTGCGGCCTGAATATGCCGAGTTTGTCGTAGTACATCAGCGTGGACTTGCTGATGCCTGTCAACCTCGCGAACTGGCTGATGGTGAGGTTCTTTCCGGATGGCAGGGGGATTTCCTTTTCGGAGTTTTTGAATTTCTCGCCGCTCATGAATTTCTGTCCGTATCCTTCATCTGTTTCAGGTTGCCCGCCTTGGCCGCGCGCTCCGCCAATATGCCCTCGACCTCGCTCCAGTCAAGGCCGCGCTCCGCAAGCATGACCAACAAATGGTAGACCAGGTCCGCCACCTCGTTCTTCAGATCCGAGCGCAAACCCTCCGGCGGTTCGGCACCAGCGCGATTATTATCCAATAATTGGGCGTCCGCACCGTTGCTCCCAGCGAGTGAGGGCGGCCGGCCGATTTCGGATTCAAGCCGCAAGGACGCGGCTTCGTGCGACTTCGCGGCGATAATCACCTCGCTGCTCTCCTCGCCGATTTTTTTCAGTATCTTGTCTATGCCTTCCCTGAACAGGTAGGCCGTGTACGAATTTTCGTCCGCAGCTTCGCGCCGCGAGAGAACCACCTCGTACAAATCGCGTATTACATCGCTCATAGTTTTCCCCTTAATTATTATCCTGCCTGTTTTGCCTGGCCCGTTTTTATGCGGGCTGAATTTTATTCCGGCTGAATCGGCTCCGCGAAAAAGCAGCTCCAATTTCCCGTGTGGCACGCGACGCCCGTCTGCTCCACCGTCACGAGCAGCGTGTCGTTGTCGCAGTCCGGCACGACCGAAACCACCCTCTGCACATTGCCTGATTCCTCGCCCTTCTGCCAAAGCCTGCGGCGCGAGCGGCTGTAAAACCACGTGTAGCCGGTTTCAAGCGTCCGCGACAGGCTCTCCTCGTTCATATACGCGAGCATGAGGACATCCTTGGTCGCCGCGTCCTGCACTATCGCCGGCACCAGCTCGCCCTTCTCAAACAATTTGCTTGTTGTATACATTATACTACATCCTCCTGCGTTAAGTGCGCAAAGTGCGTTAAGCGCGTTAAGTGGCAACCTACATTCCCGCATTTCCCCCTTTTTTGGGCTGGGGTAATTTGGGGTTATTTCTATTTGACTCCATTTCGTCCGCTTATCTCACGGGAATGCCGCGCGTCCTGCACTCGCCCTTGATATCGTCCACCGTGTACGTCCCGTAATGGAACACCGACGCGGCGAGCGCGGCGTCCGCGGGGGTCTTTTCAAACAGCTCCGAGAACGAGCGCAGGTCACCGCCGCCGCCCGACGCTATGACCGGTATGCTCACCGCGTCGCATACCGCGTTCAGCATGTCCACGTCGAAGCCCGACTTCGTTCCGTCCGTGTCCATCGACGTGAGCAATATCTCGCCCGCGCCAAGGCTCTCGCCTTTTTTTGCCCACATTACCACGTCGAGCGCCGCGTCCCTGCGGCCGCCCTCGGTATGCACGCTGTACCTGCCCTTGCCGAAGCGCGGGCTTCGCGGGTCGTCTACCGTGCCGACGCGCTTGCCGTCTATCGCGAGCACGACGCATTGGCTCCCGAATTTTTCGGCGGCCTCCCTGATGAGCGCGGGGTTGTACACAGCCGCGGAATTGACGGATATCTTGTCCGCGCCTGCCCGAAGCATATCGCGAAAATCGTCCGTCGTGCGGATGCCCCCGCCCACCGTCAGCGGCACGAATACATTCTTCGCCGTGCGCCGCACCACGTCGATCATGGTGCCCCTGCCCTCGTGCGTCGCCGTGATGTCCAGAAAGACTATCTCGTCCGCGCGCTGGCGGTCGTACTCCATAGCGCACTCCACGGGGTCGCCCACGTCCGTGATATTAACAAAGTTCACACCTTTCACCACCCTGCCCGCGTGAACATCAAGGCAAGGAATAATACGCTTCGCAAGCATGTCCGCCCGTTTTCCTTTCACATAATAATAAACGAATATGGAGAGCCTGACTCTCCATATTCATTTTATCATATTTGCCGGCGGGGGGCTGGTGGCGGGGCTGCATCATGAACCTGTTCGGCGAAACAATACTCTACGCGCACTCATTTTCGTCGGACGTCGCGGCCGCGTGGCTGGCGATTGTGTTATAATCGTTATTACAAGGAGGGCGATGAAATGCCGCCTAGATTGCTTTGAACGAGAATGGTGAAGTTTTGAAGATAAAGGGGCTTGAGTAGTATGACGAGACACTATGAGGAACTCTACATGAACAGCGTTCCGGTTTTTGGCGGGGGTGCTTCATGAAATTCGCTATGTCGTATAGCGGCGGCAAGGACAGCGCGTTCGCGTTGCACCGCGCCGTGGAGTCAGGGCACACTACCACGCTACTCATTACCACCTACAACGCGGATCAGGAGCGGTCGTGGTTTCACGGCATCCCGTCAGAGCTGCTCGGGCGGGTTTCGGAAGCTCTGGGCATACCCATCAAGACGGTCGTTACGCGCCCGTCGGACGATTATGGGCTTGACCTCGAAGCCGCGCTGCGCGAGGAGAAATCAGGCCGCGGCATTGATGCCTGCGTGTTCGGCGATATCGACATCGAGGCCCATCGCAAATGGTGCAGGGAGCGCTGCGCGAATGTCGACATCGAAGCTCTCTTTCCCCTGTGGAACGGAGACAGGCGGGCGCTGACGGACGAACTGATTTCTCTGGGCTTCAAGGCGATGATAACTATCGTGGATACGAAGGCGCTGCCTGCGGAATTTCTCGGCAAGACCCTGACACCCGAAGTGGTGAGCGCCATCGAGGGCTGCGGCGCGGACGCATGCGGGGAAAACGGCGAATACCACACCTTCGTCTACGACGGCCCCGTGTTCACGAAACCCGTCGAGTTCCGCGTGGGCGAGCGCACCCATAGCGGCGATTACGCCATCCTGCCCGTCCTGCCCTGACGTTATTCGACCAAAAGGCCGCGCATTGTCACCACCGACTGGGCGATATCGTAGTAGGCGTTTCGCTTCAGCCCGATGGGGGTGACTATCGCGATATGCACCGCTTTTTTCGTGCCGCTTTCCTCTATGAACACGTTGCGCTTGCCCGCGATGTTCGCCGCCGTCTTTTTCGTCAGCGCGATTTCCGTATCCGAGTATTTCATCTCGCAGATAGTGACCACCCCGTCCTTCCTGTCTATGAGCAAGTCAATCTGTGCGCCGTGGCCAGTCTGCTCGCTTCGCCAAGATGCGACATGTGTAATGACACCTGACACGCCGATGGCAGACTGAATCTGCTCGATATGCGACAGGCACACTTGCTCGAAGGCATATCCGCGCCAAACGCGGTAGGGCTGCGTCTCACGCATTTTCATCCAATAAGATCTGTCTATGTCCTGGCTTCCTCTGATGAACGCCAGGTAAAACAGCGAGTAATGGTCTATGAGCTGATACAGCGCACCCTTCTTCTTTTTCGCGAAAGGCGTATACTTCCTTATGAACCCGCTCATCTCAAGCTCGACCAAAACCTCCGTCAGGTTTCCGCCCTCCGGCAGCCTCGTGATTTTCTTTATCTCTTCGCGCGTAAGCCCGCAGAGCTTCTTGCCGAGCGCTTCCACTACCATAACGTGGCGACTCGATTCACGGAACAGCGAAGCGTAGAGATTGTCAAACTCGTCGCGCAGCGCACCGCCCGTAGAGAAACAGAGCCTGCCGACATTTTGCGCCAAGCTCTGCTTCGCGTTAAGCAGGCTCAGATAATACGGTATGCCGCCGATGAACATATACGATTCGAGCAGGTTCGTATCGGTGGCGGGCATACCTGCTTGCTCAAAATACTGCTTGCATTCCGCAAGGGTGAACGGCTCCAGCAGAATGCGCCGAGTGACCCTGTTGTGAAGCCCCCCGCGGCTCCTGAACAGTTTCTTTATTATCCACGATGCCGCCGACCCGCATACGATAAGGCAGATGTCGTTCCGCGCGGACGCCCACCCATTCCAGAAATGTTCCAACGCGGGAATGAACCCCGAACCCCTTGTGTCCAGCCAAGGCAGCTCGTCAATGAACACGACTTTTTTCTTTCGATTCGATTCGTCGAGCAGCACCGTCAGCCGCTGAAAAGCTTCCCGCCAATTCACCGGAGCGGAACTATCCTTGTATCCGTACTGAACAAGCGATGCCGTGAAATTGGCAAGCTGCGCTTCTGTATCGGAATCGAGCATCGCCGTGATATGGAACGCGAACTCCCTTTCAAAAAGCGTCCGCACGAGGAATGTCTTTCCGACTCGCCTGCGCCCGTACACCGCGACGAACTCGGATTTGTCAGACCGAAAAGCGCTGAACAATTCCTCGGTTTCCTGTCGCCTGCCTATAAGATTGTTCGATGGGGACATTTCGCACCTCTCTGTTATCTCGGCGAAATCTCTGTTTTTTTGATACATTTCGCCGAGAACGCTTTATCCAACACTTCAATAATACAGTATTTTCAACGCTTTGTCTAGCACGATGAATAAATTACATTTCATCCAACCGGAATCATCTCGGCGAAATCTCTGTTTTTTTGGTACATTTCGCCGAGAAGGTTTCTCGGCACCATTTCGCTCGAAGCCAATTTCACGCGTTTACCAATATGCGCAAGGACGGGCTTGGCCTGATTTCATCGGGCGGCGCGAATCGCTTCGGCCAAATCCAGCGTACCCTCGTATATGGATTTGCCGCATATTACGCCGGCCACGCCCAGCTTCGCGAGCAGCTTGATATCGCCTATGTCCCTGACGCCGCCGCTTGCAATCACGTCAGCCCTGACCGCGCTCTTTATCTCGCCAAGCTCCGCGAGGTTTGGCCCCGAGAGCGTTCCGTCCCTGCCGATGTCAGTATATATAATGGTAGCCACATTCGTTTTGTCCATGGCCTTTGCGAGTTCGATAAAATGAACTTCGCCGTCATCGAGCCACCCGCCTGCCCGAGCGCGCCCGTCACGCGCGTCGATGCCGACGGCAATCGCGTCGCCGTAATCGTATACCGCGTCCTCTACGAGGTTCGGATCGTTGATCGCCGCCGAGCCGAGAATCACGCGGTCGATGCCCGCGTCGAGGTACATCTCCGCGGTCTCAAGTTTTCTGATGCCGCCGCCGACCTCTATCCTCATGCTCACTGCCTTGCGGACTTTTTTTATTATGCTGTCATTGACAGGCCGCCCCGCTTTCGCGCCATCGAGGTCAACCATGTGAAGCCACTCCGCGCCCTGCGCTTCAAAGGACTTCGCGGCCTCCACAGGGTCGTCCGCAACCTTCGCCGAGGTAGCGTAGTCCCCCTGCGTGAGCCGAACGCAAGCGCCATCGATCAAATCTATCGCCGGTATTATTATCATAGTCTCATCTCCTGTGTTCTCAATCAGCTGGCTATATTATATACCAAAGCGCACATGAAGAGGATCCAATAACTTAGATAAATCCGCACAATGCCACGGCGCGACGTTTGCGGGTATACGTATATCTGATGGCGAAAGGCTGATTTTGTCATGGACAGGCCGTGCCGGACAGGGTGCCGTGCAGGGTGCCATGCAGCGTTCCGTGCAGGAGTCGAACCGCGCCGACTAAAACGCCATATGCTGCTTCACGAAGGTTCACGAAGATTCACGAAGGTTGACGAAACTTCACGAAACTTCACGAAAGTTCGTGCTATAATATATCTATGAACACGGATACATTTATACCTACATTCGGCAACAGGCCGCTTCGCATTGTCGGGCGCGAAAAAATCATTGATGATTTTACGGTTGGTTTGGAATCATCGATTGGACACCCGAACCGCGCTTCCGTGCTAATCGGGCAACGCGGCACGGGCAAGACCGCGCTCTTGTTGGAGTTCGCGGAAATCGGGTCAGCACGTGATTTTATTCCCGTAAGGGTGCTTGCGGGATCTGACATGCTGAACGATATTATTGAGACCATCCAAGCGGTGGGACAGAAATATATCGCCAAGGCGAAAAAACCCGTCAAGGCTCTTAACGCCAGCGCGTTTGGATTTTCGTTCGGCTTGACATTCACCGAGGAAACCGAGGAAAAATACGGTTTCCGAACCAAGCTGACGTTGCTTGCTGACGTGCTTGCGGGATACGGCAAGGGGCTGCTGTTCCTTATTGATGAGATACAGGCTATGTCCGACGAGATGCGCGTATTTGCAAGCACTTATCAACACATTGTCGGTGACAGAAAGAATGTCGCTGTCGTGATGGCAGGTCTCCCACACGCTATTTCCTCGGTACTGAATGACCGAGTGCTGACATTTCTCCACCGCGCACGCAAAATCGAGCTTCAGCCTATCGCGCTGTCTGAAATCCGCAGTTTTTACACCGAGTGTTTTGACCAGCTCGGACTGACCATCTCTAGGGGCAATCTTGAAACGGCGGTGGCTGCGACATGCGGGTATCCATATCTACTTCAATTAATAGGATATTACATATTGAAATATGCGGGGGCGGCTGGCAAGATTACCGGAAATATTGTTCGCATGGCGATAAACAGTTCGGAGGATGATTTGATTGACAGCCTGCACCGCCCCTGCCTTAGCCCGCTTTCAAAGCGCGATATCGCGTTTCTGGAAGCGATGGCGGAGGACGACGGAGAAACCGCGATTTCGGATATCGTGGTGCGCCTCGGGGTTTCGCAGGGCACTGTCCAGACATACCGCAAGCGTCTGGTCGAAGCCGGAGTCATCGCGGCGACGCGGCGAGGGTACGTGGATATGGTGGTTCCATACATGCGCGAATACCTGAACGGAACTTTACGCACATCAGGCTAGCCAGATATGAGTCGAACCACATCGGTCTGTGCGCTGCGACCATAAAACGCTATATGCCGTTTCACGAAGGTTAACGAAACTTCACGAAACTTCACGAAAGTTCGTGCTATAACCATCGAGACTGTCCAAGCGGTGGAGCAGAAATATATCACCAATCCGAAAACACACCCTCCCGACGCGGCTGTGTTTTTTTGCCGCGTCGGGATGTGTTTGTGATTTGGTCGAGGTCGGGTTCGTGGTATGGGCTTCGGGTTTTTAGGCTGCTTCTACTTCTTCACCTTTGCGCTTCTTGCTGTGTTGGACCAGGGCGAGTAGAATGTCTTGCTGTCGTGCTTTACGTAGGCGCGGATGCGTACGTCGTATTTCTTGCCAGCTTTCAGCTTCTTGATGGTGATGGACAGGTCGTCGCCGTCCGCTTTTTTCACGGACCATTTCTTGCCCGATATGCGGTAG
>JAIRPQ010000019.1 GCA_031256875.1 Eubacteriales Family XIII. Incertae Sedis bacterium | reverse complement strand
CCACTATCGCACACTCTTTCCCTACACGACGCTCTTCCGATCTCGATGAACAAAATCCGCATCACCGTGCCGCTTGTCGGAGGTGGGTTTGGCGGCAAGAGCGTCGCGTCGCAGGCGGACATATGCGCTTCGGTTCTGTCGAGGAAGATCGGCCGCCCCGTCAAGATTACGTATGAGAGAAGCGAGGTCTTTGCCGTGAACGGCGGGCGTCACCCATGTCATATGCATTTTAAGATGGGCTTCGATAAGGACGGCAAGATCACGGCTTGCGATTTCACGAACGTCATGGACGGAGGCGCGTTCTCGGGATGGGGCGTTGTGGTGCTGTTCTATACGGCATCGATGGTGCATATCCCTTACATGGTGCCGAACGTGCGCTTCGACGGCAAGCGTGTCTATACGAACAAGCCTGTGCCGGGCGCACATCGCGGACTTGGCGGTGTGCAGCCGAGATTCGCGATGGAGCAGATCATGGATATCGCGGCGGAGCATTTCGGGATGTCCCCGTATGAGATACGCAAGCTCAACGCGGCGGAGTCCGGCTATACCGCCAAGAGCCAGATGTATATCCCGCATTCGGAATACAAGAAATGTCTAGATGTGGCAGTCGAGCGCTCGGGCTTCCTCGACAAGCACGGGAAGCTGCCGTTCGGCAAGGGCATTGGCATGTCGGGCGGTTACTATATCTCCGGCACGTCATATACGCTCTACCTCTCATACAAGCCGCACACGGTCGCGACGATTAAGATTGACGAGGAAAACGGCGTAACGGTTTTCTGCGGCGCAACCGACATCGGCCAGGGTGCGGATACTGTCATGGCGCAGATGGCTGCGGAAGTCCTCGGCGTCAAATCGGAAGATGTGAAGGTCGTTCCGAGGGATACGATGCTCAGCACCTTCGACCTCGGCACATTCGCCAGCCGCCTTACCTTCGCCACGGGCTGGGCCATCAAGGAAGCCGCGGATCAGATTAACAAAGAGCTGTTCCCCGTGGCCGCGTCCATGGTCAAATGCCGCGGAGACGAAATTGCGGTCAAGGATGGCATGTTCTACTCCATATACGAGAAGAAAAAGAAAATCGTACCGTGGGAAGAAGTCGTAACGATGTACATCGAGTCCAACGGTCCGCTGGTACGCACGGGGCAGTTCACGCCTCCGCGCAGGAAAGGCATACAGCAGGGCGGCAATATCGGCCATTCGCCGACATTTGGATTCAGCTGCCAGATTGCGGAAGTAGATGTGGATTTGGATACAGGCAAAATCAACGTGACCAAGATCACCGAAGCAGGCGATTGCGGGCAGCCGGTCAACCCCATGAGCTGCGAGGGTCAGGTACACGGATCCATTCAGATGGCTATGGGCCAGGCGCTCTACGAGAACATGGTCATCGCGCCCGACGGCAAGTTCGTCAATCCGTCGCTTCATGACTACAAGATGCCTACCATTATGGATATGCCGGAAATCGATGCGAACATCGTCGACGCCTATGACCCATCCTCGCCGTTCGGCGCGAAAGAGTCAGGCGAAGGTCCAGTGCAGCCGACCATACCAGCCATATTCAACGCTGTGTACGACGCGATTGGCGTTCGGTTTACCACCATGCCCATCACGCCCGAGATGGTATTGAATGCGCTGAAGGAGAAGAAAGCCCAACAGAAATAAGCGTTGCCGCGAATAACCTTGCGGGCAGGCAGTCCTGCCCGCAAGGGTTCAGTAGGAGGATTACCGTTGCAGAAGTACAAAGCGATTATAGACAGCTTGGCGGCAGGGCGCTACTTGGATTTTTATCTGGTGGACGACATGTTTGAGCATGAGGGCTGTGTGAAGTCCGCGAATCCTGAAATAGAAGTGGACATAACATATGCCGTTCAGCATATCCTTGCCGACACGGGCAGGATTCTGATATTCGATGTTTCGGAAAAAGGCGTCAAGGCGCACCGCCCTGATACTGGACGGAGCTTCGATGCGGAGATAAACCGTGTCTACGACAAGGTGGATGTGCTGCATGCCGATCGGATGGAGATTTGCGCGGAGCAAGGGCTCAATACCTATTTTCAGAAAAACTCGGATACGCTGGTTTGGTTTGACGGCGCCAAATGGAATATTGAACTGAACAGAAATCTTTTCTTTAACGGGGAACGCAAGCAGTACGACAGCGCGGCCGCGCTGCTTTCTGACAACAGCAAGCTGCCCGACGAAGTGTGGCAGCAGATTCATTACAGCGCGGAAGCGGACTTGTCGGATTTGGAGGACTGGAGAAGGTTCTAGCAAAAATACGGCGTTGCCACGCTTTTCAAAGAGAATGGATATTGATTGTGCCTGAAAATGAATAGACTTAGAGAACACAGAAAAATCATGTTTACGGTGGACAGCGCGGAAGGGTTGCCATGCTCCGTTGTAGGGAAAAACGCAGTGTATGACGCGGATGGGATGCGGCTCGTGCCTGGGTGGAATTTGCCCTGGCCAATGCCGTGGATAGACAGGGCTTTATCCGGACTTGCGAAGGAGAAAGCATGGGTGTCCCAAAGCGGCGGCGCACGGATCCAGAACGCCGAAGAACCGGATCAGTTCATCGACGTATCTTATAGAAGCCACATCGATTTGACCGTGGGCGCGGCG
This sequence comes from Eubacteriales Family XIII. Incertae Sedis bacterium, assembly GCA_031256875.1. Lineage (GTDB taxonomy): Bacteria > Bacillota > Clostridia > Peptostreptococcales > Anaerovoracaceae > JAIRPC01. Next base: position 10,072 of record JAIRPQ010000019.1, on the reverse strand, counting down.
GCCGAAATGGAAGCCGAGAGCTTTAGCGGCAAGGAGGCGGTCGTAAACAGTAACGGCACTATTAGGTACAGCTATGGCGAACTGAAGGAAAAAATATGCATGTTGGCGAAAGGGCTGATGAAATTGGGATTAGAGCCGGACGACAAGGTGGTGGTATGGGCCATCAATTCCATCGAATTTGTCATCGCGCAGTTCGCGACATCGCTGATTGGATGCGTGTTCGTTCCAGTCAGCGCATACGAGCGTTCACAGCATATCGAAAAGACGCTGAACAACTCGGGCGCGAAAGCGCTGATAATGCAAATCGGAATCAAATGCTCCGAGAACATAGAAAAGCTCTACGCGCTGTGCCCTGAACTGATGGATGATGCTGCTGGAAAGCTGCACGCGGAATCCGTGCCTGCACTGCGCTCAGTGATCGTACTGTCGTCATATGAGTACGACGGTACATATAAATGGAGCGAGCTGCTTGAACAGGGCGAGGCCGCCATTTCGGACGAGCGACTTGATGAGCGAAGCCGGAGCATTTCGGTAGACGACCCCGCATGCATGATATTCACGTCAGGAAGCTCGGGCGAGCCGAAAGGTGTTTTGCTCAGTCACGCCAACGTAGTTGAGAATGCTGCCGCCATGGGCTCACGGATGGGGCTTTCGCAGTCGGATGTGGTCTGTATGCAGGCTCCGATGTTCCACTGTTTCGGATGCGTGGCCGGTACGCTGACTGCGGTTCTCGCCGGCGCGTCAATGATAATGGTGGATCGGTTTCGGCCGGAAGTGACGCTTTCCATTATTGAGCGCGAACGCTGCACTGTGTTCTCTGGCGTTCCGACGATGTTTCGCTCGCTGCTTGAAGCAATGGAGAAACGGCAGTATTCTATCTCGTCTCTCAGGACGGGCATCATAGCCGGCGCGCCGGTGGACATGCCTCTGTTTTCCGAAGTACAAGGTCGGATGGGATACAGCGATTTGTTCGTCGCTTATGGGCTGACGGAGACTTCACCCTGCGTTGCGATGGCGTCGGCGGAGGAGTTCCGGAAAAATGAAGGCTCCGTTGGCAGGGCGATAGCGGGCGTGGAAATCAAAATCGTCGACCCCGAGACATGCATGGAAGTTTTCTCAAAAACAGGTGAAATCTGTGTGAGAGGTTACAATGTCATGCTCGGGTATTTCGGAGACGGCCCAGCGACCAGGGAAGCAATAGACGACGACGGCTATCTGCATACAGGAGATGCGGGGCGGCTCGCCGCAGATGGCGCTCTGGTGGTGGAAGGACGCTACAAGGACATCATAATACGCTGCGGCGAGAACATCAGCGCCGAAGAAATCGAAAAAGAGGTATTGAGTCTCGGAGATGTACAGGAAGCCTGTGTGGTCGGTGTCCCCCATGCGCTCTATGGGGAAGAAGTATTCTGTTTTGTTCGCCTTGGCCGCCGCGCGTCGATAGAGAACCATGAGATACTCGGCTATCTTCGCACCAAGCTTCCCAGCCATAAGATTCCAGGACAGTTGATTGCTGTGAAGGAATTTCCGAAACTGTCGTCAGGAAAATGCGACAAACGGCAGCTGAAAGAGATGGCTCGCGATTGTCTGTGCGGCGGCAGTTCGGCTTGATTCGCAAGCGGCATTCCAAACCGTCGCTGATTTATTAATTGTGGTCAGATGAAGTTTATAGCAAATTGGAGAGAAAGGAAAAGGACAATGCCAAAAGTAATAACACCAAAGGAAGCAGCGGAGCTGTTTTCGGACAATTGTACGGTAGCAACGGCAGCATTCGGATTGGCGGGATGGCCGGAGGAAATCGCGCTTGAGGTGGAAAAGCGCTTCCTAGAAACGGGGCATCCGAGCAACATCACCCATATACACGCTGCGGGCATCGGCGACTGGGTGGATCGCGGCGAGGAGATTTGGGCGCACGACGGCCTGGTGACCCGCGTTATCGCCTCGCATATGGGTTCGTCGCCGGGGCTTATCAAGAAAATCGCCGAGAACAAAATCGCCGCGTGGAATCTCCCGCTCGGGACTATCCTGCAGGTATACCGTGAAGCGGGCAGGCGTTCGCCAGGGCTCTTGACGAAAATCGGGCTGGGCACGTTCATGGATCCGCGCGTCGACGGCGGCAAACTGAACCCGTTAACGAAGGAGGACGGCGAGGAGTTCGTGGAGTACGTGCCTGACTTCAACGGTGAGGAATATCTTTTCTACAAGTCGTACAAGCCGGACATTGGTTTCATGCGCGGCACGACGGCGGACACCAACGGAAATATCACCTGCGAAAAAGAAGCGCTGAACCTGGAAATGCTGGCCGTAGCGCAGATGACGAAGGCTAACGGAGGCATTGTCATCGTGCAGGTGGAATCGCTTGCGGAAGCGGGTTCGCTGAATCCTAAGCTCGTGAAGGTCCCCGGCATCTACGTGGACTATATCGTCGTGGCAGAGAAGCCCGAAATATTCATGCAGACTCAGGCAACGCACTACAACCGCTCGTTCTCGGGCGAGGTGCGCGTACCGGTCGGCGATGCCATGGCGAAGATGCCGTTCGACGAGAAGAAGCCGCTGCTCCGCCGCGTCGTCAGCGAGATCAAGCCTGGTGCCAAGGTGAACTGCGGGATAGGCCTGCCCACGTTCACGGGTGCGATTCTTGCGGAGGAAGGTTGCGACGGCAAAATCACGCTGATATCCGAATCGGGCAGCATCGGCGGCGTACCTGGCGGCGGCAGGGATTTTGGCGCGCACTGGAACATCGAGGCTTCCTGTGACCAGGGCGACCATTTCACCTTCTTCGATGGAGGCGGTCTGGATGTCGGAGTGTTCGGGATCAGCGAGGTCGACAAGGACGGTAACGTGAATACGAGCCTGCTGAACGGAAAGATAATGGGCGTCGGCGGGTTCTCGAATATAGCTGGCACAGCCAGGTACGCGATTTTTGCAGGTTCCTTCACAGCAGGCGGCATTGAGTGCGCCATAGAGGATGGCAAGCTTGTAATCAAGAAGGAGGGGAAGTTCAAAAAATTTGTCAAGTCCTGCCCGCAGCTGACATTCAACGCGGAGCAGTCGCTGAAGCTCGGCAACCGTATCCTGTTCGTGACGGAGCGCTGCGTGATAGAGCGTACGACAGAAGGCATGGTGCTGAAGGAAATCGCGCCGGGCATTGATTTGCAAACACAGATATTAGACCAGTGCGACGTGGATTTCATAATCCCCGAAGGCGGGCCGGCGCTCATGGATCCCAAACTGTTCCAGCCGGAATGGGGCGGGCTGAAAGCCATTATGGAAGGATGAGTTTGAAGAAAGGGTTTGTGCCGAAAGCTGTATAGCAAAGCAGGATTTGACGGAAGGCCCGTGCGCCATTTATCGATGGTCGCACGGGCCTATCCATTTTATTGTATAATATTCGTAGCGGGCGCATTTCGCTCGGCGGCTATGAAATTTTGCGAAAAGGCGATGAAAAATGGAAGTTATCGATTTCAATCAATACAGCGGGAATATGAGGTTTTACGGCGGCGAAGCGGGGCAGAAGCTCGGCATCGTGTACGAAGGCGCAAACTGGATTTTGAAATATCCTAAGAGTACGCGAAGCCTTGTCAACCCGAAAATTTCTTACACTACAAGCCCTCTCAGCGAATACATCGGCTCGAAGGTTTATGAGAGCATCGGCATCCCCGTCCACAAGACCGCCATTGGGTATCGCGACGGGAAAATCGTGGTGGCCTGCAGGGACTTTCTCGCGAAAGGCGAAAGGCTGGTTGAGTTCAGGGATATCAAAAACACGTACAACGCGGCATTGTTTGAAAGCGGCTCATCGGGCAGCGGAACAATATTGTCAGAGGTACTGACGGTAATAGATGAGAACAGCGCACTGCAAAAAATCCAGGGCGTACGCGAAAGGTTCTGGGACATGTTTGTCATCGATGCCTACATCGGAAACCACGACCGCAACAACACGAACTGGGGTATCATCACATGCGACGATGAGCTGGTGGGGCTTGCACCCGTGTACGACAACGGCGGCGCGCTATACGATAAGCGGGACGATGCCACATTCAGCATCAGGGCGAACGATGAGCGCGCGCTGTATATCGACGCGGTGAACAGCTCTATATCCGCGTACATAGGCGACGACGGCCACCACATCAACCCGATTTCATACATTGTGGAAAAATCGAATCCCCACTGCAACGAGGCCGTTGCGAGGTTTGCCGGCCGCTGCGACCAAAAAGCGATAGACGATATCATCGCGTCGATTCCTATGGAAGCCGATGGCTACAGAATAATAGGGAAGGCCCAGTCGGAGTTTTACCGGAAGCTGCTCAATATTCGGCATGACTTGCTGTGCAGCGTATCTAGCGAACTTGGGTGATGCGCTGTGGGCGCACCGTAACCGTATAATAACAGAGGCGCAACCGCCGCTGCGCTCGGGGGTAGCACTTAAGTTTCCGGCTTGCCCAAGGGGAACGCAAAGCCGTGAATAAAAACCACGCCTTGACAGCCAAATTGTAAGATGATAAACTAATAACGAATTGGTTAGTCGCGGCTAACCAATTGTAGGCAGCACGGTTACGTGGTGCCGGCTCGGGTTGCACATGTATATCATGTGGCAGCCCATTGTTATAAAAGAGCATAATGCGGTATGCGCCCGCATGTGGGCAGAATGAGAGGACAGGATGTCGTTTAGGGTGTTTGTTAAGAATTTCAAGAGCTTGGCGCCGGCTCCGATAATCTTGATGATTATTGCGGTGGCGGTCGCGCCTGTCATGCAGGCGGCCCTCCCGAGCTTCGATTTGGCGATGGCGGCAGAGCCTGACTGCGCCGAGGTATCCGAGGAGGGCGATGCCACAGGGGATGCCGCCGCGCCGCCGAAAGTCGATATCAAAAAAGACCCCAAGCCTGTGCGGAACGCGAAGAAAGCGCCGCACCTTCCGCCATCGCCCGACCAGCTCGAAAAATGCGCGGATGGGACTTACACAGGCACGGGAAAAGGCTATGCGGGATATATCACGGTGAAAGTGGTTATCAAGAGTCATGCCATAAAATCCATAGAAATAACGGACATAGGAGCGGACGACCCGCCATATGTGGCAAAGGCAAAAAAGGTCATCGGATATATTTTGAAGGCGCAGAGCACAGATGTCGACGCGGTAAGCGGCGCGACATTCAGCTCGAACGGAATCATCGCGGCGGTCAGGGACGCTCTGGGCAAAGCCGCCGGAAAGAAGCCGAACAATACCCCTAAGAAACCGAAGAAGGACGAAAAGCAGCCGGAGGACAAGGCTGATACGGAGCTGGACGGGCAGAAGTTCAGGGATGGCACGTACACGGGAATCGGCGCGGGGTTTAACGGCGAAATTCATGTCAGCGTGGATATCTCCGGTGGGCTTATCGTCTCGGTTTCGGTAACCAAGCACGAGGAGGACGAGCCGTATATGGCAAGCGCGATGGCGCTCATCGGCTCGATAATAAGTACGCAGAGCATCAATGTAGACACTGTTACGGGAGCGACGTACAGCTCCCGCGGAATCATAGCCGCGGTCAAGGACGCGCTGAAAAAAGCGGTGGTGGCCGACGACCCCGAGCTGAGCGCACCCATGCCGTACCTGCCTGAACCCAAGCCGCCTGAACCTGTCGCTCCCGCTGCCCCGCAGGAGGGGAGCGGTCCGGACGACGGGTATGAGGCGGTTTACGGGATGTACGTGGATGGGATATACAGGGGGCTTGCGCGAGGTTACAAGAGTACGTTTCAGGCTACCGTGTCCATTGTTGACGGAAGCATCGCGGAGATAGGCATCGTGCAGGCGGACGACGACGAGTATTATCGCGCGTGTGCCGGCATTGTCGATCGGATAATAAGGCGGCAAACGACCGATGGCATAGACGCGGTGAGCGGTGCCACCTTCAGTTCGCGTGGTATTCTGGATTCGGTAAGAAGCGCACTTTCAAGGGCGAAAAAGCCCGATGAGCCGGCGCAGACCGAGGAACCCGCCACACCAGACGAGCCGGTGCAGGCCGAGGAGCCCGCCGCACCAGGCGAGCCGGCGCAGGCCGAGGAGCCCGCCGCACCAGGCGAACCGGCGCAGGCCGAGGAACCTGCCGCACCGGGCGAGCCGGCGCAGGCCGAGGAGCCCGCCACACCAGGCGAGCCGGCGCAGACAGGCGTACCCGTGGTGCCTGAGATTCCTTGTGGCAAGGAGGAGGAGGGTGAGCCGGATGCGGAATAGGCGTGTGAAAATTCGTGCGACAATGAGGGAGCTGGCGGTGGCCGCGCTGCTGATCTGCGCTGTGGCGTTTTCCTCGTGCACGGCGGGCTCCGGTGTGGCGGGAGTTGCGGAGGAAGGCGAAGTCAATACGGCAGCGGGCGGCGCGGCGAACACCTCTGCGGAAAGCGCAGCTCCATATGAGGAGGTCGGCTTCGCGATGGGTACCGTCGTGAACCAGACCATATATATGCGTGGCGAAAACCTCTCGCCCGCCGCCATCACTGCCGAAATCATCGGCATCCTCGAAAACGTCGAATCGAAATGGCTGTCGTGGCGCGTGGAGGATTCGGACATAGCCGCCATCAATGAAAGCGCCGGTACGGGCGTCCCTGCCCGCGTCGCTGATGAGACGGCCGCCTATATCGAGGATGCCCTGCGAATCGCGGAGGACAGCGGCGGCGCGTTCGACCCCACTATCGGGAAGCTGTCGCGACTCTGGGATTTTGACGGCGGCAAAAATAAAATTCCTGACAGCGCCGAAATCAAACGGCTCGCGAAGGACGTGGGCTATGCGGGGATCAGGCTGGACGGCCGCTCCGTCCTGCTCGAAAAGGCGTCCGGCATCGACCTCGGCGCGGCGGGCAAGGGAATAGGCTGCGACGAAATAGAAGCCTACCTCAACGAAGCTGATGGCGTGAAGGGCGCTCTCGTCAATGTCGGCGGCAGCAGCATTCTGACATACGGCGAAAAGGGCACGGGCGAACCGTGGAAGGTCGCGGTATTGGACCCGCGCGACCCGTCAGGATTTCTCGGCGCGATATCGCTTGACGGCACGCATCACGTATCCACGTCGGGAGACTATGAGCGGTATTTTGAGATAGACGGCAAGAGGTACCACCACATCCTTGACCCCAAGACGGGCTACCCCGCGGACAGCGGGCTGATGTCCGTCACGGTGGTCGCAAAGGACGGCGCAGACTGCGACGCGCTCTCCACGGCCTGTTTCGTGCTTGGTTACGAGAAGGCACTCCCGCTTTTGGCGAAATACGGCGCGGAGGGGATATTCGTGGACACGGACAGGAGGGTGTTTTTGACGGAGGGCATAAGAGACAGATTTACGCTGATAGCGGACGGATATGATTTGGAGCGGGAGGAAGGGACGAAATGAGCCTTGTGCTGAAAACCATAAGCTGCGTTATTATTATTGCGGCGCTTTTCTATTATAACCAGATGATGACGCTTAACGCCGAGTTAGCCGAGGCTAACAAAGCCGTGGAACAGATGTCGGCGGCAATGTCCGCAGGCGGTGCGGTATCGCCCGAAAGCAACGTGGCCGTAGCGTCTGGGCTCTCGGAGTCGGATGCGCAGCCTTTGGACGGAACGGAGGCAACAGGCGGAGCGACGGCTACACTCGAACCCGAACCCCGCTACGCGGACGGCACATACAGCGGAACGGCGCAGGGCTATGGCGGCCCTGTTACGACGGAGCTGACGATAAAGGACGGATATATAGTAGGAATTGAGATAACGTCAGCAGACGGAGAGGACGCCGCGTACTACAATATGTGCATGGGGATTCTTGACGAAATCGCGTCCACGCAGGGAGCGGACGTCGATACGGTTTCGGGCGCTACATATACATCGAAAGGAATCATAGGCGGCGCGAAAGAAGCGCTTGCCAAAGCGGAAAAGAAATGAAGTCCAGACATAGCGTTAGCAGCATCGTCCGCGTGGCGGTGCAGATAGTTTTTTTTGCCTTTTTCCCCGCAGCGTTCTCGGTCGCGTTCAGCGGCGTCAGATATGTGGCCGTGCAGATACAGCGGCACGAGGGGATATCATGGAACCCGTTTTTATTCGCTCTGGTCTGCTTACTGGCGTTCACATGCGTTTTCGGCAGATTCTTTTGCGGATACGCCTGCGCTTTCGGGAGTCTTGGCGACTGGCTCTTCGCGGGCTCGGCTTTCGTTCAGCGGCGGCTGCGCAAAAAGGTCTTCAGGCTTCCCGACAAGATTATTGCCGCGTTGCTCTATGTGAAATACGCGGTCCTTGCCGCCATCGTCGTCGCCTGTTTGACGGGCGTGTACGACTCCGTGTCCGGTGCGGATCCATGGGGAGCGTTCGCGATGTTTCGGGCGTGTAATTTTTCGCTGGCGGGGCGGGAGCCAGCAACAGCCGCCTTCGTGCTGATAGCCGTCGGCATGCTATTTGTCGAAAGGTTCTTCTGCATGTTCCTTTGCCCGATGGGTGCGGTGTTCGACCTGCTGCCCATGTTGCCCGCCACTACATACAACAGGCTGCCAGGGGAATGTGCCAATGGGTGCAGCCTGTGTACTAGGATTTGCCCCGCGTCGCTCTCGCTGGGCGAAGGTTACGGCAGTCACGGCGAGTGTTTTCAGTGCGGGAAATGCAGCGTGAAATGCCCGACGGGGAGTATGCGGCTCGGGTTACGAAAACTGCAAGGTACGGAAGCATGGCTCGCCGCCGCAAAAGCCGCCATACTGTTTGCGCTCTGCTTTAAGGCGATAGGGATGTAAATAATATAATGTGAATAATATAAGGTAGTTTAAGCCCACCTAAGCAAAGGCTAAGCAAAGGCGGCGCCGCTTCTCGCGATGCCGCCTTTTAGTTATTTCAATTCTATAAAATTTGATTGAGCCTGCTGCTTATGCCGCGGCGGGTTGCCGTGCAGAGGGCTATTTGACCGTAACCTTGAATTTCTTCGTTACGCCGTTCGCCGTGACCGTGATGGTGGCCGAGCCTTTCTTCTTGCCCTTAACTACGCCGCCCGCGGTAACGGTGGCTACCTTCTTGTTGCTGGACTTGTAAGAGACCTTCGCGTTCGGTGTCGCGGTCGCTTTTATCGCGGCTGTCTTTCCTTTCTTGATGGTCGCGCTCTGCTTTTTCAGAGTCAGCGTGGCGTTCTTGACCGTGATAGTCGCGGTCGCTGTGACGCCGTTTGCCGTGGCTGTTATCGTCGCGGTGCCCTTGGACTTCGCGGTGACTACGCCGCTTCCGTTTACCGTCGCGACTTTCGTGTTTGATGATGTCCATGCCACGTCCGCCGCCGCGCCCGCGACCGTTGCCACCAGCGTCGTTTTGCTTTTGCTGCCCTTGTGATACAGGGTTGCTGCGGAAACGTTCAGCGTAATGGAGGCGGTCTGTGGCGCCGCGGGGGGCTGATTGACCGAGGTCGGCAGCTGGTTGGTCGGCGAATCCAATGCTGGGTTTGAAACGGTCACTTTGCACTCCGCGGTGTAGACGGTGCTCTCGGTGACAGTGCCGTCCCTGCCCGTTGCCACGTTGATGGCTTCGGCGGTCACTGTGGCTGTCCCTGCCGCGATGCCCGTGACTTTGCCGTTTTCATCCACGGTAGCGACATTCTCGTCGGAGCTGCCCCAGTCGATTCGCGTTATCTTTCCCGTGGGGTCGACGTAGCTCGACGCCAGGGTCTGGCTCTGCCCCTTGACGAGATTCATCGATTCCTTTGAAAGCGTTAGCGGTTCCTGGTTCGGCACATACACCAGCTTTTCTATGTTGCTGTGCCCAAGCGCGTAGAGCGTGATTTTATAGAAGCCCGTCTTGTTCCTGGACGAACCGTATTGGTAGATGCCTTTGTAAGTGGTGTCCGTGCCGCTGCCGCCCAGCCTTATCGAGTCGAAGTTGAAACCGAGCTCCAGCCGTGGCTTTTTGTTCGGAGCCGTCCATGAGTCCGCCGCGAAATTCGTGCCGTATGCCGCTTTCACGCTGGATTTCGATTCGAGGTCGGCAATGCTCGTGATATCGCTCGGCTCGTTTACGCCCGCTATGTCGCGCACGTCGCCGTAGTATTCGTATTTCGCGCCGATGAAATTGTTGATGTAATTAAAATACTGTTGCCCGTT